>JBDTNF010000216.1:0-25690 GCA_039933875.1 Flavobacteriales bacterium | reverse complement strand
CCGATCGACACCGAGCGGCTCATCTACACCATCCGCTTCCAGAACACCGGCAACGATACCGCCACTACGGTTGTGATCCATGACCAGCTATCGCCACAGCTGGACCACGGTTCGCTGCAGGTCCTGGGCTGGACACATCCATTCACGCTGAGCGTCGAAGCTGGCGGCGAAGCCTTGTTCACCTTCAACAACATCATGCTCCCCGATAGCGGTGCGGATCAGCTCGGCAGCCAGGGTCATCTCATCTTCAGCATTGCGCCGTTACCTGCCTCACCGGCTGGAACAGTGATCGAGAACACCGCACGGATCGTGTTCGACCTGAACGAACCTGTGATCACCAACAGTACACTGAACACGCTCTTTGACTGCCTGCTCGCGAGCACATCCATCGCTGACCTCGGGGACAATACGTTGTTGGCGGGCCCGGGGCTGCACTACCAATGGGCCCTGGACGGTGTTGATCTGCCGGGTGCGGATCAACAGGCACTGGTGGCCACGGAAAGCGGTAGCTATACAGTGACCGTGACCGACAGCATCGGTTGCACACCGACCTCGGCACCGTACGCATTGATCATCACCGCGGTGGCCGCGTTGAACGCCTCCTCCATCATCACCCATCCGGATCCGTTCACGCATACCACCACGGTGGTCTTACCGACGGATCCAGCGGATGGGACCGTGTTGCAGGTGATCGACGCGCAGGGCCGCTGTGTGATGCTGGTTCCGGCGAATAGCCGCTCCATTACGCTGCACGGGGATGAGCTCGGCACCGGCGTCTTCACGCTGCGGTGCATTACCAAGGATGGCTCCATTTACCGGGTCGGCCGTGTAGTGCATCTGCGGTAGCGACCCATTCGTCCCTTGCTTGTGAACTGAAAAGCCCCCAGGAGATCGGGGGCTTTTCAATGAAGCAGGGGATCAGTGCCGCACGATCAGTGGCTTCGCAGCACCGCTCGAAAAACCATAGAAATAGATGCCACTTGCCAGGCCACTCACATCGAGCAGAAGGCCTTGTTGTCCCATGGCCACATGTTCCTCGCGGACCACACGGCCGAAAGGATCACGCAACAACAACACGTCAATGTCCATCGCGGGGGCGAACGGAATGTAGACCACCAACGCGGCAGGCACAGGGAACGCCGTACCGAGGCGCTCCTGATAAGGTGTGTTGATCCCGGTTGTCGCGCCGCCCGAGGCATCCACCGAGGCGACCTGATAAACGACACCGGGTGCACTGCCTACGCTTTGTTCGCCGATAAATGCGACCGCCGCGCACTGATCGATGTTCCAAATTTCAGGCACCGTGAAGGTGTACGTACGCACCGTGCTGCTACCCGCCGTTGTGGGGGTCACCTCATCGCCCGCCAACGGGGTGAGGTAAGAGCGTAGCGCATGGCGATGATCGTAGTTCGGCTGGGCACCATTCGCATAATCCTGCTGATATCCGACAATGTGGTCCTCGGTGAGCAACACGCAAATGCGGTCGGTGCCACCTGTACCGTCAGCGGTGTAGTACAGTTCAACGTCCACGGTCAGCAGCCGCGATCCCTGATCGAAACTCGCGGCCATGCCGACGTTCACTGGCGATGAAGTGGCCAACGCGGTGTTCACCGCACCGGTCCATTGTGCAGCGGCCTGCAAACCCTGGCGGTTCACCATGCCTTGCGGCTGGAAGTTGACCCCGTATTGGCTCCAGAGGGCGCTACCTTCCACAGAACGCAGATCGGGCTGTCCACCCGACGGGACCGAGAGGCTTCCACCATGCACCTCTACCCCGATCACCGCGGCGGGGTGGCTCGTCTCGATGGTGCCCGCCACCACGTGGGCCGCCGGACAATTGCCACAATTGATCGCGGTATACTCCTCTAGCAGGACAGTGCGGTTCAGCGGTGCCTGGCTCACGAGGTCTTGGGCTGAGGCGAACAGTGGAAGGAGCATGAGGAACGTGGAGAAGCAGCGCATGGTCGTTGAATGGTTTCTGCGGTTTGTCGCGAGACCCCGTCTTCCCTGACAGCCTATACGAAGAAGCCCGCCGAGAGATATCGGAGGGCTTCGCGCGATGGTGGGGTGCGAACTAGCAGAACTCGTCGTACGCCATCATCAGATGATCGGCGATCATGTCGGCCGTACGGCCTTCGATGTGGTGGCGTTCCACGAAATGCACCAGTTTACCGTCTTTGAACAGCGCGATACTCGGGCTGCTCGGCGGATAAGGCAGGAAGTGCTGGCGGGCCTGGTGGGTCGCGTCGGTGTCCACACCAGCGAACACGGTGACGAGGTTCGTTGGGCGTTTGGCGCCGGTGAGCGACTTCTTCACGCCCGGACGTGCGGCGCCAGCAGCGCAGCCACACACGCTGTTCACCACGCAGAGCACGGTACCAGGTTGGGTAAGCGCTTTATCGACTTGCTCGGGGGTCTGCAATTGCTCGAAACCGGCCATGGTCAGGTCGGACTTCATCGGGGCAACAAGTTCAGGAGGATACATGCGGGATGTGGAGGTTGCGTTAGGATCGCCTTGGCACACCGGTAAGCCGGTCGTAGAAAAGGAGGGTACAAAGATAGTTGCCATGGAAAACAGGTCCACCCGATCCTGAACCGGTGTCAGGATCCCATGGACCTGACGATCCTCCTTGCCTCGTGCCTGTCCATCCGGGTAAATTCGCCTCCACTTTCGAAACCCATGACCATCCGCTTCACGTTCCCGCTGCTCGCTGCGATCGCATTCGGTCTGTCCGCCAACGCCCAGCAGCGCTTGGGTAAGCTCCCCGAGGAAGTCTCCAAACAGTTGAAGGAAGGGGGCTTCGCGGATGAGGACATCGCCGACCTGGTCGTGAAGGATGACTACCACACGACGCGCAACGGGATGCACCACCTTTTCCTGCGCCAGCGCTGGCAGGGTATCGAAGTGTGGAACGGCGACATCGCGATCCACACAAGTGCGGGGGGCGCCTTGCTGAAATTGAACAATGGCGCCTGGCCGCATATGGCGAAGCGGGTGAATGTCACAGAGCCCGTCCTATCCGCGAGTGATGCATTGCGGACCGTTCTGGCGAAGACCGCTCCCGGCACACCCCTTCCTGTCCTTATGAGCAGCAGTGACGACGGTCGAAAGCTGAGTTATGACGGTAGTGCGTTGGGAGGTCAGCCGGTGAACGTCGAACTCGTCTACCAACCCGTAGGCGAGCGCCTGTTGCTGGCCTGGAACGTGAACCACTATGTACCCGGTGGTTCACACTGGTGGAACGTGCGCATCAATGCGGTGACCGGTGCTGAGTTGGACCGCAACGATTGGGTGAGCCAGTGCGGGTTCGATGAGGCCTTTGAACACTCCATGTTCAACGAGCCTGAAGTTCCCTTCGCTCCTGCGGCCCCGAACGACTACCGTGTATATCCGCTGCCTTTGGAAAGCCCGAGCCACGGCAGCAACGCCATCCGCAACGCGCCTTGGACCGGGGGTGGGGTCGCTTCTCCGTTCGGCTGGCACGATACGAACGGTGCCGCTGGCGCGGAGTACACGATCACGCGAGGGAACAACGTGCTCGCACAAGAGGATGCCAATGCGAACGACGGCACGGGAGCAAGTCCCAGCGGCGGCCCAACGCTCGACTTCGATTTCACATACAACCTCGCTGCTGCACCGTCCACCTACGTGAACGCGGCCACCACCAACCTGTTCTACTGGAACAACCTGATGCACGACGTTTGGTACCAGTACGGTTTCGACGACCCCAGTGGGAACTTCCAGCAGAACAACTACGGACGAGGTGGGGCGGGCAACGACTACGTGCTGGCCGACGCACAGGACGGCGGTGGTACCAACAACGCCAACTTCGGGACACCACCCGATGGCGGCAACCCACGTATGCAGATGTACATCTGGACCAGCACTTCACCACAGCGGGACGGCGACATCGACAACGGTATCATTGCCCACGAGTACACGCATGGCATCAGCAACCGCTTGGTGGGCGGCCCTGCCAACACGAATTGCCTCGGCAACGCGGAACAGATGGGCGAAGGCTGGAGCGATTGGTTCGGACTCGTCATGACCATCGAACCAGGCGACCAAGGCACGGACCGCCGCGGCATCGGCACCTATGTCCTTGGCCAGAGCATCACCGGTGGCGGCATCCGCCCCGCGCCGTACAGCACGAACTTCAGCGAGAACAGCTATACGTACGCGGCGCTCAACAACCCATCCCTCGCCGCGCCGCACGGTGTGGGGTTCGTTTGGTGCACCATGCTGTGGGAGATGACCTGGGAACTGATCAACCAATACGGTTTCGACCCTGATGTGTACACAGGCAATGGCGGTAACAACATCGCGATGCAACTGGTGGTCGACGGCCTCAAACTCACACCGTGCAACCCCGGTTTCGTTGATGCCCGCGATGCCATCCTCGCCGCGGACCTGGCTGATTTCGGTGGCGCGAACCAGAATCTGATCTGGGCCGCCTTCGCACGGCGTGGCCTTGGCTCCAGCGCGAGCCAGGGTAGTTCGAACAATCGACTCGACCAGGCGGAAGCCTATGACACACCGCTGCCGAACAACGTTGGCGTGGCCGCGGTGCTATCGCCAGTGGGTGCGTTGTTCGACTGTGGAGGTACGCCGCTCACCGTGAGTGCGACCATCCGCAACTATGGACAATCGACCCAAACCGGCTTCAACGTGCGCTACCAACTCGATGGTGGTACGCAGGTCGTCCAAACGTTCGCTGGAACACTCGCAGGTGGTGCATCAACGACGTTCACCTTCACACAGCCGGTGGTGGTGAGCGGTGTCGGTGCCCACAGCCTCGTTGTTTCCACAGCCCTGGCCGGGGATCAATACGCTGGCAACGACCAAGCCACCAGTGCGATCACGCTGAGCGCGGCGACCACCATCAGCGCGCCCTTCACGGAAGCGATCGAGAGCGGAGCCACGACCCCTGCGGGCTGGACGTTGCAGAACGTCGACGGAGGCGGGACATGGACCACCACCTCAATGACCGGCCAAAGCGCTTGTGTCGGCAGCCGCTCGTGGTCTATCGACTTCTACAGCGTGAACGCCGTTGGGCAGGAGGATCGGCTGCTCACACCGTTGGTGAGCCTTGCCGCTGGAACGCACTTGAAGTTCAGCCATGCCTATTCGGGCTATTCGTCGAGTTACGTGGACGGATTTCGCGTGGACATCAGCACGAATTGCGGTGGAAGCTGGACAGCACTCTACCAGGCCTCCGGTGCTGCGCTCCAGACGACGGCTTATTCAACGAATTCCTACACCCCTAACGCGTGCGCACAATGGCTGGCGCACGACATGGACATAAGCGCCTATGACGGACAGACCGTGATGTTCCGGTTCGTGGGCATCAACGGCTACGGCAACTGGCTTTACCTGGACAATGCGCAAGTGGAGAGCAACGGTGTGAAGGTGGCCCTGAAACTGCTGCTCGATGGCGCGTACGACCCTGGCACCGATCGCATGCGTGACAGCTTACGCACAGCGGCGGCGTTCCCTCTTACCGAACCTTACACCGGTCTCGGCTTCGCCCAGGTGGGTGGTGGTGGCGGGGAGACCATCGCAGCGAGCGTACTCACCACGACCGGGGACAACGCCGTGGTGGACTGGGTGCTCCTGGAGTTGCGGAACAGTGTGACACCAGCAACGCGGGTCGCCACACGCTGCGCATTGGTCCAGCGGGATGGTGATGTGGTGGACAAGGATGGCCTTTCACCGGTGACGTTCCTCGCAGGGCCGGGTAATTACTACGTCGCGGCGCGGCATCGCAATCACCTGGGTGCGATGACGGCAGCGCCGGTCGCGCTGACGGGATCACCGCTCACGGTGGACTTCACTTCCACCGGCACCACCACTTACGGCATCGAAGCACGCCGACCGGTGAATGGCCGCATGGCCTTGTGGTCCGGTAATGTGCTGCGCGATAACGTGCTACAGTACACTGGCCAGGGCAACGACCGCGACCCGGTGCTTGGTGCTGTTGGCGGAAGTGTGCCTACGAACACGGCGGGGCCGGGCTACTTCCAGGAGGATGTGAACCTGGACCGGCTGGTGCGTTACATCGGACAGGACAACGATCGCGACCCGATCCTGCAAAGTGTGGGTGGCTCGGTACCGACCGCAACGCGCGCCCAACAACTGCCCTGATCGTTGCGCGATGCGGTGGGCTAAAGTGCCCGCTTCCTCTTGAAGAAGGCCTTCATCAGGTCAGCACATTCGGCTTCCAATACGCCGCCGACAACAGTGGTCTTAGGATGGAGCAATCGCGCACCCATCCGGCGATAGCCCGCCTTCTCGTCGAACGCGCCGAAGACGATACGTCCCACCTGCGACCAGTGCAGCGCTCCGGCGCACATCACGCAGGGCTCAACCGTCACGAAGAGTGTACACTCCTTCAGGTACTTGCCGCCCAAAAATTCAGCAGCAGCTGTGATGGCCTGCATCTCGGCATGCGCGGTCACATCGTTGAGCCGTTCGGTGAGGTTGTGCGCACGTGCGATGATGCGGTCCTGGCAAACGATCACCGCTCCCACCGGAACCTCGTCGACTTTGAAGGACTGCTCCGCCTCGCGGAGCGCCTGCCGCATGAAATGCTCGTCGGTGTTGACGGTGATCATTCCAGCAGCACCTTGGTGCGCAACGGGTTACTACCGTTGTGCGGAAGCAATTCGACAACGTAGGTCCCACGTGCGAGCTTGGCGACATCGACCTCTTGCGTCCGATCGCTGATCTGCTCGCTGAGTACAATGCGTCCGAATATGTCGAGCAATCGCACTTCAGACCCCTGTCCATCGGTGGTGACGGTGATCGCATTGTGGGCTGGAACGGGCCGAACGCCTAGTTGGGAGGATGCAGCCACCTCCCCCATCCCGATGTTGAATTCCGTTGTGCAGGCCAGATAGTGCGCCTGGTGTGCGCTGTTGTCCACGACGATGTTCTCATCACTCTGCAAGCCGATCGTCCAAGCGAAGTAGAAGAGCATCATCTCGTTCGTGGTCGCCTCGCCCAACCACACCCAATCGGGTGGTGTGTTCGGATTATCAGGATTGTCCACCGTATTGTCGTACGTGGCCTCCCCATAAACCACCGTACCCGTGGGCAAGTAGATGGGCTGGCGGAACGAGTAAAGCCCTTGCCAACGGAAGTCCCAATCAGGGATGTCTATCAGCGGCACCGTGTCGTTACCTGGACGCACCGCGTAGGCTTTCATGCGCTTGCCCAACAAATGGCTGTGAGGTCCGATGGCGGTGATGGTGGCCGGGAATGTCACGGTATATTCCTCGTGGAAGGTGCGCACTTCGTTCGGCGGGATGATCAACGGTCCATCCACCAGGCTTGGTGGACCGTGGTACAGGATGGGGTCGATGGCCAGATCGCGCACGAAGCCCCCAGGGCTGAGCTGGATGTTCAATCGCGTACTGTCCACTTCCACCTCGCTGTTGGCCGGATAGTGGATCTGGATGACGATATCCGCGTCGGCGAGCAACTTGATACCCATGCCGGGTGGTGTGAAGAACGGATCGGCCCCAGGAACCCACACCCCGATGAGTTTCGCGCCCTCCACACCAATGCCCCCGAAGCTGGTGTAGCCCGGTTCCAGATCTCCATCGTCCAATACCCGCGCCTGTCCGCTCGTGTCCTGGTAAACCAGCGCGTGGTGCACCATCCGTGTGTTCCCCGGGATAACCTCCATCCCGGTGATGTACCGGTCCTCCGGGTTATCGATGTCCAGCACGAAGCAGCGGTACAGGTCGGTGGTCGAGGCCGGGATCACGTAGTCCTCCATGATCGCCGTGATGTCCGCCGGGCTGATCAGCGGTTCGTTGGAATAAGCAGGTGGTGGTGGTGCGTTCTGCGGAAGGCCCTCCGGAGAGTCGGCGTTCACCCATGCAGCGATGATGTCGATCTCGTCCTGGGTGAGCGAACGCTCATGAGCGAGCGAACGGTATGCTTCGTCCGGTGGCCAGGGCGGCATGTAGCGCACCTGCGTCAGGTCGCGCATGTCGATGCGCCAGTAGTAGGCATCGGCGTAGGTCGTAAGGCTGAAGTGGCCCGCACCGCCTTCATGGTGGCAGGGCGTGCAATGGGTATAGACGATGCACGCCACATCATCACTCCATGTGGGGGCCTGACCAGCCAGGGTCGAGGCTGTGGTGAAGAGAAGGAGGGCAGGTAATGTTCTGCGCATGGGTATCGGAGTTCGGTCGGTGGTAGACGCTGAACCAGGTCCTTGGTTTGGATTCATCAGACCGGATCGGCGTTCACTATTCGGTCAACACGGGCTGGTTCGTTCACCAACAAGTTCTCGGTCCCCGGCTTCATATCCTTGATGTTCAACTGCACCGTCGTCCGCCCCTGCCATTCGTTCTCTTCGACCACGTAGAGCGCGCTGAAAGCTTGGCCGCTCTTGACCATGTCAAGGTGGTGCGCCTGTCGGAAGGCGATCGCATCAAAAGCGCGTTTGGGTTCATCGGGGTGGCACAAACGCATCTTCAGGTGGTTCTCCCCAACGATGCGGACCGAGCCCGAATCGACCACACCACGCGAAAGGAAGACCGGCCGCATATTCCCGGGCCCATAGGGAGCCATGTGATGCAACACTTTGATCAGCGGGTCGCCGAGGTCGCTCAACCGCACTTCGGCATCCACCTCTTCCTCGGGTATGCGTTGCTCAGGGGCGATGGTCGCGCGCACAACCTGTTCGAAGCGCTCCCGGAATAGCTGGACGTTCTCGGTCGGCATGGTGAGACCAGCGGCGTACATATGCCCACCGAACTGCTCCAGCAGATCGCTGCACGCGTTGATCGCCTCGTAGACATCGAACCCTTTAACGCTGCGCGCCGAACCGACCACCTTGCCGTTGCTCTCCGTGAGCACCACCGTGGGCCGGTAGTATTGATCGACCAGCCGCGAAGCGACGATCCCGACCACACCCTTGTGCCACGTGGATTGGAACACCACCGTGCTCCATGCGTCGCGCATCACCTGGTCCCCGGCGATATGTTCGAGCGCCTCACGCGTCATCTCCTTGTCCAATTCCTGCCGGTGGCTGTTGTTGCCATCCACACGCAGCCCGATGGCATCCGCCTGTCCTTGTTCATGGGCCAGAAGCAACTCCACCGCCTGCTTGCCATGTTCCACCCGCCCCGCCGCATTGATGCGCGGACCGATGGTGAAGACCAGGTCGGTCACGGAGAGCCGCTTCTTCACGTTGGCCATGCCCATCATGGCCTTCATGCCTGGCCGGGGATCGTCGTTCAGGCGCTGTAGACCGAAGTGCGAGAGCACGCGGTTCTCGCCGGTCACCGGCACGATATCGCACGCGGTGCTCACCGCCACCAGATCGAGCAGCGGCTCCAGATCGGCGAAGGGGATGGTGTTGCGCTGGGCGAAACCCTGCATCAGCTTGAAGCCGATGCCACATCCGCTCAGTTCCTTGAACGGGTATGGGCAGTCGTCGCGCTTGGGGTCGAGCACCGCCACCGCTCGGGGCAGTGTATCACCGGGGCGGTGGTGATCACAAATGATGAAATCGATGCCGCGTTCCGTGGCGTAGGCCACCTTGTCGATCGATTTGATCCCACAATCGAGCGCGATGATCAGGCCAACGTTCTCCTTGGCAGCATGGTCGATCCCTTGGAACGAGATGCCATAGCCTTCGGCATAGCGATCGGGGATGTAGAAGGTGAGGTTCCCGGTGAAGCGGGAAAGGAACGAATGGACCAGGGCAACAGCGGTGGTTCCGTCCACATCATAGTCACCATAGACCATGATGCGTTCGTTCTCTCCCAACGCACGCTCGATCCTTTCCACCGCGGCCAGCATGCCGGCCATCAGGAACGGGTCATGGAGTGTATCGAACGAAGGCCGGAAGAACGCCGCAGCGGTCTTTGGGTCCCGGATGTTCCGCTGCACCAACAGGCGCGCGGCCGTTTCAGGGCAGCGTTCATAGACCAAGGCCTTCACCGCATCCGGGTCGGCCGCCGTCTTCATGCGCCATCGTTTCATCACCGGCTCGCTCATATGCCGAAGGTATGCGGTGGGCGGTCACAGCCCGTTTCGATAACGGTTCAGGCCTCCGCCTTGCCCAGTTCCTTTCGGGCTTGTTCCAGTTCGGCTGTCGCCTTGGCGCTCATAGTGGGCGGCTTCAGGCCCATTGCTTCCAACCGTAGGCGCACCAACGCTGCAACGATAGCCCGCGTCTCCCATTGCTCATCAGCCGGCACAACGAACCATGGCGCGTGCGGTGCGGCCGTCGCGTTTATGGCAGCCACATAAGCCTCCTGATACGTGTCCCAGAGCGCGCGCTCCTTCACGTCGCCAAGTTTGAACTTCCAATTCTTCGCAGGATCATCGATGCGCTCGAGGAGCCGCGCCTTCTGCGCGTCCTTGCTCATGTTCAAGAAGAATTTCATGATCACCACCCCCTGCTCCGCGAGGTGTTCCTCGAACTGACGGATGGAGGCGTAGCGCGTTTCCCAGAAACCCTTGCCAACCTTGTCCATAGCGTCGACACCGGGAATGTTCTGCGCCAGCAGGTATTCAGGATGCACCTTCACCACAAGTACCTCTTCATAATGGCTACGGTTATGCACACCCAACTGGCCCCTTGCCGGGATCGCTTGGGCATGGCGCCAGAGAAAGTCATGGGCCAGTTCCTCCGAGTTCGGCGCTTTGAAACTCCAGACGCGACAGCCTTCCGGATTCACCCCTTTCATCACATGCCCGATGCAACTATCCTTGCCAGCGGCATCCATCGCTTGGAAGACGAGCAGTACCGAGTGTGTGCCACCGGCGTAAAGCAGTTCCTGTAATTCCGCGATCCGCTCACGATCCTTCTCCACGGACTCCTTCAGATCCTTCTTCTGGGGGTCCGAGGAAAGCCGGGTCGGATGGTCCTTGATACTCAGTGAACCTTGTTCATCGATCCGGAACTGGGCAAGGTCCTTCATCGCATCCTTCATCTTGGCGGGGTCTGTAGGACAAGATAGCCCCGCTTGAAGAAGGAGCGGCCTGCCGGAAGTAACAAAGCCCCGCACTTTCGTGGGGGCTTCGTTACCTGTGGCTTTCAGCCTTCAGCAGTGCGCACGCTGCATCATCGCTAACGGTATCCGTTGATGTAGGCATTGGCGATGATCTCGCTTTCGCGGATAAGGCCCTGCACGATCTCGCGGATCACGTCGTTCAGTTGCTGGTCCGTGTACCGGTTCAGGTCATTGTACACGTGCGTTTTGCGCTTGCTGCTTTTGATGAAGGCTATTTTGTCCCTCTTCGTCATGGCCGGTTCTACGCCAAGTCCGGGTAAAAGGATCCATCCGGCTGTGAAAAAGTCCGTAAGCCCTTGCTGGGCGCGACCTCCGAAAACGCAACGGCGGGGTCCCGTGGGTACCCCGCCGTGCGCTTTCACCAAAACCTGAGCTCTCGCTCATGACAGCCTCCGAAGGAGGCAGTCGATATCATCAAGCCGGCAGCCCCGTGTGCGATGGGCGCAGGCTGCTCATCAAACGGAGAGCGTGCATGTATCGTTCCACATCACCGTTCAGCATGAGGCGGGTCGCGGCACGCTTGATCTTCTGGTAGCGGTTCACGTTGGTGGGCATGGCTGGTCGTCTTTAGGTTTCCTACCTAGAGAACTTTCAACTGCCGTGCCAAAGTATGTCCAGGGCTTTCCGGAAGTGTGCCGTCCACCTATTTTTGGGCCATGCATCGTGGTGCCTACCTCGTTGGTGTGGCCGGTGGCAGCGGATCGGGCAAGACCACCCTGGTACGCGCCCTGCGCGATAGCCTTCCCGAGGGTACCGTGTGCCTGGTCACCCAGGACGACTACTACCTGCCCAAGGAGCAGCAGTTGGTGGACCCCAACGGCAAGATCAATTTCGACCTTCCCACCTCCGTGGACCTCGATGGTCTCGCCAATGATCTCCGGAGCCTGGTGGCAGGCGAGCCGATCTACCGGAAGGAATACACCTTCAACCAGGAGGGCAAGGAGCCGGAACTGATCGAACTGAGGCCCGCCCCAGTGATCCTGGTCGAGGGCCTCTTTGTGTTGCATCACGAGGGTGTGCGCGACCTGTTCGACCTGCGGGTGTTCATTGAGGCGAGCGAGGGGGCACAACTTGACCGCCGGTTGCGGCGCGATGCCCGGGAACGGGGGTATGGGACCGAGGAAGTGCTATACCAATGGCAGCACCATGTTCTACCCGCCTACCGGAACTACCTGCTCCCTTATCGCCACCTCTGCGATCTACACGTTGTGAACGAAACGACCTACGAGCGTGCCCTCGCCGTACTGCGCGATCACCTGCTGCAAACCGCAGGTGTGGTGGAACCTATCTCGCTTCAGGTCTTGTAAAGACCGTGCTCGCGGATATAGGCGACGACCGTCGGGGAAAGGCGATCATCCACCGGGCGCCACGCCCGGATATCCTCCCTGATCGTGGTCGAGGAAAGATCCAGCAGCGATGCATCGGCGATCACCCGAACACCCGGGTGACCATGATAGATACTCTGGGCAAGGTGTTCTTTGAAGCCTGAGCGTGGATAGACCAAGAGGCGGTGGTACTCCAGGATCTCCTCGGGATCCTTCCACTTATGGAACGCCGCAAGGTTATCACTGCCGATGATCAGGTCGAAACGATGATCGGGCCAGCGGTGCCGCATGAAGCGCATGCTGTCCACGGTATAGTTGGGCTTGGGCAGATCGATCTCGAACCCGCTCGCCATCAAACCGGGGTGCCCTTGCACCGCCAGCCTTACCATGGCCAGCCGCTGTTGGTCCGGGCTCAGTTGCAGATCCGTCTTGAACGGGTTCTGGGGCGTGACCACCAACCACACCTGATCGAGTTCGTGCTCGCGCAACATATGCTCCGCGATGGCGAGGTGGCCATTGTGCGGTGGGTCGAACGTGCCGAACAGGCAACCGATGCGCATCAGGACAGAAAGCGTTTCACAAGGCCCAATGCTTCCCCGCACGCATGTTCGAGCGTGTCGTTCACGATGATCGCATCGAACCGTCCGGCATAGGTCATCTCATGGGCCGCCTTATCCACCCGCTTGCGCAAACTCTCCGCTGATTCCGTCGCGCGGTTGTGCAGTCGCTCTTCGAGCACATCGAGCGATGGTGGACTGACGAACAAAGCCAGTGCGCGTTCGCCGAAAGCACTCTTAAGGTGCAGCCCACCCACGACATCGACATCGAAGATGGGACTCTGACCGTGGGCCCAGATCCGTTCGATCTCGCTGCGCAAGGTTCCATAGAACTGCCCGGGATACACCTCCTCCCACTCCACGAAGGCGCCATCCGAAATCCGTTCACGGAATTCCTCCACCGAAATGAAGAAGTAATCCCTGCCGTCCACCTCGTGCCCGCGCTTGGCGCGGCTGGTCGCGCTCACCGAAAAAGCCAGGTCCTGGTCCTGGTCGATAAGGTGACGCACGATGGTGGTCTTGCCCGCACCGGACGGTGCGGAGACGATGACACATTTGCCAGTGTGCTCCATCGTGCTGATCAGAGGACGTTCATCACCTGCTCCTTCACCTTCTCCAACTCATCCTTCATCACTACGACCAGGCGTTGGATCGTCGCATCGTTGGCCTTCGATCCGATGGTGTTGATCTCTCGACCCATTTCCTGACCAATGAAGCTGAGCTTCCGCCCCTGCTGTTCATCACCGCGCATGGTCTCCACGATGTAGGTGAGATGCGATCGCAGGCGCACCTTCTCTTCGTTGATGTCCAGCTTTTCCAGATAGTAGACCAATTCCTGTTCGAAGCGGTCCGCATCCACTTCCACTTTCAAGTCGGCAAGCTTGGCGAGCAACCGTTCGCGGGTGCGGTCGGTGCGGCCTGCATCCATGGTCTCCACCTCGGAAAGCAATGATCCGATGCGCGTTGTTCGTACGATCAGGTCATCCATCAAACGTGCTCCTTCGCTCAATCGGAAGGCATCGAACGCTTGCACGGCTGAACGTAGCAGTGCCTTCACCCCTTCCCACTCCTCGTCATCGAGCCGCTCACTGGTGGTGTTCGCCACATCGGGCATGCGCAACACATGCGCGAACAGGTCCGTGGTATGCTCGGGCGCCACCTCCTGGGCGATCTCACGCAGCTCGGTGTAGTAGGCCCGCACCAACTCCTTGTCGAACGTTGTGCGCTTGGCGGCGTGCAACTGTTCAACGGTGATGTATACCTCGGCCTTGCCGCGCACGACCTGTTCGCTCAACCAGGGTCGCACCTCCGCCTCGCGCTCTTTCACTGTCCCGGGCACCTTGAGGAACAGGTCGAGTTGCTTGCTGTTGAGTGAGCGCACCTCCACGGTGACCTTTCGATCCTTCACCACGCCTTCGGCGCGGCCGAAGCCTGTCATGGAGCGGATCATGTTCGGTGCGCCATCCGCGATGCTGCGGATGGCGGCAAATGTAGCCGCCGCCCGCGCTCACCGATCACCCGAGGTACGGCTCACGAGGTGCACGCCGAAGAAGATCGCCGCCGCACAAAGCCCCTGTGGCCACCCGAGCGCGGAAGTGTACTCACCCGGGATCCCCAAGCGATCAGCTCCTATGCGCATGAACACCCACGTGAACAGGGCGGCCAGCATGGGCTGCATATAGATGTACGTACCCACCACCGTGGCGTTCACCTGGCCCAGCGCCCATGTGTTCAGCAAGTAGGCTACGAAGGTGACCATCACCACAACGAAGGCCATCGCTGCCAACACCGGTGTTGCAAGTGCGTTCCATTCCACAGCGCGGAACTCGTTCCAACCGAAAGGCGCCACGAGAACGATACCGAACAAGAACGACCAGGCCATCACGGTGACCGCGCTGTACTTACGCATCAGGGGTTTCACGATCACGAGGTAAATGCCGAAGGAAGAGGCGTTGATCAGGATGAAGAGATCCCCCAATGTGCTCGCACCTGTTCCATCACCTTTCGGTTTGAGGAAGATGAGCGCGAGCGCACCCACAGCGCCCAGCGCCACGCCGAACGTCTTCGTCCAGGTGATGCGTTCGCCCAACAATAGTCCCGACATCACCAGCACCAGGATCGGGGTCGCCACCATGATGATGCTCGCATTGATCGGTGTGGTGCGCATGAGCCCTTGGAAGAACATCAGCTGGTTGAGCGCAACGCCGAAAACCGCACAGAGGAAGAGCCGCAAAAGATCCTGGCTCGCCACCCGTTCAGGCCGAAGGACCCGCACGAACCAGAACAAAGCCCCAGCGCCCAGCGCACGCAACAAGATGAAGCCCGATGGACCGATCACCGCGGGCATCAAGCCTTTCGCCACCACGTAGTTCACCCCATAAATGAAGTTGACGGTGAACAGGGCGATATGCGCAGTGGCGTTCCGGGACATGGGCGATCCGGTGATATCCACTGCAAGATCGCCAAGGAAAGCGTTCCTGCACCGGCGCTACCTTCGCCGCCTCGTTCCAGCAGCACGCCAATATCCTTTCCCCATGAAATTCGGCACCAAGGCCATCCACGCGGGTGTGGAACCTGACCCCTCCACCGGGGCCATCATGACGCCCATCTATCAGACCAGCACCTACGTGCAGGCCGCGCCGGGCGATCACAAGGGATACGAGTACAGCCGAACGCACAACCCCACCCGCTCCGCGTTGCAGAACGCGCTTGCCGCATTGGAGAACGGGAAGCACGGCCTGTGCTTCAGCAGCGGCATGGCCAGCATCGATGCGGTCGTGAAACTGCTGAAGCCGGGCGACGAGGTGGTGAGTTGCAACGACCTGTACGGCGGCACTTACCGGCTCTTCACGAAGATCTATGAGGGCTTTGGTGTGAAGTTCCGCTTCGTGGACATGAGTGACATGGCGAACGTGACCGCGGCCATCACGCCGAACACACGGTTGATCTGGGCCGAAACACCCACAAACCCCTTGCTGCGCATCATCGATATCAGCGGGTTGGTGGCCATAGCCCGGAAGCAGGGCTGTTTGCTCGCCGTGGACAACACCTTCGCCAGCCCTTATCTACAGACGCCTCTTGATCTCGGGGCGGACATTGTGATGCACAGCGTGACCAAATACCTCGGTGGCCACAGCGACGTGGTAATGGGTGCGCTGGTCGTGAAGGACGACGTGCTCGCGGAACGTCTGGCGTTCATCCAGAACAGCAGCGGTGCCACACCCGGTCCGCAGGATTGCTTCCTCGTGCTGCGCGGCTTGAAGACCCTGCACCTTCGCATGCAGCGACACTGTGAGAACGGAAAGGTCGTCGCTGAATGGCTGGTGAAGCATCCTCGCGTGGACAAGGTTCATTGGCCGGGCTTCGCGACCCACCCGAACCACGCCGTCGCGGCGAAGCAGATGCGGGACTTCGGTGGGATGATGAGCTTTACACTCAAAGGCGACCGGATGGAGGAGGCGTTCAAGGTCCTCTCCAGCACCCAGGTCTTTTCCTTGGCTGAATCTCTCGGAGGGGTGGAATCCCTTTCAGGGCACCCAGCCAGCATGACACATGCGAGCATTCCACGCGAGGAACGGCTGAAGAACGGTTTGGCCGATACGCTCATCCGCCTGAGCGTCGGGTTGGAGGATGCCGAGGACTTGATCGCCGACCTCGATCAGGCGCTGCGTCCATGAGCACCACGTACACGCTCGGATCACCATCATCACAGTGCTTTCGGTCACACCGCGCTCGGTGACGGAGGGTTGAACGGTTTAACTTGCGCAGGTCCTGCTCCGCACCATGCGTTACCCCCTCCTTCCCACCATCTTCTCGCTTTCGATCGCATTGCCGCTGGCGGCACAACAGCCTGTCCCGGCGGATGGCTTCACGTGCAAAGCCAACGACGCGGCGATGCACGAGCGGCTCTTCGGGCACAGCGCTGAAGCCCGGGCCCGGGCGATGGATGCGAAAGCCAGGTCCACGGAACGCGCACGAGCGTTCGCTGGAAGCCATGAACGCGGTGGTGGCGGACCCTTTGTCATCCCGGTGGTGTTCCACATCATCCACAACAACGGACCCGAGAACATCACCGATGCGCAGATCTATGATGCGGTGCGCGTGCTGAACCAGGACTATAACAAGTTGAACCCGGACTGGGTCAACGTGCAGCCCGCCTTCCTCGACATCGTGGCCGATGTGGGCATCGAATTCCGCCTGGCGAACCTGGATCCCGAGGGACAATGCACGAACGGCATCACGCGCACGCTGAGCGAGCTCACCTATGTTGGTGATCACGAAACGACCCAGCTGATCCATTGGCCCCGTGAGCGTTACATGAACGTATGGGTATGCGCGGTAGCCAATGGCGCCGCGGGATACACGAACTACCCATGGGCACTGGACGGCAACCCGGAAGCGGATGGGATCGTGTTGTTGAGCACCTACACCGGCAGCATCGGCACCAGCTCCCTCTACCACTCGCGCGTGCTGAGCCACGAGGTGGGTCACTGGTTGAATTTGATGCATTGCTGGGGCAACAGCAACGAGCCCGGGCTTGAGGAGAATTGTGCGATGGACGACGAGGTGGATGATACGCCGAACACAAAGGGCTGGACCGCTTGCCTGCTTACCGGTGCCAGTTGCGAGTCGCCACAGGACAACGTCGAGAACTACATGGAGTATTCGTACTGCGACAAGATGTTCACCGTGGGCCAGGCCGATCGGATGATCGCCGCGCTCACCGACGTGATCGCGCAGCGCAACGAATTGTGGCAACCGGAGAACCTCGGACAGACCGGGGTACAGAACACGCCGGTTCTTTGCACAGCGCAATTCAATAGTTCGTTGCAGCAGATCTGTACGGGGGCGACCACGCAGTTCTTCGACCAGAGCTACAATGGTGTCACTTCGCGCACGTGGAGCTTCCCGGGTGGTGAACCGGCTACGAGCACGGAACTGAACCCTGTGATCACCTACACCCAACCCGGCGCCTATTCGGTCAGCCTCACTGTGAGCGACGGTGTGAACACCCTCACCACGACAAGTGAGAACCTTATCACCGTCCTCGCTGATCCGGGTGCGGCCGTTCCCCTGGTGGATGGGTTCGAGGATATCGTTGCCCTACCGACCGTCGAGTGGACCCTTTCGAACCCCAACAACGACAACACTTTCGCAGTGACCAATACCACTGCCTTCACCGGCGACCAGTGCGTGCGCCTGCTCAATACCCCTTCGATGGAAGGTCGGTTCGATGAACTGGTGTCCTACACGTACGACATGAGCGGTGCGACCGATATCACGATAGCCTTCCGCTACGCGTATGCCCGCCGCACCGCCACCGATGACGACATCTTGCGCTTGTATGTGAGCTACAACTGTGGCGCGACCTGGAGTCTACGCAAGATCCTTCATGGCAATAACAGCCTCACCACCGGTGGTACGATCTCCGGGGATTTCGTGCCCAGTGGTGCCGACGAATGGGGCTACACCGAAGTGAGCAACATCAGCAGCGGCTACCATACTTCCCGGTTCCGCATCAAGTTCGAGTTCGAGAGCGATGGTGGCAACAACCTCTACCTGGACGACATCAACATCAGCGGAACACCGGTGGGCATCGCCGAGGCCATTGGCGATGGGTACGGCCCACTCGTGGTGGTACCGAATCCATTGATGGAGGACGCACAGGTGTACTTCCAACTTTCAAGCGCGGGTAAGGCGCGGTTGGAACTGCTGGATGTACTTGGCCAGGTGGTGCGGGTGTTGAACGAAGGCGTGCTCCCCTCCGGAACCCAACGCCTGGCTTTACCGCTGGGTACCCTGACCGGGGGGGTCTACTTCCTGCGCTTGCGCGAAGCAGCCCAACAGCGGGTGGTGCGGGTTGTGGTGCCGTAAGTCGTTGATCCTTACGCGGTCGGATCGGCACTGACCTTCATCGGTCACTTCTGGTCCTTCGCCGGGGACGGATGCCCTGGCACGGAGACTTTCGCCTTGGGTCCCTTCGTTTTAGGAACACAAAGGAGCGGGACGTATGGCGATCCCCTTGACGGACCGTTCAAGCGGTTCCCGGTACCTTCGTCGACCCTTGACCAAAACACGGTTCCGAACCATGACGAAGCTCTCCCTCGCCCTTGCCTTTTCCGGCGTGTTCAGCGTCGCGCTCTCAGCTCAGGACAATGTGCGTCCGTGCAGCTCGAACGACCTGCGTGGCTTGGAGCGTTTCCACCACAACGACCCGGTGGAATTGGCACGTATCGCGGCAGCGGACCAGGAACTAGAGGACATCACGCGCGACTTCGTGGAGGATGGATCAAGGGGCGGTTCACCTTATGTCATCCCGGTGGTTTTCCACATCATCCACAACAACGGGCCTGAGAACATCAGCGATGAGCAGGTATACGACGCCATCCGCGTGCTGAACGACGACTACAACAAGCTGAACGCCGATTGGGTGAACGTTCGGCCCGAATTCCTGGACATCGTAGCCGATGTGGGCATCGAGTTCCGCCTGGCGAGCAAAGACCCACAGGGGGCCTGCACCAAGGGGATCACCCGCACCGTGTCGACGCTGACCAACGATGGCACCCAGACCATGAAGGACCTGATCCAATGGCCGCGGAACAAATACCTGAACGTCTGGGTGGCTGCCAGTGCTGATGGTGCTGCCGGCTATACCTATCGGCCGGGGGCCGTGTCGAACTGGCCTGAGGCGGATGGCATCGTGTTGCTGCATAACTACGTGGGCACCACCGGTACAAGTTCGGTGAGCCACTCGCGCACCCTTACCCATGAAGTGGGGCATTGGATCAATTTGAAACATTGCTGGGGCGACAGCAATGACCCCGGCCTGCCGGAGAACTGCGGTGATGATGACAGCGTGACAGACACGCCGAACACCATCGGTTGGACATCGTGCAATGTGCTTGGTGCTTCGTGCGGTTCCCCGCTGGACAACGTGGAGAACTACATGGAGTATTCCTACTGCTCCAAGATGTTCACTGTGGGCCAGCGCACCCGGATGCTCGCTGCATTGGGGAGCAACACGGCACAGCGCAGCACGCTCTGGTCCTCGGCGAACCTTACCGCAACAGGCGTAAGCACCACACCTGTGCTTTGCGCTGCGGAGTTCACCAGTACGGATCACATGGTCTGCTCCGGCGTTGGCATCACCTTCACCGATCAGAGCTATCACGGCATCACTTCGCGCACCTGGGAATTCCCCGGGGGTACGCCAAGCACATCCAGCGATGCCACCCCCACGGTGACCTATGCGGAGCCGGGCATCTATCCTGTGACCCTCACGGTAAGTGACGGCACCACCACATTGTCCACCAGTACCGAGAGCTATGTGACCGTCTATTCCAACCCTGGACAGACCGTTCCGTTCATCGAAGGCTTCGAGAACATCACCGCCCTCCCTGTGGTCGAGTGGATCCCTGTTAACGAGAACAGCGATAACACCTTCGCGGTGACGAACGCTGCCGCGTTCACGGGGGCCAAGAGTGTGCGTATCCTGAACGCCACCTCCATGGCCGGCCGGTTCGACGAGCTGCTCTCCTCCACATACGACATGAGCGGCGCGAGCGACATCAATATTTCCTTCCGCTATGCCTACGCCAAACGCACCAGCACAAGCGATGATGCCCTGCGGGTATATGTGAGCAACAACTGCGGAGCAACATGGAGCCTGCGCAAGATCATGCGCGGCAGCAACAGCCTCACCACAGGTGGTACCACCACCAGCAGCTTCGTTCCTGGCCTGGACCAATGGGGTTACGCCGTCGTTGACAACATCAGCAGCGGCTACCACACGGCCAATTTCCGGATCAAGTTCGAGTTCGAGAGCGACGGTGGTAACAACCTCTACATCGACGACATCAACCTCGCCGGCATGCCCGTCGGCCTGCAGGAGATGATGGATGCCGGGACCTTCCCCATGCTGGTGGTCCCGAACCCTGTGGAGAACGAGGCCAGCGTGATGTTCGAACTTGATGTACCGGGCCGCGTGCAACTCGACCTGCTCGATGTGGTGGGTCGGCGTGTTCAGGCCATCCACGAAGGCATGTTGCCGAACGGCTTGCAACGCATATCCCTGCCGGTGGATGGATTGCCCGGTGGGATCTACATGGTGCGGCTTACCCGCGATGGTGGATCGGCTGTGACGCGCTTCACCGTGGAGTGATGCGCGCGAGTGTCCTTTCCTGGTTCTCACTGTGCGCTGCCCTGTGCTCATGTAACTGGGCCGGTGAAAAGACAAAGTCGGCCTTGAACAAGGGTGGAGAACTCGCCGGGACCGCGGCGACGGAGGTCATCGAAGGGGTCACCACCGGTGTGGAGCAGACATGGAAGGTGGATGTGCGCCTATCCAACGAGCTGCAGGCAAAAGGTCTTGCTATTGGCCGCACCCAGTTGGAGAGCGACAACTCGGGTCGCGATAACCAACTCATCGTCTACTTGTCGGCGAAGAACGCCCTCACCGATACCTTGACGGCAACTGCCTTTGATCAGGACGGTTTGGAAATGGGTCGCACGCAGCTTCCACTGCGACTCAAGGCCGGTAGTGCCGACTACCATACGATCGTGTTCCAGTCACGGACGGACCTCGAGCGGAAGAGCCGCGTGGAGATCAACTGAACCCAATGAAAAGTCCCGGACAAGCCGGGACCTTTCAGACGCTCCACAACCCTGGTTGCCTCGGGTGCGGCAGCGCGATGCTTACTCCTTGAAGCCTACCAGTATGGCCACACAGCCAACAGGCACCATTTCGGTTTTGGGTTTGCTTGGCACCCACACCACCACTTTCATCTGCAACGTACTCGCCGCCTTCAGATCGAAGCTGTGCTTGGGTTCGTCGGCCAGGCTCTCGAACACGATCTTGTTGTTGGCGTCCACCAATTTCCAGTTAACCTCGCCGAGGATCGGATGGGTGCATACCATCACGCGATATTCCTGGCCACTGAAGAAAGTGAGGTTCACCTCAGCCTCCTCGCCCGGAGCGAGTTGTGCGGCGTTGAAGCTCTCATTGAATTTGTAAGGGGCCAGTTCGGGCACGCACTTGTTCTTGGCGAAGGCCTTGCATTGGGCCTGCGCAGGACCAGCGAGTAAGCAAACGAGGCCAGCCGCAGCGGCGCTCACGAGGATCGATCGTACGTTCAGCATGGCGGCGATCAGTTGATGTAGGTATTGCGGATGGCCGCGGCCTTATCCCGGATGGCACCGAGTTGCGCATCGGTGAGCGTGGCGGAAGCGGCGGCACCACCGATCACGGTCACACCGTTCTCTTCGCTCACCGTATTCTCCCCGGCGACCATGTTCACTTCCGCGAAGAGCGCTTGCAACGCTTTCATGTCCTCCTTCACCGCGTTCAGGCGTTCATCGTCCACCTGATACGAATCAAGCAGGCCGATCAGGTCTCCGAGGGAGAACTTCTGCTCGGCGATACGCTGCCGCAATCCCGGGCTGTCGTTCGTGGTGGTCACCTGAGTGGCGATGTACAAGCCCTCCACCCAACCGCCAGCGATCATGAGCGCGCTGATGTTGTCGCGACCGTTCTCCTTCAGGTAGGCGTCCACGTTCCAATACGTCTCGCTGATGATATCGAGGAGCGCATCGCGGTCGTTCATCTTCGTTTGCATCAGCTCAAGCGTACTGTCGTTGAACGCGCTGATGACCCCCAGGCGGTCGGCCAACTTGCGGGCACAGGAGGTATAGAACATGCTCTCCTGGGTGTGGTTGAAAACGCTGGCATAGCTCAGATCGGCGCCGTACACGCCGAGGTTCAGCGCCTGCTGGCTGGCTGCGGTGTACTTATCGACGTTCTTCACGTCGTTCAAGATCTTGCTGTTGTAGTCCGCACCGGCTTTCTTCAGCAGGGCTGCGGTCTCCATGGGCGAAGGGATGTTGTAGAAGATGTTCTTGGTCTTCTTCATCCGGTCGGCCAGCGTGGTGCTGTCCAGTCCATCGTTCACGTTCAGGGTGTCCTGCTGTGGGGGGTCACCACCGCAAGCGGTGAGCAAGGCCACGACGGCCGGCATCACCAGCCACATTGGATTTCGCATCGCGATCATGGGATCAGGGAGAGGATCGCCGTAAAGGTCCCGCACCGCCCATGGTGGATCAGTGCGCCTCCAGCCAGTTTTTCCCCAAATGGATGTCAACAACCAATGGCACATCGAGCTTCATCGCCCCTTCCATCAACTCCTTCACAAGAGCGGTGAGTTCTGAAGCCTCGTCATTGTGGGCGTCGAACACCAGTTCGTCGTGCACTTGCAGGAGCAACTTGCTCTTCATGCGCTCCTTCCGCATCGCAGCACTGATGTGGACCATGGCCACTTTGATGATGTCCGCCGCGGTGCCTTGCATCGGCGCGTTGATGGCGATCCGCTCGGCATGCGCGCGCACCGTGTTGTTCGGACTGGTGATATCCGGAAGGTAGCGGCGCCGGCCCAGGAGGGTCTTGATGTAGCCGTTAGTGCGGCAGAAGCCGATCATTTCGTCCATGTAGTTGCGCACTCCTGGGAACTGCGCGAAGTAGTCATCGATGATCTGTTTGGCCTCAGCGCGCGGGATACCCAGACCCTGCGACAGGCCGAAAGCGCCCTGTCCGTAAGCGATGCCGAAGTTCACGGCCTTGGCTCTGCTACGTTGGTCCCGAGTAACGGCGGCGATGTCCACCCCGAAGACCTTCGCGGCGGTGGCCGCGTGGATGTCCAGTCCTTGGCGGAAGGCCTCCTGCATATTGTGGTCACCGCTCATGTGCGCGATAATGCGCAGCTCGACCTGGCTATAGTCCGCGCTGAGCAGCTGGTGGTCTCCATCCCGTGGGACGAAGGCCTTGCGGATCTCGCGGCCCTTCTCGGTGCGGATGGGGATGTTCTGCAGGTTCGGATCGTTGCTCGCGAGACGACCTGTGGCGGCCACCGTTTGCAGGTAGCTGGTGTGCACGCGGTGGGTCTCCGCGTCCGCCACTTCGGGGAGTGTGTCCACATAGGTGCCCTTCAGCTTCCGAAGGCTCCTGTAGTCGAGGATCAGCGGGATGGACGGGTGCGTATGGCTTAGCTCTTGCAGGATGTCCTCGCTCGTCTGGTACTGGCCGGTCTTGGCGGTCTTTTTCACCTTGTCGCCGCCCAGCTTCAGTGTTTCGAAGAGTACATCACCAAGCTGTTTCGGGCTGTCGATGTTGAAGGGCAGTCCGCAGGCCTTGTGGATCTCGTCCTGCAAGCGCAGCAGGTCCGTTCCGAGCTCTTCGCTGAACTGCTTCAGCGCCGCGATGTCTATGCGGATGCCCTCGGTCTCCATGCCCGCGAGCACATGCACCAACGGCATCTCCACCTCATCGAAGAGCTGTGTCACTTCATCCTGCTCCAACAGCGGCGCGAAGGTCTCGGCGAGCTGCCAGGTGATGTCGGCGTCCTCGGCACTGTACTCCTTCACAGCGTTCACGTCCGCATCACGCATGCTCTTCTGCGTCTTGCCACGTTCCTTCGGACCGATGAGCGTTTCGATGCTCACCGGACGATAGCCGAGGTAGGACTCGCTGAGGTAATCCATGCCGTGCTTCTGCTGATCGGGCTTCAGCAGATAGTGCGCCACCATCGTGTCGAAGAGCGGACCCTTCACTTCCACGCCGTAGCGGGCCAGCACTCGGATATCGTACTTGGCGTTCTGCGCCACCTTTCCGATGGCCTCGTTCTCCAGCATCGGCTTGAAGATGTCGACGATGCGCTGGGCTTCGGCGCGATCGGCGGGCACGGGCACATAGTAGCCTTCGTGGGCCTTCCAGCTGAAGGCAAGCCCCACGAGCTCGGCGGTGCGCTCGTCGGTCCCTGTGGTCTCGGTATCGAAACAAAAACGCGGCTGCTTTTTGAGCTGTGCCGCCAGCATGTACATCTTCTCGTTCGTGTCCTCCAGCAGGTAGCGGTGCTCTACCGTGTCGATGTTGGCGAGTTCGGTCAGTTCGACGTTCCCCTCCGCATCCACATGGCTGCCGAAAAGATCGACCTGTTGCGACTTGGCCGGTGCAGCCTTTTTCGTCCCGGCCTTCTCCTCCACCGGTGCATCGCCACCGAGCACACGGTTGGTCAGGTTCCGGAACTCCAATTCACTGAACACCTCCAGGATCTTGTCCTTGTCCGGCGGGTCCAAATGCAATGCGGTAGGGTCAAGTTCGACGGGAGCGTTGATGTTGATGGTCGCAAGCATCTTGCTCATCCGGCCTTGCCCGGCGAACGCGATCACATTCTCCTTCTGCTTGCCCTTCAGTTGTTCGACGTTGGCGATCACCCCTTCCAAGCTGCCGAAGCGCTGCACCAAGGCCATGGCGGTTTTCTCTCCGATACCGGGGATCCCCGGGATATTGTCCACGGCATCACCCATAAGGCCCAATATGTCAGCCACCTGCTCGGTACGCTCCAGCCCCCAACGATCACATATCTCCTTGATCCCCAGCACCTCAGGCGGATCGCCGCCACGACCGGGCTTGTACATCAGGATCTTGTCGGTCACCAACTGGCCGAAGTCCTTGTCCGGCGTCACCATATAGGTGGTGTAGTCTTGCTGTTCCGCTTTCTTCGCCAGGGCGCCGATCACGTCATCGGCCTCGTACCCATCCGCCTCAAGGACAGGGATGTTAAAGGCCTCAATGATGCGGCGGATATAGGGCACATTGCTCCGAATGTCGTCGGGGGTCTCCTGGCGGTTCGCCTTATAGTCCAGCAGGGTTTCATGGCGTTCGGTCGGGGCGGCCGTATCGAAGACCACGGCGATATGGGTGGGTTTCTCGCGCTT
>JBDTNF010000215.1:0-8279 GCA_039933875.1 Flavobacteriales bacterium | reverse complement strand
AGCAGGTCGAACATGTACTTGAAGTACTCGTTGTGCCCGCCCTGGTAGCTCGTCATCGCGATGGCGTGCGCATCCTCCTGGATCGCGGTGTTCACCACATCCTCCACGCTGCGGTCGTGCCCCAAGTGGATCACCTCGGCGCCGGTGGCCTGGATGATGCGCCGCATGATGTTGATGGCGGCATCGTGGCCGTCGAAGAGGGACGCGGCAGTAACGATCCGGATCTTGTGCTTGGGGACGTAGGGCGGGGCTTGGACGAAAGACATAGGGCGAAAATACCAGTGAAAGAGTGAAAGGGTGAGAGAGTGCGAGGTCTTTGGCCGCCTTAACGGGCTGTCCGCTTTAGCCGGACTTGTCTCACACGGCATCGCATCGGGCTGCGGGGTCCTCCTTCGTCGGCCTCCTCGCTCCGTGCGCTGCTCGCGTTCGCCTGTGCCGGGCTGCCGCTACCATCCCTGGCGGAGATCAAAGGCTCGACATGCCACATGCCGTGCCCAAGCTCCTTCCCCTTGCTTCGCGCAGCGTCTCTTTCCTCAACACTTCACCAGTGAACGGATCAAGGACGGCAACATCCACGAAACGGAAGTAGTACGTGCCGTTCGATCGCTTCTCTTGTCCTTTTCCTCGAATCCTGGCCATCACCAACTCATATCGCCCAATGCCATTAGGATGAATCCTCGCGGCTGTGTCCAGCGGCACCCATCGCAGATCACGGAACGCCTCCTTGCGTTTGCACTTTACGCCGTTCTCCTTCGCCAATTCCATAAAACCGTGAAGGTCCGCGTGGAATAAGACCGAAGGTCCATAATCCACAAAGCCCTTGAGATCCTCGTCTTCGATCAACTCACCGTTCGGTTTGATGCTGAAGCTGATGTTCATTCGACCCACGTGCATCGAATCCAATCCGATATCGTACTCGAAGTAACAGCTGGTCGGGGGCCTCGTGATCGTATCGCGTTCCTGCCACATGTAGGAATACTCGCCGACCACGATGTAGTCTAGAGGGTATTCCGGCGTGAAGATGTGGTTCATGAAGAAGTCGGTCCCGAAACGGGAGATCACCACGGAATCGGCTCGATCCACTATCCTATCCCAGTAGGCATCCCCCAAAGTCTGAGAGATGCCTGCCCCCTCAAAAGCGATGAACGAAATCAGTGACACAAAGATCCTCATTGCACAACGCTCATTATTGCACACGATTGACGTTGGAACTGGCGGCGGTAACGCTGCGGATCTTGTGCTTGGGGATTGGGCGGGGCTTGGACGAAGGACATAGGGCGAAAGTACCAGTGAGAAAGTGAAAGATCGGGAGGATATCGGCCTTGACCAATGGCAGGATATTGCTCCGTAGGACGAGGTTCCGCCGAGGGAGGATACGGCGTGGAGTGGTGGCTTTCCTCCGTTTTTACTCAACGCCCTGAGTATTTTTACTCAACGTATTGAGTAATATTGCGATATGGCCTACATCCGCCCCCAACACGCCGTCCTGCTCAAACGCCTCGCCGGCCCGCGCCATTTCATGCAGGTGGTGGCAGGTCCACGGCAGGTGGGCAAGAGCACCTTGGTGCGCCAGGTGCTGGCTGATCTGGTGCTGGAGGCCCACGAGGCCAGTGCCGATGACCCCGATGCGCAGAACACGGCGTGGATCGCGCGGCAATGGGACATGGCCCGACTGCTGGCCCAGCGCGACAAGCGCAAAGGCGCGGTGCTGGTGATCGATGAGGTGCAGAAAGTGCCGCGTTGGAGCGATGCCGTGAAAGCCCGCTGGGACGAAGACACACGCAAGGGCATCAAACTGAAAGTGGTGCTCTTGGGTTCATCGCCCCTACTGATGCAACAAGGGCTGCAAGAGAGCCTCGCTGGCCGTTTTGAGCTGGTGCGCATGCAGCAATGGTCGTACGCCGAAATGCATACGGCCTTCGGCTGGGATGTGGACAAGTACATATTCCATGGCGGCTACCCCGGCGCGGCCAAATTGGTGCGCGATCTTGCCCGGTGGCGCGCCTACATGCGCGATACATTGATCGAGACGAGCATCGCACGCGACGTGCTCCAGATGACACGTGTGGACAAGCCTGCGCTGCTGCGGCGGCTGTTCGAACTCGGTTGCAGCTACAGCGGCAAGGAACTGAGCTACACCAAGATGTTGGGCCAACTCCACGACGCGGGCAATACCACCACCTTGAGTTGGTACGGCGAACTCACCAGCCAAGTGGGCCTGCTCACCCCCATGCGCAAGTATGCGGGCCAGAAGGTGCGCCAACGCGCCAGCAGCCCCAAGTGGATGGTGCATGATACCGGCCTGCTCACCGCGCCCATGGGCATCTCGCTGGCGCAAGCGAAGAAAGATGGTGCCCTCTGGGGCCGTGTGGTGGAAAGCGCCGTAGGTGCCCACCTGCTGCGCGGTGCGCGCGATGAGGGTTACGAAGTCTTCTACTGGCGCGACGGTGATCGCGAAGTGGACTTCGTGGTCGCGCGAGGCACCAAGCTCACCGCCATCGAGGTGAAGAGCGGAAAGGTGCGCAACGCTTTGCCCGGTATGGCCGCATTCCACGATGCGTTCAAGCCATCACGCTCCTTGCTGATCGGCGAAGGCGGGATCGACTTGGAAACGTTCTTGATGAAGCCTGCATCAATGGTATTGGCGTAGGCCGACAATTGAGCTATTTTACTCAACGTACTGAGTAAATATGTTCAGCGCGATCGGTGATCATGGACCGATGGATCCGTTCCCCTTCGTCCCTACTCCGCCTTTGCCAACCGTTCCGTGAAGTCCACGAAGGCCTTCCCATCGTATCGGCACAGTCCATTGCTCCGCGTACCGAACCAGCTGCCACCCGATCGGTCCAGCGTTATGCTCATCACGTCATCGTTGCACAAGCCCTCCGCCGTGGTAAAGCCAGTGAACGAGGTTCCGTCGTAGCTGTACACGCCACGCCTTGTGGCGATCCAGATGGTGCCGCTCGCATCTTCCGCCGCGTCGAAGTTATTGTTCAAGCCGGGCGCATCGGTGTTCGTGAAATGAACGGTGCTCTTTCCGTCGTATCGGAACAGGCCGCGGCTCACCGTAGCGAACCAGAGCTTCCTGCTCCGATCCTCCAGCACCCAGGTCAGGTGGTTGTTGTCGATGTTACCATCCAAGCCCTGTTCCTTGGTGAAACTGGTGAAGCGTCCTCGTCCCGACTGGTCGGGAGACGAACCATCATAACGACACAACCCGCCACCACGCGTGGCGAGCCAGATCGTGCCTTTCCGGTCTTCCATGATGTCCTGGACGAAATCGCCGCAGAGACCGTTCTGCTCATTGAAAAAGGTGAACGAGGTGCCATCGTACCGGTAGGCTCCGAAGCCTTGTGTGCCGAGCCATAGTGCGCCGGTCCGGTCCTGTGACAAACTGATGATCCAATCCGGACTGTTCGTAAGGACACCATTGCCATCCTTCTCAGGAACCGACTGTCCGTGTGGGATCGGAAGACGCATGAACGTCCGACCATCGGATCGATACACGCCCTCCTTCGTGCCGACCCAGATGGTCCCGGCTTTATCCTCCAGCATGGCAAATACCTCGGTGCTCGCCAACCCCTGATCTGCACTGAAACGCGTGAACGCTTTTCCATTGTAGCGTAACACACCGTTGGAGGTCGAACCGAACCACATGTTTCCGGCCTTGTCCTGCAGACCGCAGCTGACGTTTTGATAATAGCTCGCAGGCCGTTCTCCTTGAGCGGAGTTCTCCTTCACTGCAACGGATGACCCTCCGCTTTCCCGGGACGCGGGTGTGGCGACCTGTCCGTTGCAGGAAGCGGTAAGCATGCACCACCCGAGTATGGCCGGGATCGGCAAGTGGAGCGTGACCTTCCTCACTTGCCTACCAAATTCGCCAGTTCCTTGATGTCCTTCACTTCCACGACCTGCTTAGGATAACCCTTCAGCACGCTGTTGATCATCGCCAAGCCGACCTGCTTCATGGTGGAAGTAGAACCCGGCATAAGCACGGAGAAGACCGGAACAAGGATGCGTTGCCACGTCTTGGGGTTGCGCTGTCCGGGGCTGGGCTTCATGATGCCCGGTCGGAAGTTGTAGTGCTGCTTGAAGCCCATGCGTCCGAGCTCGTTCTCCGTGCGCCCCTTAACCCGCGCCCACATCAGACGGCCCTTCTCACTGCTGTCCGTGGCGGCACCGGAGACGTAGGTGAACGTTGCGTCTGGGGAAACAGCATGCACAGCCTTGGCAAACGCGATCGTCGCATCGTGGGTGATGCGCGTGTAGTCCGCCTCGTTCATGCCCACCGAACTGATACCCGCGCAGAAGAAACAGGCGTCGTAGCCACGGAAGCGATCGGCAACCGCATCCAGCTTGAAGAAATCGGGAACGAGAAGCTCCTTCAGTTTGGGATGCTGCTTGCCGCAAGTCTTTCTGCCCACAACGAGCACTTCATCGATCTGCGGATGCTCCAGGCATTCCATCAGCACACCTTCCCCTACGTACCCTGTGGCACCCGTGATGATGATCTTCTTTCCCATGGGACCAAGGTATCGCCGTGCTCTTGCGTTACGCACCGATGACCCATGCATTGAACCATCTTTAGACCCCCTCCTATGCTGCGTTCCCACTTTCTCTCCGGCCTGATCATCCTCTCCCTGCCCCACACCGGGTTGGCCTGCACCTTCTTCAAGGTCACGCGGAACGGCTACACCATGGTTGGCAACAACGAGGATGCCTGGAGCATCAACGCCCGCATCCGCTTCGAGAACGGCAGGCCCGGCGAGTTCGGCGCTGTGTACCTCGGCCACTTCAATGGAAGCCCTATGCGCGAGATGCTCGACCAAGGCGGCATGAACGAAGCCGGGTTGATGTTCGATGGCCTCAGCGTGCCTCGCAAGTACATGCCGCGCAAGGAAGGTCTGCCTTGGGGCGATTTCACCACTGTGGAACGACAGATCATGCGCACATGCTCCACGGTGCATGAGGTCGCCGCGATCTACGCGAAGTACGACATGGGCCTGATCGCCCACGCCATGATCGTCTTTGTGGACCGCAACGGCGACTATCTCGTTGTGGAAGGCGACACGCTCTACACCGGTAGTGATGCAACGTATGCGCTCGGCAACTTCAGGCCATCGACTTGCACCAACTTCGATGCCGTCCCCATCCCTCGCTACCAGAAAGGACGTGCGCTGATCGCCCAAGGCGCCGATACTTCACTCGTCTTCTGCACTGCGGTGATGGACAGCATGCGTTCGTGCAGAACGATGCTCGGCAACGGAACGCTCTACACGAACATCTTCGATCCGCAACGCGGTCTCGTGCACCTCTACTTCTATCACGACTTCACCGAAGTGCGCACCTTCAACTTGAAGAAGGAACTGGCGAAAGGCGATCACGAGATGGCCATGGGTTCGTTGTTCAGTCGCAAGCCGGAGTATGAGCGGCTGGTCGCGTACGTCACCCCGTTCCACCAGCGTGGCCTTTTCTATGCGTTGCTTGCAATGATGGTATGCGCGGGGATCGCCGCGTTCATCACCAGCCTGGCCTTGCTCCGCAACCTCATCGCACTGGTGCGAAAACGGCCCTCACCGTTCCGGGGACTGATGCACTTCTCCTTGCTGCTCTCCAGCTTGATGATGATCGTACTCCTCCCCTTCCTGCTCACCAACGAAGGCATCTACTACTTCGGTCTCGGCGATGCCGTGGATGACCTCCTCCCCGCACTCGTGTACCTGCCTCTGCTCCTTTGCTTCCTCACCCTTCCATTGGTGGCATGGGCCTATCAACATTGGCGATCGGGGCGCGGCGGAACAGGAAGATGGGCCCTCCCCACCCAGGCCTTGATGCAGATGGCGCTGGTGGCTCTCCTCTTCTACTGGGACCTGGTGCTGGCCTGAGCGTTCCGCGATCCGATTTGGACGTTCGGGTAATTCTTTATTTCCTTTGTTACCCGAATGGGTAAAACACGGGACAACGCCACCCGGCAGCGGATCATCGATACAGCCATGGCGCTCTTCCGCCGCAAGGGCATGGACGGGCTCAGCATGCGTGAGCTGGCCGAAGAGGCCGGCGTGAACAAGGGCCTCCTCCACTACTACTTCAAGACCAAGGAGGCGATCTTCCAGGAGGTCTTCGCGCACCATGCGGGATTGCTATGGGCCGACGTTCTGGTGATCGTTGAAGGACCCGGGGATCTGGGCACGAAGCTGCCGCGTATGGTGGACCGCTACTTCGATCTGCTGGACCAGTATCCGTCGTTACCCGCGTTCGTGCTCTTCGAGGTCCAACGTGATCCGTCCATGCTGTTGAAAACAGCCGCCAAGGATGCCATGCTGCGCGCTGCTACGATCGTCGAACCGGAGTTGCGCCGTCTCCGGCTACCGGCTGAGCGCGCCAGCGGTGTGCAATTCATGCTGGATCTCGTGGGCCTGTGCGCGTTCACCTATGGCATGCTGCCCGGCGTGGTGAAGGTGCTCGGCCTGAACAAGGCGCAACGCAACGCCTTCCTGCTGCAGCGCAAGACACACATCATCGCACTTCTTCAACAGGGTATCGAACCATGAGATCGCTACTTCTCTTCCTTTCCGTCATCGGCGCGCTGATCGCCAATGCACAGCCGCTCACGCTGGACACGGCCATCGCACGGGCCATCCGGCACGACCGGATCCAGCAGCAGATCCTCGCCATCGATTCCATGGCCGCTGTGCGCGACCGCGATGTGGCCAACGCGTGGCTGCCACGACTCGACCTCAATGCCACGAGCACCTGGCAGAACGAGCAGATCTCCTTCCCCGGTGGGGCGCCCGGCGTAAGCTCGCCGTTGATCCCGCTCGACTTCCACCGCGTGCTGGTCAATTTCAACCAGACGGTCTACGACGGGAACACCACGTACGAACGCAGGGAACTGGCCGCCCTCGATGCGGATGGCCAACGCCTTCAAGCCGAGGCGCGGATGATCGACCTGAAAGGCCAGGTGATCCAACGCTTCATGGGCATTCTGCTGTGCGCCGAACAACTCCGCCTGTCCGATCTGAAGTCAGCCACGATGGAGGAACAGCGTCTGCGCGTTCACCACGCAGTGGAAGCTGGCGCTGCGCTCTCCTCCGAAGAGGATGTGCTGCGCGCCGAACTACTGACCACCGAACAGGAGCGCATCGGAACCGAAGCGTTGGAGGCCCGGCTCCGCGGGGAACTCGTCCTGCTCACCGGTGATGAGGAAGCCCGCAACGCGACGCTTGTGCGGCCTGAAGCGGGAACTAACGCAACGTTGGATCCCGCACAGCGACCCGATATCCGCGCCTTCGACGTGCGCGTGGAAGCGCTCGAAACGCAACTGGGCATAACGACCGCATCACGGCGTCCAACATTGGGCGTGTTCGGCAACCTGGGTGGCGGCCTCCCGGGCTACAACATCCTGGACAACAGCTTCCGCCCGATGGTTCTGGGTGGGATCAGCTTGCAATGGCGCATCCTGGGCTGGGGCGAGGTGGATCGCAAACGTGCAACGACCGCCCTGCAACGGGGGATCCTGCTCGACGAACGCGAGCGCGCCTTGCGGCAGGTGAACATGGCCCTGATCGCACAGGATGAGGAGATCCACAAGTTGGACCGCCTGCTGGACAAGGATGACGAACTGATCGCCTTACGGGGGAACGTGGCGCGCGCCAAGAGCGAACAGCTGGCACTCGGAACGGTCACCGCCTCGGATTACATCACCGAACTCAACAAAGAGAATACGGCCCGCCTGGGCCTGGAGGTCCATCAACTGCAACGCCTGCTCGCCCAACGCGTGCGGCTCAATATCGCCGGACAATGAGAACGAACATCGTGTACTTGATACCCCTTGTAGCGTTGGCCACTGCTTGTAGCCAGCGAGATGGCGACGCTGATGCCTATGGCAACTTCGAAGCGGTGGAAACCCTCGTGAGCGCGAAGGGCTCCGGCGAGTTGGTCGACTTCCGCGTGGAGGAAGGCATGACGCTGAAAGCCGGACAAGAGGTGGGCGTGATCGACACGATCATGCTCGCACTGCAAGGTGCCGAAGCCGCTGCAAGCCGCGCCGCTACAGCAAGCCGTGCCGGTGACCTGGTCGCGCAGATCGCGGTGCAGGATGCGCGCCTCGCGGATCTCCAACGCGAAGAACAACGCTTGGTGAAGCTGGTCGCGGGAAAGGCTGCCACGCAGAAACAACTGGACGACGTCCGTGGCCAGATCACCATCCAACAGAAACAAGTGAAGGCCGTGGAGGCGCAGAACCCGGGCATCAGTTCGCAGGTGCGGGCCTTGGAAGC
>JBDTNF010000214.1:0-7160 GCA_039933875.1 Flavobacteriales bacterium | reverse complement strand
GCGCAACGTGGCGTATGCCGTTGCGTTCGTTGCGCCGTTGCGGTGAAAAGCATTTCCCTCATGACTTGGAGGAATAGGCGAGGGCATACCGTTTCATTTGGTCAAGCATCGCCACCAACCCATTGCTGCGGTTCGGCGAAAGGTGCTCGCGCAGCCCGATGATATCGATGAAGGTGAGCGGTGTGTTCAGGATCTCCTGCGGTGTGCGATCGTTGAGCACGCGTACAAGCAGCGCGACAAGTCCTTTCGTGATCATCGCATCGCTGTCGGCGGTGAAATGCACGAGACCGTTCTTCTGTTCGGCGTTGAGCCACACGCGGCTCTGGCAACCGCGCACGATATTCTCCTCGGTCTTCTTCTCCGGCGCGATCATCGGCAGGTCCTTGCCCAGCTCGATCAGGTGCTCGTAGCGGTCCTGCCAATCGCTGAAGAGCGCGAACTCGTCAACGACTTCTTGTTGGGCTTGGGAGAGCGTCATGACCTACGAAAGCGAAGAGCCAACCATGTGAATGCTGGAAAGAGCAACAGAGGCAGCGCGGCCGCACCCAATTCTCGACTGACGGGTGCCAAGCCCCTGCCCCAGGTCTCATCGAGCCTGCCTTGTACAACCGGCAGCGTAATGGACCACGTCCAGAATAGTGCGATGAACAGGGTGGCTTGTATCGAGAGTGCAATCAGAATCAGCGGTCGAGCAATCCGCTTCGACCATGTGGCATAGGCAGTGATGAGGATGACCATGGAGAGGAACACGAGACCATACGTTGGAAACTGATCTCGGAGCTCTCCAAGCGGATAAGCCAGGAAATAGAATAACTCGCCATCGTCATCGAGCATCCCTTGAGTCCCGAAAACGAAGTTGTTGTCATGTCCATTGATGAGGAAAACGACGATCGCAGAAGTGAGAAGTGGAACGCACAGGAATATGGCAGCAATCAAGCAGAGTCTTCCTGCGCGGTCGTTCGGCCAATTGAAAGAGGTGATTGTGCTCATCGTAGCATCTTCACCGCCTTCTTCGTCGCCGCCACCATCGCATCCACCTCCGCCATCGTATTGAAGCACGCGAAGCTCGCCCGCGTCGTTCCGCTCACACCGAAGCGCTCCATGAGCGGCTGGGTGCAGTGGTGGCCCGTGCGAACTGCGATGCCCTGCTGGTCGAGCAAGGTGCCGAGGTCATAATGGTGTACACCTTCGATCACGAAGCTGATCACGCCCACTTTCTCCTTCGCCGTGCCAATGATGCGCAGTCCATCGATGACGAGCAGCTCCTTGGTCGCGTGTTCGAGCAAGATGTGCTCGTGCGCGGCCATGGCGTTCAGGTCATAGTCCTGCATCCAACTGATGGCTTCACCAAGGCCGATGATGCCCGCGATGTGCGGCGTACCGGCCTCGAACTTGAAGGGCAGCTTCGCCCATGTGCTCTTGGTCAGCGTGACCTGGTCGATCATCTCACCACCGCCTTGCCAGGGCGGCATGCGGTCCAGCAACTCTTCGCGACCGTACAGCACACCGGTGCCGGTAGGTCCATAGCATTTGTGTCCGCTGAAGGCATAGAGGTCGCAGCCGAGGTCCTGTACATCCACGTTCAGATGCGGCATGGCCTGTGCGCCATCCACCACGGTGACGATGCCTTGCTTCTTCGCTTGCGCGATCAGCTTCTTCACCGGGTTGATCGTGCCCAGCGTGTTGCTCACATGACTGATCGCGAGGATGCGGATCCGATTAGCTGATTGGTCGATTAGCTGATTAGCGGATGGCAGATCCCATTCGCCGCTGTCCGTGATCGGGATCACTTTCAACGTGGCACCATGCCGCTCGCAAGCCAGTTGCCAGGGCACGATGTTGCTGTGGTGCTCCATGCCGCTGATCACCACTTCGTCGCCCTTCTTCAGTAGGAGCTGTCCAAGACTTGTAGCCGCGAGGTTGATGCCTGCCGTGGTGCCACTGGTGAAGATGATCTCGTGCGCGTGCTTCGCGTTGATGTGCGGGCGAATGGTCTCGCGTGAAGCCTCCTGCGCCTCGGTGGCCTTGGTGCTCAGCGTATGCACGCCGCGATGCACGTTGGCGTTGATCGTCGCGTAGTAAGCGCTCTCGGCCTTGATCACGCGGCGCGGCTTCTGGCTGGTCGCGGCGTTGTCGAAGTACACCAGCGGCTTGCCATGCACCAGCTCCTTCAGGATCGGGAACTGCGCACGGATCTCCTCGGCGTTGAACGCCTTCTTGACACCCGTGTCAGCATTCGTGCTCACAGCGCTTCGAGTTTCGCGTCGATCAGCCCGGCGAGGTGCTTCCGCCAATCCTCGTTCGCGATCCGCTCCAACACATCCGTCATGAACGCATGCGAAAGCATCTTCCGCGCTTCGGCCTCGCTCACACCCCGTGAACGCAGGTAGAACAGGCCTTTCTCATCCAAGCGGCCGATGGTACAACCGTGGCTGCACTTCACGTCGTCCGCGTAGATCTCCAGCTCGGGCTTGGTGAAGATGCGCGCGTCATCGCCTTGAAGGATGTTCGCGTTGCTCTGGTAGGCGCGGGTGCGTTGGGCGTCCTGCTTCACGTAAACCTTGCCGTTGAAGACGCCCGTGCCTTTCTCCGCGATGATGCCCTTGTAAAGCTCATCGCTGGTGCAGTCCGGAACGTCGTGGCCGATGTAGGTGTGGTTGTCGCAGTGCGTGGTGCCGTTCAACACGTACACGCCGTTCAATTCCGCATGCGCTTCCGGACCAGCGAGGGAAAGGTTCACCTCGTTACGGACAAGCGATCCGTTCAGTGTGGTGGTATCAATGCTGAAGCGTCCTTTCGCGCCGATCGCTACCCCGTCGAGGCCGATGTGCGCTAGACCGTTCGTTTCGTTCTGTAGGAGATGGATGGTGAGCTCAGCGCCATCGGCGATCACGCTTTCGCGCACGCTGTTCACCAAGATGGATGACGCGTCTGTTCCAACGTGTTCGATGATCACTTCCGCTTTCGCTCCTTCCTGCAACAGGAACAGGTCGCGTGGTTGGATCAACTGCCCGCCTTCCGTGGTGATGTGCAGTACGTGGATCGGCTTCGCGACCGTGGTGTTCTTGAACACCAGTACGATCAGGCCATCGGTAGGTGCCGCCGTGTTCATCGCCGTGAACAGTCGCTCACTCGTTGGGGCGAGCGTACCGTAGGTCGCCTTCACCGGGAAGTGCGTGAGATGCTTGCTCAGGCTATCGATGACCACGCCTTGCTGCGTGCCGAGTTCATCGCTGAGGTCAACGCGGAGGTGTCCGTTCACGAAGACGACACGTGTGGTGTCGAAGGGCAAACGCGCAGGCAGCGCGACTTCCGCGTTGCCTTTCGGCGTCGTGTATGCTGTGTTGAAGAGCTTGGCGACGCGGGTGTACTTCCACGCTTCGGTGCGGATGGTCGGGATGGGCAAGGTGTGCACCAAAGCCAACGCTTCAGCGGCGCCTGGCCACGTACTTCCTTCCAGCAGCGGCAGGATGGTGGCCTTCGGATCGGTGGCGGTCATCGTGCTCATTTCGCTCGTGGAAGTCGGGCTATGGCTTTCGCTTCTGGTCATAGTACTCAGCCAGTATCTTCTTGGTCAGATTGTAGTCAGGGCTGCTCTTCTGCATCTCTTCCGGACCAAGAGCTCTGAGAAAGACCTTCTCGCCGCCATCCCACAAATACACACCTGGAGTTTCATCACTGCCGAGCAGGGTGTTGACGAGGGGCCATATGTACTCCACAACACCATCTGGCTTCCAATCCTTGGTGACGGTTTCAGAGAGGACCCGCCCCATTGAATAGACGGTATGCTTCACGGGATTTCCATCGAAGTCAAACTCTTCGTATTCGCCATCGTATTGGTCGTTACTATAGTTGCAGCGAATCGCCAATCTCCCGTTACCATAGTAAGAGACGAACTCACCGTGCCGCTTTCCACCATGGTAGTTGGTGGTCCGTATGACTCGAAGGCTATCCCCGTATTCCGTCCAAAGACCCTCTGGTAAACAGTTCCTCATGCGGCCGGTTTCGTGGATCTGTCCATTCGACCAACGTACAACGTGTTGGCAGTCGCATATCAGCGAGTAGAATTTGGCCGTGTCGGCTTCAACACCGGCCTGGTACTTCACGTACTCAAGCACTGCAGTTTCGCCAAGATCAACGAGCTGCTTGCACGTATCGAGGTCAACTACGAGCTGCCCAGGCGCGCTCGATGGAAAGTAACACATGGACAGAACGAGAAGCCCTGTATTGATGATGATATAGAAAGGAGTACGCATAGGTGTTTGAAGGCGATTCGACACTACACAGCCGCTGCTTTGATCCAATCATACCCCTTCGCCTCCAGCTCCAGCGCCAATTCCTTCGGTCCGCTCTTGATGATGCGACCATCGGCCATCACATGCACGACGTCCGGGATGATGTGATCCAGCAGGCGCTGGTAGTGCGTCACCACGATGAAGGCGTTGTCCTTCGTGCGCAGCTTGTTCACACCAGCGGAAACGATGCGCAAGGCGTCGATGTCCAGCCCGCTATCGGTCTCGTCGAGGATGCCGAGGGTGGGTTCGAGCATCGCCATCTGGAAGATCTCGTTGCGCTTCTTCTCGCCGCCGCTGAAGCCGACGTTCAGGTTGCGGTTCATCAGATCGGGATCCATCTCCACCAGCTTCGCGCGTTCGCGCACCAATACGAGGAAGTCCTTGCCGCCGAGTTCAGCTTGACCGTTCGCTTTGCGCGTTTCGTTCAGTGCCGTGCGCAGGAAGTTCATGTTGCTCACGCCGGGGATCTCCACCGGGTATTGGAAGGCGAGGAAGATGCCTTTCCATGCGCGCTCTTCGGGAGATAGTTCCAACAGATCCATCCCTTGGTAGGTCACGGAGCCAGCGGTCACTTCGTATTCGTCGCGACCAGCGAGCACGTTGGCCAAGGTGCTTTTACCAGAGCCATTCGGGCCCATGATGGCGTGGACTTCTCCAGCCTTCACTTCAAGGCTTAAGCCCTTCAGGATGTCTTTGCCTTCGATGCGGGCATGGAGGTTTTTTATTTTCAACATGATGCTCCCTTTGCTATTTAGAATGGTTCTAAAATACGGCGGGGGCCAAAGGTAGAGCCATGCGCGCTCCTAACAAGCAAGGACGTGGTGTATCAGCCGGAGGTGTCCTTATGTTCACGGTATGGGCCTCTACTCCACGTTCTCCATCCTCATCGTGCTCTCTGCGTTGTTCGCTTACGTGAACTTCCGTTTCATCAAGTTGCCCGCCAGCATCGGCCTGATGTTCATCGCCATGGTCTTCTCCTTGGGACTCATCGCCGCTGCGAGTTTGTGGCCCGCCCTCACGGATCGGTTCCGAGCGTTGATGGAAGGGATCGACTTCAGTTCACTCTTGCTCGAGGCCATGCTCAGTTTCATGCTCTTCGCCGGTGCCATTCATATCAAACTGGATGAATTGCGTGAACAGCGACTGCCCGTGATCCTCTTCAGTACCCTCAGCGTGGTGATCTCGACCTTTCTCGTAGGTGGCATCTTCTTCGTGTTGTTGCCCTTGTTCGGCATCCCCATGCCCTTCATCCATTGCCTGTTGTTCGGCGCGCTCATATCGCCCACTGACCCCATCGCCGTGCTGGGTATTCTCAAGGAGGCCAGAGTATCCCGGAGTCTGGAGATGAAGATGGCTGGCGAATCGCTTTTCAATGATGGCGTGGCGGTCGTGGTGTTCCTCACCGTGCTAGAGGTTGCTGTGGATCCGGGGTCGTTCGGCGCCTCCGAAATCGGTGTGCTGTTCGCGCGAGAGGCACTGGGTGGGATCGGCCTCGGGCTGTTGATCGGCTACATCGGCTTCGCGCTCATGCGCAGCATCGACGCGTACAAAGTGGAGGTGATGCTCAGCCTGGCGGTGGTGATGGGCGGCTACACGCTTGCACATGCCATCCATGTGAGCGGGCCACTGGCCATGGTGGCCGCAGGGATCCTGATGGGCAACCAGGGGAAGAAGTATGCCATGAGCGCCACCACGGCCGAATACGTGGACAAGTTCTGGGAGCTGCTGGACGAGATCCTCAATGCGGTGCTCTTCGTGCTAATCGGGCTAGAGTTGTTGGTGATCGAAATCCACGCCGTGTACTATGCCATTGGCGCCATGGCGATCGTGGCGATACTTATGGTGCGCTTCATCAGCGTGTGGGCACCTGCGCAATTGATCAGGTTCAAGGAGCACATTTCGCTGGGAACCATCACCCTGCTCAGCTGGGGTGGTCTACGCGGCGGGATCAGCATCGCGCTGGCGCTTTCATTGAGGCCGGAGATGGGCCGCGAGCTCTGGGTCTCGATTACTTATATCGTTGTTGCCTTCAGCATCCTGGTGCAGGGGCTCACGATCGGGAAGCTGGCGAAGCAGGTGGCCGCTAAATGATCAATCGCACACCGCCCAGGTCCGACACGCGGTACGGGAAGTGATCGCCGGGCGAACCGATGAACATGAAATTGGTGGGGATCCTCCATTCGCGGCTCAGCCGTTCCACCAGCTCGGGCCCGAACACACCGGTGAGTTCGATGAACTCGATGTCGATGTCGGGATAGGCACGGTCCAGGACCTTCATGTCGCTGAGGAAGCCGGCGGACATCCGCTGGTCCTGTTCGAGCACCGTCACGATCTTCAGCTTCTTGGTGATCTCGTTCTCCTCCACGTACATCATCACCCGGTTGAGCACCGAGATATCGTCCCCCTTGGTGAAGTACACGAACTCCTGCTGGACGAGCTGCTCGAGGGTTCGGTTCAACCGGATGCGTGCCAAGCGCGCCAGAGAGCCCATGCTGTCCAACAAACTGGAGACCACCACGGCGAGGTACTCCAGTATATCGTTGCGCTTGAGGAAGAGATGGAGAACGAGCACCGCCGGCACGAAGTATTGCAGGAAGACCACCAGCAGGTCCGGCTGCAAGCGGATGTTGCCATAGAGCGCTGTCAATACGCAGAGCAGTGCGAGGGCCACCACGAAGGGCGGTGCGCTTTCGGGCCGGGGGAGCCGGGCGCGCTTGATCTTCAAGAGGAAGTTGCCGAAGGCGAAATAGGCCATCACGATCAGGAAGGAGATGGTGTACACGCCCGCCAATGCGCCCAGATCGCCCGCGGTGATGAGCAGGACGGAGACGCACAAGGCATAGAACACGAACAGGATGCGGTGAG
>JBDTNF010000213.1:0-4248 GCA_039933875.1 Flavobacteriales bacterium | reverse complement strand
GTACCCAGGGCGGGACTCGAACCCGCACGAATTGCTTCACTGGTGTTTGAGACCAGCGCGTCTACCGATTCCGCCACCTGGGTAGGTGGTAAGACAAAGAACATCCCCCATTCCCCAGCGGCGCGCCTGCCTGCCGCAGGCAGGTCTACCGATCCCGCCACCTGGGTAGCTGAAGGGGTGCGAAGATAACGGGACGGCGACGATGCCGGATGCCACCAACACACGAGCCGAACTGAACGCGGCCGTTCCGCATTCAGTTCGGCTCGCGTTCCCCCTCCCTACTCCTTCACGAAACGGCCAAGATGGATGGCATTCCCCTGGGTCGCGCGCACCGCATAGAGACCGGCTGGCAATTGCTGCACATCGAACCCCGTGTACATCCCTGCAACGGTCCCCTGCATCACCAGTGCTCCGCGACCATCGATCACTTGCAGTTGCGTTCCGGGTTCCAGGCTGCCGGTGCGGACGATGATGCGGTCGCTGGCTGGTACCGGGAATAGTTCCAGCGGCTCGGGCTCGGCTATCGCATCAACGATGCCGGTGGGAAGCGCATCGCACGGACTGCCTGGTGCCATGATGCCCGGAATGGTCGCGGCGAAAGCGCGGATGCTATCGGTGCGCTGCTGAAGCGCCGCAACGCTCGCCTCAGCACCGCCGCTCGCCGCGCGCGCATAGACATAGGCGACGAGCAGCTCTTGGACCTGTCCGGGCTCAAGGGTCATGGGACCCATGGCCGCCAACATCCGGCGGTCTCCCGGCGTATTGCCCGCCGTTGCTTCCGTCCATGGTGCTAGCGGCCCGCCTTCGTTCCCAAGTCCTTCGGGGTCGGTGGCGTTGGGGAACGCGAACAACGCGCCCAGGCTCGCTGGGCTCTCGACATATCCGTTCCCTCCATAAGAAAGCGGCAAGCCGTTCTTCCACATGCTGCGCAGGTAATTGTGGAAGTGCGCAGCCTTGCTCGGATCGGTCATCTCGAGGTTCAACCCTTCGCGCATGAAGTACATCGAGTTGCTCAACCCGTGGCGTTCGTTGTCGACGAAGCCGTCGTCATATCCCATTCCGTTGAACGCAGGCAATGCGGGGTCCTCGGTGTTGTCCATGCCATCCGCATCCATCAAAGGACCTTGAAGGATCGCCATCCCGAACGCCGGTGGTTGGTCACCATAGCCTTCGACACCCAGACAACTTTGGTCCATATCGTCACCGTTCACCGCGAACACAAGGGACCGACCCACATCAGACCCCACATGGTCATCCTCGGAGCAGCCGATATCCAGGTCGGCGAAGTGTGCCAACCGGAACTCGTTGAGCGTTTGTGTTCCGCGGTTGATGATGTGGTAGCGCACGAAAACGGTTTGCGCCAAAGTCGGATCATCAGAGTCATAGGCGAACACCGTCATGTGTACCTCAACGCCGATCTGTCCACCGCCGGACTGCGTGTGCACATCGGCCTTGTCGTTGAAGATCACATAGAGCGCTTGGTCGCCGGGTACGCAGGGGTAGTCGCCGCTGGAGGGATCGTAGTTGCCATCCGCATCGTAGTCCACGAAGGGTGCGAGGTACAGGTCTTGCCCGGCCTCCACATCACCCAATGCGGGCCAGTTGAGGAAGGAAGAAGGCACGACATAGCCACCCGGGAACTCGGTCTCCACATCGCAGTTCGGGTCGGTAACACAGGCGATCCAAGCGAGGTGTTGATCCACATCAGCGCGCAGTATGCTCCACACCTGATCGTACTGCTGTGATACCTCGGGACTGATGCTCGCCGAGCCATCGGTTGTAAGAGGTCCGGGAAAGAAATCACGCTGCCCAGCCTCTCCGAACAGGTGTGCCGCCAGCTTCAACTGGCCATCGGACGAAAGCCCACCCATCCAGAGGCCCGAACTGTACATCGGACTGGTCCCCTCGGCGGCAGGAACAAGAAAGCCGTGCTCGCCAGTGGCATCCGGGCCGATCAGGCCATTGGAATAAACCACGGCTTGTACATCGTTGATATGGAGCGCCCCTGAGTTCTGCGCGAAGGCGACGGGCGCATGAAGACCCATCGCCGCAGCGATGGCGAAGTATTTACGGTTCATAGGGAACGGGGGTGTTCGTTGAACGTGCATTGCGACAGGAAACTATCCGGCGCGTACACATTCCATCGGGCGAACAAGGCAACGGTGCCATGCGACCATCCAACGGTCGGCTGCACCAAAGATGCCGTGCTGGACGTTCCGATATACTCCGCGAAAAGCCACACTACGGACCGCCCGCGATATACACGTCCGACCTTAGTGATCCTTGAACCCGACGATCCGGTAGCCTTGCTCTTCCAATGCGCCCCTCATCAATGGCTCAAGGTCTTCGGCGTAGGCCGCCGCTATCGGGGTATGGAACATCAATTCGATCGGGAACGGACAGCCGGTGACGATCGTTCGCGCGGACGCGGACATGAGCTGCGGAGGGATGACATAGCGCTGTTCCGGAACAACCCAGGGCCGCGTCCGGTCCAAGGAAAAGCGCAACGGCAGCAGGACCAGCCCAAGGGCACCGACGAGCGCAACCGCGCGCAGGATCTTCGGATGCAAGGAGGGAACGCACCACTGCTCGATGGCCATCGCGAGGATGATGCACATCGCGGGCGCGGCCAGTGCGGTGTAGCCGGGCATCTTCGTCAGCGCGAAGGAGAATACGATATAGGGTAGCAGGAGCCAGACGAGGAGCGCAGCATATTCCCGGGGTCGCTTGCGGAACGGGACGGCGATGAACCAGATCAGCGCCAACGGGGCGAACTCGCCGTGGATCATCGGCAACTGGCTCCAGTAGTAGGTCCAGGGGCGTCCATGCGCTTCGATGTCCGCAGTGAAGTGCCGCCAGTGCGCGGCGGAGCTGATGGCGGCCTCTTCCGCGAAAGCGAGGTTTGAATAAATGGTCCACGGCAGGGCCACGCAGAGCATGGCGAGCAACATCACGCCCGTGCATTGGATGGACCGCTTCATCGGAACCTCCCCTTGGCCGCGGAGGAACAGGAAGGTGACCGGCACAATGACCAATGCCGGCCACGACTTGCTGAGGAAGGCAAGACCAGCCAGCACACCGCAGCCAACAGCCCAACGAAGCGATCCGGAACGCGCCATGCGTACCGCTGCCAAGAGGGCCGCCAGCACGAAGACCACGAGGAAAGTGTCCGGGTGATCGTTCGAGGTGCGCCCCGATGCCAGTTCGATCAAATGCCCTTGGATGCAGAAGAGGAACGCAGCCCAGAAGGCAGCCGTGCGCGATGAGAGCGTTCGCGCCAAGCTGTAGAGCAATGCGACCGCCAACGCGGAAAGGAATACGGATGGCAGCCGCACGGCCCACGGTGCCATGCCAAAACACTTCAGCGAAAGCGTGATCGCCCAGAGGGACAGCGGTGGCTTGTTCAGCCAGACATGCGCTGTCGCCCAGGAAGCATCACCATGTGGTGTATCCGCATGCTCATAAAGCGTTGGCTTCATGGGGTGTTCCAGCAGATGCTTGGCCACCAGCGCATGGTAGCGCTCATCCCACTCGTGCAAACACGGATCGAGCGAAGGACCAAGCCGCAACAGGCCAGCGCAGAGCACCAGGGTCGCCACTGCCCAGCGGTCATCACCGCGGCGATGCCACCACCATGCAAGGGGCAACAGCACGTAACCGGAAATGGTCACCCATCCGCTTGCCGGAATGCCAAGGAGTTCCCCGCTCATCAGAGCGAAGATGCGATGAACGCGCTCAGAGCTGCTTCAGCAACTTCCGCAGATCGACCTTCTCGCCTACGATGCGATCGAGATCGGCGACGGCCACACGCTCCTGCAACATCGTGTCGCGGTCGCGGATGGTCACGGTGTCGTTCGTCATCGTGTCGTAGTCCACGGTGATGCAATAGGGAGTGCCGATGGCGTCCTGGCGACGATAGCGCTTGCCGATGCTGTCCTTCTCGTCGTACTGACAATTGTGCGAGAGCTTCAAGCCGTCGATGATCGCGCGCGCCTTCTCCGGCAGACCGTCCTTCTTCACCAGTGGCATCACGGTCACCTTCACCGGCGCGAGCGGTGCGGGGATGCGAAGCACGACGCGGTCCTCACCGTTCTCCAGCTTCTCCTCCTGGTAGGCAGCGCTCAACACGGCGAGGAACATGCGGTCCAGCCCGATGCTCGTCTCCACCACGTACGGCACATAGCTCTCGTTCGTCTCCGGATCGAAGTACTGCAGCTTGCGGCCGCTGTGCTTCTCGTGGCTGCTCAG
>JBDTNF010000212.1:0-3591 GCA_039933875.1 Flavobacteriales bacterium | reverse complement strand
CATCGGGACGCCTCGCCTGATCAACGGCGGCCTTCGGCTTCGTTTGGGCGCATATGACCGACCCGGATACGATCGGCAATAACTACCGCTGGCTCGCGAAGCGCATCAACCATTACGCGAACGGCGACCAGAAGGACGGCGGCTTCATCGCCCCGTTGTTCTCCGCCTTCTGGGACCGCTACGTCAATGGCCTGTCCTTCGATTTCAACTTCAACCGCGGGTCGGTCCCTTACAGCGATGCCGACGATGACCAGAACGAGGAAAGCGGTTATTTCAAACGTGGTGATACGGTGGTGGTGAAGTTCGTTTCCATGGGCATAGACGAATACCGGTTCTACAATTCGTTCAGCAACAACGTGGCTTCGCAGGGCGACCTCTTCAGCAGCCCGGCGAACGTGATGAGCAATATCGAGGGCGGTCTTGGCGTGTGGGCCGGTTGGGGAACGCGGCTGGATACGGTGGTGTGTGTGCCCTGACAGGTGTGCTGATCCGCCTCCTTCGTTCGAAGCGCCATCGGGGACTACTTTTGCACCCCGCTGAAAACGATGAGTGCCACACCTGAACATGTCAAATGCCTGATCATCGGATCAGGGCCTTCCGGATTCGCCGCTGCCATCTATGCGGCGCGCGCCGACCTGAAACCTGTGCTTTATGAAGGCCCTCTGCCTGGCGGGCAGTTGACACAGACCACCGAGGTGGAGAACTATCCAGGTTATCCCAACGGCCGCACCGGTCCCGAGATGATGGAGGACCTCAAAGCCCAGGCCTTGCGTTTCAAAACGGACATCCGCAGCGGCTGGGTAACCAAGGTGGACTTCACCGGTCCGGTGCATAAGATCTGGGTGGATGACGTTACCGAGGTGCATGCGGACACCGTGATCATCAGCACGGGTGCGGATGCCAAATGGCTCGGCCTTCCCAATGAGATCCGCCTGCGCGACATCGGCGGTGGTGTGACAGCCTGTGCGGTGTGCGATGGTTTCTTCTACCGTGGCCAGACCGTGGCGTTGGTGGGCGCCGGTGACAGTGCGTGTGAGGAAGCCAGTTACCTGGCCAAGCTCTGCCCGAAGGTGTACATGTTGGTGCGTCGCCATGAGTTTCGCGCCAGCAAGGCGATGGTGCACCGCATCGAGAACACGCCGAACATCGAGGTGCTCTACAATACGGAGGTGAAGGACGTGCTCGGAGCGAACGGTGTCGAAGGGCTGCTCGTTTTGAACAATGCGACAGGCGACGAGCGCACGCTGGATGTGACCGGCTTGTTCCTCGCCATCGGCCACACGCCGAACACGGCCATCTTCAAGGGCTGGCTGGACATGGATGAGGTGGGTTACCTGAAACACCTCCCCGACCGCACGCTCACGAAGATCCCGGGCGTGTTCGTGGCTGGCGATGCGGCCGACCATGTGTACCGCCAAGCTGTAACAGCGGCCGGAACTGGCTGTATGGCGGCGCTCGATGCTGAGCGATATCTCGCGGCGCGAGGGCATTGATTGGCGGCTCAATCGCCCATCGATACTTGAACTACTTTGGCAATGAAAGCGGAAGTTTCTTTGGCTGCCGGGGAGTTTGGAACCAAATCATGAACCCTACAATTCAGTCTTGGTTTGAACAGGGGAATGCCCCTGAAGCACTATGCGGAGACAGTCACTATTTCTTGCCCAGCGTGACTTATCGAGAAAATCACGACTTCATCTTTGTGGTAGGAGAGCTCCTCGAATGGTCATCGCGGGGGAACCAAGTGGAGGCAGCGGAGGCTCTGGATACAGCATTAGCCGAATTGTTGAAGCTTGGGGAAATTGAGAAAGCGCTTCGACTTCTGAGTAGCTACTTAATCCTAAGGAAGGAAATGCGTGTCGTTCTTCCTGTGGATGAAATTCTATTGGCGACGCGGCTTGCACAATCGACTAATGATGCCAGCGAGCGGTTATCTCAAGATGCGCAGCTTCGTGATTTGCTCATCTCGGTTGCCCATGACTTCCTTCCCCTGAAGAAGGCAATTGGCCTTGTTTGAATCAACAATCTCCCTCCTCGCTACCGCGAATCTTTGACTCGTGGTTCTTCAAAGTAGTTCCGGCCGGAGATTATGTGGCACGCCAATCTCTAATCGACCCAACGGCTACGGCGCAACTCCCCAAGTCGCATACGCCAACGAGAACCGCACGATCTCACGGCTTTTGAAGGGGATGTCCCAGTCGCCATCGTAGCGCACCTGCCCGGGCACGAGTTCGCCATCTACGACCGTGTTCTCTACGCGTATGGTAATGTCGAAATCCAGGAGGAGCGACTGGTGAGCTATGCGGTATTCGCGCGCCAAAACGTTCATGGTCTGATCATCGAACCAGGTCACCATGCGCTTGATCACCGTGTCGTCCTCGTCGGCGGGCTTGCCCTTCACACTGTCCTTCGCCAGCGCGGTGAAGACCCAGCAACTGTGCCCATCGCGATAGTCGCTATCGAGCAGGTAATCGTAGTACGGCGCGATCTCCGGGTCGAATAGATCCAGCTTGTCACCGATCATCGGCACGCTGGCGATCTCCTGCCCGGGATTGAACATGAATTTCTTCAACTCGCTCTTGTACTTCTCGAACCGCGAAGAGCGGTTCAGTTCTAGCGTTCGATCGGCGATGCGGTTGCTGGCGATGTAACGCCCCTTGGGGAAGAAGACATCATCGTACATCTCAGCGGTCAGGTAGCGCATATCCCCATTGCGTTCCCTTAAGCGACCCTGTTCTGCGACGCTATCCAAGACCAATTCAGCGTAACGTCCATCACGCACCAACCAGCCACGACGATAAAGCGAGGCCGTCTCCCTTTCCTTCTTGTTGCGCACCACCAACGCACTGAAGACCTGGTGCGGCTGGGAACGCGTGTTGAGGAACGCATGATAGAACGTGGTGTCGTTCATCACCTGGGTCATGAAACCTTGCAGGTCGAAGCCCTCCGCCTGCCGGTTCACCACGAACTCGGCGAGCTGGATCCTCTTGATGACCTCCTCTTGGGCGCAAAGGAGCACAGGAAGGAACAAAAACAAAGAAGCGACACGGCGTGGACCGCAGGCCATGGCGCTAGTGTTGCCGGGTCGGGCCCAGGCTGGAGTAGAGCTCGTACTTCTTCTTCATGTACAACAGGAACTCGTATTGCGTAAGTCCTTGCATCACCTCCTCGGGCACATTGCAGAAGTCGATGAAATCATCGAACGCTTCGTCGTTCAGGTTGATGATGTCGTACTGCACATATTGGTGCAACAGTTCCCGGAGCAGTTCACGTTTTCGATCCTCGTTCTGCAACTGTGCGACCATGCGCTTGCTCCGCTCACGCCGACTGAACTCCTGATAGAGGAAGGTGATCGGGCTCTGGAACGCATCGACACCGCTCACCAGGTAGTCACTCTCCTTGTAGCCAAGCTTCTCGATGTCCTTCTGGATCTGCTTCAGTGTTCGCTCCGGCAGCACCTCGAATTCAGGAAGCTGGTACACGAGCGGTTGCATGCGGACAAGGATCGTGTAGCTATCCTTCGCGACACTGTCGGCCATGGTGACCACCTGTGTACGGTGGCCACTCGAACCGAGCAATAGGGTATCGCTTTTG
>JBDTNF010000211.1:0-59536 GCA_039933875.1 Flavobacteriales bacterium | reverse complement strand
CCTTCATTGAATTCCACCCGCGCCCCTCCGTTCACGGAGTACCGGATAGGCAGGTCGCTGGCTGTGGTGCGCAGGATCGATTCATCCGGCGTGGTGACGTGGAACAGTGCGAAGTTGCCGAACGGGTTCACCCGTTTGCGCTTGTTCGTACCCCGGTAGGCCACACCCGCGGAGAGGTCCGGCATGAAGCGCGAACCACGTTGCAGGATCTCACCTGAGGGCAGATCACTATCGAAGTACCCATCGTTGTACTGGTTGTCCCAGAGTAGTTGTTGGCTGTTCACCTTCTTGTAGATCAGACCCAGATGTGCCCCCACGGATAGCGTGTGGTGCGCGCTCTTCCCTGACACGTTGTAGGCTCCGGAGGCACCTATCTGGAAGGTGTTCACAATGCCCGCTTGGTTGTAGTTCGTCATGTACAGTCCAGCCCCGAAGCGGTTCTGCAGTGCGATGTCGTACGCGAATCCGGTGGTGAGGAAACTGCTCGATAAGCTGTTCCACTGGCTGCGCACGTTGCTCGTCATACGGAAGTCCGCGTTCTCGAACATCCCGGTAAGTGCGGGATTCAACGTGTTCGGTGCGGTCTCATACTGGGACAAGTGCGCGTCCTGGGCCCTGGTCCCGCCGCTCACACAGAGTGCGAAAAGCAGCGCTGGAAGGTTGTTCAGGTTCTTCATGTTGCTCAGGTTCGCTTATCGCATGAGTGTGATCTTGCCGGAACGATCGTGCAGCGTTCCATCCGTTGTCGTGGCGACCACGGAGTAGACGTACACCCCGTTGATCTCCGGTGTGCCGTCATGCGTACCGTCCCAGCCGAAGGTGGGATCCTCCGTCTCGAAGATCAGTTCGCCCCAGCCATTGTACACGCGAAGGTGCATGGTCTCGAATGGTCCGCCACGCACGTAGAACACATCGTTCACTCCGTCGCCGTTCGGGCTGAACGCGTTCGGTAGTTTCGGGGGAAGGATGTCCTTCTCCGTGATGCTGACCAACAACGAGTCGTGATCCATGCATCCAGCGGCGTTCACCACGGTCTGCACGATCAGGAACTGACCCGCGTCGGTGTACTCGTGCGTCGGAGCGGAAGCCAGCGAACCTGTGCCATCTCCGAAGTTGTACTGCCAGCCTGTTGCACCGAAGGAGTGGTCCGTGAAGACGATCGGCGTGTCGGTAAAGGGATCGCCATCGATGCTGAACCCAGCGACCGGCGAGTTGACCACATCGATCACTGCATTGTATGTCGCGTTGCAGCCGCTCTGTGAGAAGACGGTGAGCGATACGTTGTACTGTCCAGCCGTCGGGAAAATGGCGGCAGCTTGCGGGCCTGTGGCAGTGGTGCCGTTGCCGAAGCTCCAGTTCCAACCGATGATCGCCGATCCGCTCGTGGTACTGGCATCAGTGAAGAGCGTTGCTGATCCGGCACAAGGGTTAGCGAAGGTGAAGCCAGCGACAAGCGGGTTCACGAAGGACAGGTGCATGGTATCCGCAGCCGCCGGACAGTTCTGGTTGCCGGTGGTCGTCAAGATCAACAGCACATTCTGCGCGAGCGAGTCCGCCACACTTGGCTGGTACACCGCGTTCGGTGCATCAGCGTTCGGCACGAAGACGCCAGAGCTGTTCGTCGTCCAATGGATACCCGCCGCGCCACTGAACGAGCCCGTCAGTTGCACATCGGCCGAGGCATCGCATGTGGTCACATCGTTGCCCGCATTCACGGTCGGTGGTTGCTGAAGAGCGACCGTCACCGTATCCGAGTGCGCAGGGCAGCCCATGTTCCCCGTTGTGCTCAGCACGAAGCGGAGTTGCGGGAAGACCAGGTCGGTCGTGCTCGGCACGTAGTCCGGGTTCAGGTCGGTTGCGCCAGGCGCGAAGGTGCCTGTGCCATTGGTGGTCCATACACCGCCAGTGACGCCGGTGATCGTGCCTGCCAACTGGATCGCTCCGCCATTCGCACAGATCGTCTGATCAACACCGGCACTCGCGATCCGCGTCGGACCAATGTCGATGAACACCGAGTCCGAAGCATTTCCGCACGTACCCGTTCCGAAGGCGGTGAGCACGAGGTACACGCCACCGGCGATGCTGTCGTTCACGGTCGGCAAGTAGGTGGCGTTCAGCGCATTCACATTCGGCGTGAATGATCCTGTACCCATGGTCGCCCACTGCACGGAGCCTTGGTTCTGCGCGCTTCCATTGAGTTGTACGTTCTGCAAGCCATTGCACAGGAGCACATCCGTACCAGCGTTCACCGTCGGCGGTACGTGGTAGCTCACCACCAAGGTGTCACGTCCGGCAGGGCATCCCAGATTGTTCGTGGTGCTCAGGATCAGGTTGATGTCGCCGATCGCGAAATCCGCCGCACCGGGGATGTAGGTCGCGTTGAGCGCGCTCGCGTTCGGCAGGAAGGAGCCCGTGCCACTGGTGTTCCAAGTGCCGGTGGTCGTTCCGGCCACTGCACCGCTCAGCACAATGTTCGGGTTGGTGCTGCATGCGACCACATCCGCGCCTGCTGCCGCAGCAAGGCCACCACCGAAGCTGATCACCAATTGATCCGATACCGTACTGCACGGTGCCACACCCGTAGTCGTCACGGTCAGCGTAACGGAACCGGCAAGGCTGTCGGCGGCACTTGGCGTGTAAAGCGTGGCCAGTGCGTTCGGGTCGAAGAACGTACCCGTACCCGAAGTGGTCCACATACCTCCGCCCGCGTTCGCAGCATTGGCTGTGACCTGTATAGCAGCAGCTGTGCAAGCGGTGATGTCTCCGCCTGCCGTGATGTTCGGCAGTGCGTTCACCGCGATCGCCACTACATCCGATGCGGGCAAGCAGGAACCGCTCGTGATCGTCGTAAGCGTTAGCTGCACTTGACCAGCAGCGATATCCGAAGCGCTCAGCGTGTAGGTCGCATTCGGGTCCGTGGTGTTGCTGAAGAAGCCCGAGCCACTTGTGCTCCATTGGATGCCTTGCGCACCACCGCTGAAGTTGCCGGCGAGTTGGGCGATTGGCGAGTTCGCGCAGAGCGCCTGATCGGCACCCGCATAAGCGAAGGTGCTGCTGCCGAAGGTGAGCACCATCTGATCCTGCATCACCGGACAAGTACCCGTGTTCGTGGCCGTGAACGTGAGCACCACCGAGCCGCTGGTGACATCGTTCGCCGAGAAGAAGTACTGCGCGTTCAGGACATCAGCGTTCGGCTGGAAGTTGCCGGTACCCGTAGTGGTCCAGATACCCGATGGCGATCCGTTCTGCACCGTCGCCTGCATGTTGGCATGATCGGAAGCCACACACACATTCTGGTCCGGTCCGGCACTCACGATGAGGCCGTCGATGAGGTAGATCGTCATCGCATCGGTCACCGCATTGCAGTTCGCGTTGTTCACGGAGGTGAGCGTGAAGGTGATGGAACCATTGGCGACGTCCGCCGCGCTCGCCGTGTAGGTCGTGCTCAAGGAACCCGCATTCGCGATCGTGCCGGTACCGGTCGTGGTCCACTGGCCCGCGCTCGTGATGCCCGTGATCGTTCCGTTCAGGTTGAACTGCGTCACTTGATCGCAGTAGGTCTGATCCGGGCCCGCGTTCACATACGGCGCCGGGGTCAGTGTCAACTGGATCTCATCGGTCGCGTTGTTGCAGGTGCCCGGTGCGCTCAGTGTCAACGTGAGGGTGCCGATCGTCGTGTCGATCGCGCTCGGCACGTAGGTCGGCGTAAGCACGTTGGCGTTCGGGAAGAAGGAGCCCGTGCCGGAGGTGCTCCACTGTACCTGGGTAGCGTCGCCGCTCAGCGTCCCGTTGAGTTGCGTCACCGCGTTGTTCGCGCAAGCGACCACATCAATACCTGCGTTCACCGTACCCGCAGGCTGGATCGCGATGAACATCGTGTCGATCGCGGCTTGGCAGACGCCCGTTGTTGTTGCAGTGAGTACCAGGTAGGCGCCACCAGCGAGCTGATCGTTCGCGTTCGCTTGATACACGTTGCTCAGCGCCGTGTTCGGGTTGGCGAAGCTGCCGCTACCCAAGGTGCTCCACGTGCCGCTGTTCGACGCGCCGCTCACCGATCCGTTGATCACGATGTTCAGGTTGTTATAGCAGGTCACTTGATCCGCACCGGCATTGGCCACCGATGCAGGCGTGATCGTCAGCACCATTTGGTCCATGGCATTGTCACAACTGTTCACGCTCCAAGTGAAGGTGAGGGTGCCCATCGCAGGGTCGCCTGTTGCGATCTGGTACACCGCGTTCGCGGCACTTGCACTCGGCGAGAAACCGCCCGCACCTGTGGTTGTCCACTGGCCTTGGGTCGCATTGCCGGTGATGGTGCCGTTCAATTGGATCGTGCTTGTTGTGGAGCAGACAACTTGATCCACACCTGCGTTCGCTATCGCGTTCGGCAGGATGGTCACCGTCATAACATCGCTCACTGCAGTGCAAAGGCCGTTGTTGCTGGACGTGAGCGTCAGATCCACCGTTCCGTTCAGCGAATCGAGGCTGCTCGCGATGTACGTCGCGTTCAATGTGGATGTGCTCGGGCTGAACGTACCGGTTCCGGAAGTGCTCCACAGACCCGTGGTGGCACCGCCTTGTACCGTGCCGTTCAGCGGCACTTGCAATTGGTTCGAGCAGGTGATCACATCCGCCCCCGCGTTCACCACCGGTGATGGCGTTACGGTGATGGTTATTTGGTCGGTCACAGCGACACAGTTGCTGTTGCCAATTGTGGTCAGCGTGAGCTGCACACTACCCGATCCCAGTTCGAAAGCGGATGGCACGTACTGCGCGTTCAGCGCCTGCGCGTTCGGGGTGTAGGTGCCGAGGCCGCCACTCCATTGTGCGCCCGTTGCTACTGTGATGGAACCGTTGAGGGTCACTACTGGGTTGTTCGTGCACACATCCAGGTCCGCGCCTGCATTCACCGTTGGCGCAGGTGTGAAGGTCACGATCACCGTATCGCGCACAGAGATGCAGTTGCCGTTACCCGTGCTTGTCAAGTAGAGGGACAATGGGCCTGCGGCGAGTTCACCAGCGCTCGGCGTGTACACCGGGCTCAGCACGTTGGAGTTCGGCGCGAAGGATCCGCTGCCACCGGTCCAGGTGCCACCACTTGCGTTGGTGACGTTACCTGTGAGTTGCACGGCGCTGTTGTTCGCACAGATCTGCAGATCACTGCCAGCGCTCACGATCGGCGAACCGGTGAACACGATCGTCATCTGATCGGTGACAGCGTTGCAGAATGCGGTCCCCGTGGAAGTCAGCGTCAACGTGAGCGAACCGGAAGCGATCTCAGTAGCCGTCGGGGCATACTGCGTGGCGAGCATGGTGTTGCTTGGGAAGAAGGTTCCCGCACCACCGCTCCAAGCTCCACCCGGCGCATTGCCGACGAAGCCGTTCATCTGCACGTTCGAATTGTTCGCGCAGATCTGTTGGTCAGGGCCTGCATTCACCACGGGAACGGGATCCACCAGGACCACCAAGCTGTCGCGAACGATGGCGCAGTTGCCATTGCCCGTACTGCTCAGCACCAGGGTGAATTGGCCAGAGGCGATCTCCGCAGCCGTCGGGAGGTAGGTCGCGTTGAGCGCTGAATTGTCTGGCGTGTAGGAGCCATTCCCACCGGTCCAGATGCCGCCGTTCGCCACGGTGATGGCACCGTTCAAGCTCACCTGCGCAGCATTCGCACAGACATGGGCATCAGGACCAGCGTTCACCGTCGGCGCCGGAGTGAACTGCAACTGCACGGAGTCGCGGGAAGCAAGACAGCCGCCGTTGCCGGTTGAGGTGAGGAAGAGCCAGACCTGGCCGCTCGCGATCTCCGTTGCGCTCGGTGTGTACGTCGCGTTCAGCGCACTTGAGTTCGGGCTGAAGGCACCGGCAACACCGCTCCATGTACCACCGGAGGCGTTGATCACTTGACCTGCCAATTGCGCTACTGCATTATTCGCGCACAACGTTTGTGGCGAACCAGTTTCCACGATCGGAGCTGCCGTGATGGTCAACGCCACTTGCGACGATACCGCGTTGCACAAGCCGTTGCCCGTGCTGGTGAGGGTGATGATCGCTGTGCCGGCAGCCACTTCCGCATTGCTCGGCGTATAGGTCGCACTCAGGTTGGTGGCGCTCGGCGAGAAGGTTCCAGCACCGCTCCAGATGCCACCGGTCGCGTTCTGAACGGAACCGGCCAACTGCGCGGCAGGGTTGTTCGCGCAAGAGGTCAGCGGCGTACCGGCATTCACGATCGGCGATGGGGTGATGCTGATCACAACCTCATCATTGACCGGGTTGCACGTGCCGTTGCCCGCCGTGGTCAACGTGAGTGTCACCGTGCCTGCGGCGATCTCCGATGCACTAGGCGTGTAGATCGGGTTGAGCGCGCTATTGCTCGGCGCATAGGTGCCGTTGCCGCCACTCCAGAGAGCTCCGGTAGCTACGGTGATCGCACCATTCAGCGTCACCGTTGCGTTGTTCGCACAGGTGAAGGGATCAACACCCGCGTTCGCAGTTGGGGCAGGTGTGAACGTGAAGCTCACGTCATCGCTCACCGCTAGGCACCCGTTGTTGCCGCTGGTGGTCAGGGTCAACGTCACCTGCCCTGCAGCGAGTTCGCCAGCGGAAGGCGTGTACACCGCGTTCAGCGCATTCGCGTTCGGCGTGAAGGTTCCTCCTGCTCCGGACCAGCTTCCTCCGTTCGCGATGGTGACGCTTCCGTTCAGTTGGATGCCCGCGTTGTTCGCGCAGCGCACACCATTCGCACCGGCATTCGCGGTGGGCGAAGCAGTGAAGGTGATGTGTACTTGATCCGAGACCGGCACGCAGTTGCCGTTGCCGATCGTCGTCAATGTCAGCATCAGATTGCCTGCGGCGACCTCAGCTGGGGTCGGTGTGTAGGTCGCGTTCAGCGAGGCGATGCTCGGCGTGAAAATGCCTGCACCACCACTCCACTGGCCGCCACCGGCGCCGCTCACCGATCCACCGAGTTGTACCTGTGCGTTGTTCGAGCAGATCGCTATGTCAGCACCCGCATTCGCGCTCGGCGAGGCGATGATGGTGATCACCATCTGGTCGCTCACGGCGTTGCACAAGCCATTGCCCATGGAAGTCAAGGTCAGCGTTGCGGTACCCAGTGCCACCTCAGCCGGGCTCGGGTAGTAGGTCGCATTCAGGGTGTTCGCGTTCGGGGTGAAGGTTCCGCCGCCACCACTCCACACACCACCGCTGGCAATGGTCACGGAGCCGTTGAGGATCACCGTGGGGTCGTTCGCGCACACCGTGCGGTCTATGCCGGCGTTCACCGCAGGGCTCTGCGAGAAGAAGATCGTCATTTGGTCGCTCACCGAGAGGCAAGTGCCGTTGCCGGTGCTGCTCAGGGTCAAGGTCAGAGAACCGTTCGCGAGCTCCGACGTGCTGGGCGTGTACACCGCATTCAGCGCATTGATGCTCGGCGAGAAGGTGCCCGTGCCGCCGCTCCAGATGCCGCCGCCCGCGTTGCTCACAGATCCGGCCATCTGCACGCTGGCGTTGTTGGAGCAGACCGTCCGGTCAATACCCGCGTTCACCACCGGAGCAGGGACAATGAAGATGACCATCTGGTCCGCCACTCCATTGCACAAGCCATTGCCGGTGCTGCTCAAGGTGAGCGTCACCATGCCTGCGGCGATCTCGCCCAACGTCGGCGTGTAGGTCGCGTTCGGGTTCGTGTTGCTCGGATTGAAAGTGCCTGAACCGCCGCTCCACACACCACCGGTCGCGTTGTTCACCACGCCGGAGAGCTGCGCTGCTGGCTGGTTCGCGCACACGGTGCGATCAGCGCCTGCGTTCGCGATCGGCGCTGGCGTGATGGTGATGACGGTCTGGTCGTTCACCGGATTGCTGTTGCCGTTGCCCACTGAGGTGAGCGTCAAGGTCACTATGCCTGCTGCGCGTTCCGCAGCGCTCGGCGTGTAGATCGCATTGAGCGTGCTGTTGTTCGGGTTGTAAGTGCCCGTACCGCCGCTCCAAATGCCGCCGGTGGCGATGGTGATCGCGCCGCTCAACTGAACAGCAGGGTTGTTCGCGCAGACGGTTTGATCCGGTCCAGCATTCGCGGTGGGAGCTGCGCCGAAGAAGATCGTGATTTCATCCGTAGCAGGCGAACAGCTCGCGTTACCAGTCGTGATCAGGGTCAGTGTCACACTGCCCGCCGCGACCTCCGCAGGGGTCGGCGTGTACACCGCGTTCATTGTGGTATTATTCGGATTGTACGTTCCCGCTCCTCCGCTCCAGGTCGCACCGGTGGCGATCGAGAAGCTACCTGCGAGCGTCGTGTTCGCGTTATTGCTGCTCACGGTCTGATCGGGACCCGCATTCGCCATAGGCGCCTGCGTGTAGGTGATCACCATGGCATCGCTTACCGCCGCGCAGGTACCGTTGCCCGTGGTTGTTGCGATCAAGGTCACCGATCCGCTCACCACTTCGATCGGCGAAGGCGAGTACGTGATGTTCTGCGCTGTGCTGCCGGGGCTGTATACACCGGAGCCGCCCGACCACTGCACACCTGTTGCAACCGTGATCACCGCGTTCACTGTTGCCGTGGCGTTGTTGCCGCATACCGACTGGTCCACACCGGCGTTCACCGTCGGCGCAGGCGTGATCGAGTACGTCACGGTATTCGATACCGGATTGCACTGGCCGTTGCCCGCAGAGGTCAAGGTCAGCGTTACCGTACCTGCTGCGCGCTCCGCTGCGGTCGGTGTGTAGGTCGCGTTCAGCGTGATGTTGTTCGGGCTGAAGGATCCCGCACCACCGCTCCACACGCCACCTGCAGCACCGGTAACGGTACCGTTCAGGACGATGGTCGCAGCATTGGCACACACACTTCCATTCGCACCAGCGTTCACGATCGGCGCAGGTGTGTAGGTGATGATCTTCGTGTCGGTCGCCGGGGTGCAGTTACCGTTGCCCGTAGTCGTCAGCATCAAGGTCACCTGGCCAGCAGCGAGGTCGCCAGCGCCTGGGTTGTAGGTCGCGTTCAGTGTGTTCGCATTCGGCGTGAACGTTCCGGTTCCACCGGTCCAGGTTCCACCGGTCGCCACGACCACACTTCCTCCGAGTGCCACAGCCGCGTTGTTCGCGCAACGGGTCACATCCGGACCAGCGTTCGCTGAAGGAGGATCGGTGAAGGTCAGCAGCACTTGATCCGTTGCTGCGTTGCACAAGCCGTTGCCCGTTGTCGTGAGCGTGAGCGTCACACTACCAGCCGTGACCTCAGCCACCGTCGGCGTGTAGATCGCGCTCATGTTCGTGGTGCTCGGATCGAAGGTGCCCGCGCCACCGCTCCAGATACCACCTGTGGCGATCGAGAATGCACCGGACAATCCGGTCGAAGCATAGTTCGCGCAGAGCACGCGATCGGCACCGGCGTTCGCTGTCGGCGCAGGTGTGATGCTGTACGTCACTTGGGCGCTCACGGCGTTGCAATTACCGTTGCCCGTCGTGGTCAAAGTCAGCGTCACTGTCCCCGCTGTGCGCTCCGCAGCGCTCGGCGTGTAGGTAGCGTTGAGTGTGGTGTTGTTCGGGTCGTAAGTGCCCGTTCCACCGCTCCAGGCTGCACCCGTAGCACCGGTGATCGCGCCCGCCAGTGCGATGTTCGCGTTGTTCGCGCACACCGTTCCGTTCGATCCCGCACTCACCGTTGGGGCAGGCGTGAAGGTGATCACCTTGGTGTCCGATGCGGCGTTGCAGTTGCCATTACCGGTGGAGGTCAGCGTCAACGTCAGCGTACCCAACGCGAGTTCCGCAGGCGTCGGCGTGTAGGTCGCATTGAGCGTGGTGTTGTTCGGCGTGAAGGACCCCGCACCGCCGCTCCAGATGCCACCCGTAGCGACACCTACCGAGCCGTTCAGCGCGACATTCGCATTGTTCCGGCACACGGATACATCGACGCCAGCATCCACCGTTGGGCTCGGTGTGAAGCTGATCACCATCTGGTCGCTCACCGCCACGCAGTTGTTGTTGCCCGTGGTCGTCAATGTCAGTGTCACCGAGCCGTTCGAGATCTCCGATACGGTCGGCGTGTAGGTCGCATTCATGTTCGTAGTGCCCGGGCTGAAGGTGCCCGCGCCACCGCTCCACACGCCACCGGTCGCGATCGTGAAGCCACCGTTCAGGGTGGTCACCGCATTGTTCGCGCAGCGCACTTGATCCACGCCTGCGCTGACCGTCGGTGCGGGAGTGATGGTGTAAGTCACGTTCGAGCTCACCGCGTTGCAGTTGCCATTGCCCGCCGATGTCAGTGTCAACGTAACCGTTCCGGCATTGCGTTCAGCGCTGGTCGGTTGATAGGTTGCGTTGAGCGTGGTGTTGTTCGGCGCGAAGACACCGGCTCCACCGTTCCAGATCGCGCCGCTCGCGCCTATCACTGATCCGTTCAGGGTGATCAAGGACGCATTCGAGCAAACCGTCCCGTTCGCGCCGGCGTTCACTGTCGGGGCCGGGGTGAAGGTGATCGTGCGCGTGCTGGTAACCGAGTTGCAATTGCCATTGCCGGTCGTGGTCAAGGTCAGGGTCAGCGTGCCCGCAGCGAGTTCCGACGGAGTTGGCGTGTACACCGCATTGAGCGCGGTGTTGTTCGGCGTGAAAGATCCAAGGCCGCCGCTCCATACGCCGCCCGTGGCGCCCGAAACGGAACCGGTCATCGAAACCTGCGGATCGTTCACGCAGATGGAAACCGGAGCGCCGGCATTCGCAACGGGCGCTGGGGTGAAAGCGATCGTGACCTGATCGGAAGCAGCAACGCAATTGTTGTTGCCCGCCGTGGACAGCGTGAGCGTGACGAAGCCGGTCGCGATCTCCGCAGCGGTCGGCGTGTAGGTCGCGTTCAGGTTCGTCGTGCTCGGTGCGAAGGTTCCGGCGCCACCGCTCCAGATGCCGCCTGTCGCAACGGTCACGCTGCCAGCAAGTGTCGCCACCGCATTGTTCGCGCAACGCGATTGGTTCGGTCCTGCGTTAGCCGTCGGGGCAGGTGTGATCGAATACGTCACCTGGCTGCTGACCGCATTGCAATTGCCGTTGCCTACTGTGGTGAGCGTGAGCGTCACCGTGCCAGCCGTGCGCTCAGTCGCGCTCGGTGCGTACACAGCGTTCAGCGTTGCGTTGTTCGGGTTGTAGGTGCCGGTGCCACCGCTCCAGACAGCACCCGTAGCGCCGCTCTGTGAACCGGCCAGGGCGATCGTCGAGTTGTTCGCGCAGACCGTTCCGTTCGGACCAGCACTAACCGAAGGTGCCGGACTGAAGGAGATCACCCGGCTGCTCTGCACAGGGTTGCATGTGCCATTGCCGGTGCTCGTCAGGGTCAACGTCAAGGTGCCACCCGCAATCTCCGCGGCGGTCGGCGTGTAGGTCGCGTTGAGCGTGGTGTTGTTCGGGCTGTAGGTGCCCGTTCCTCCGCTCCACACGCCGCCTGTCGCACCGGAGACACTGCCGCTGAGGGCCACTTGCGCATTGTTCGCGCATAGCGAAACAGGGGCGCCCGCGTTCACCACAGGAGCAGCGGTGAAGTTGATCACCATCTGGTCAGCCACCGCGATGCAACCGCCGTTGCCCGTGGTGGTCAGCGTGAGGGTCACGGAACCGTTCGCGATCTCCGCAGCGCTTGCCGTGTAGATCGCGCCCATGTTGGTGGTGCTCGGGTCGAAGGTTCCATTGCCGCCGCTCCAAACACCGCCGGTAGTAACAGTGAAGGAACCATTCAGCGTTACCGCTGCGTTGTTCGCGCAAACCGTGCGGTCGACACCCGCATTCACTGTTGGGGAAGGCGTGATGCTGAGGGTCACGGCATCGCTCACAGCGTTGCAGTTGCCATTGCCCACCGTGGTGAGCGTGAGCGTCACCGTGCCCGCAGTGCGTTCCGCGATGCTCGGCGTGTACACCGCGTTCGGTGTGGTGTTGTTCGGATTGTACGTGCCCGTGCCACCGCTCCAGATCGCACCCGTTGCACCGGTGAAGGCCCCTGCCAGGGGAATGTTTGCATTGTTCGCACATACGCTCGCATCCGCACCTGCGTTGGCGGTCGGTGCAGGCGTGAAGGTGATCACACGGCTGCTCGATACCGGGTTGCAAGTGCCATTGCCCGTGCTCGTCAAGGTCAGCGTCACTGTGCCCGCCGCGAGGTCGGACGCGCTCGGCGCATAGGTCGCGTTGAGCGTCGTGTTGTTCGGCGAGAAGGTGCCGGAACCGCCGGACCATGCACCGCCTGTCGCACCGAACACGCTGCCGTTCAAGCTCACTAGCGCATTGTTCGCGCAGAGGGAGATCGGTGCACCGGCGTTCACCGTTGGTGCATCGGTGATGCTGATCACGATCTGATCGTTCACCGCGTTGCACGTTCCGTTGCCGGTGGTCGTCAGGGTCAGGGTCACGATGCCGGCCGTGATCTCCGCAGTGCTCGGCGTGTAGATCGCGCCCATGTTCGTGGTGCTCGGGTCGAAGGTGCCAGCACCGCCGCTCCAGATCCCTCCAGTAGCAATGGTGAATGAACCGTTCAATGCCACTCCCGGATCGTTCGCGCACACCGTGCGATCGAGACCCGCATTGGCCGTCGGTGCGGGTGTGATCGTGAACGTCACCTGATCACTGACCGCGTTGCAATTCCCGTTGCCCACCGTGGTGAGCGTAAGCGTTACCGTACCCGCGGCGCGTTCGGCGGCGCTCGGAGTGTACACCGCGTTCATCGTGGTGTTGTTCGGGTTATACGTGCCGCTGCCACCGGTCCACTGGGCACCGGTCGAGATGGCGAACGTCCCCGCCAGGGTGATCGCGGCGTTGTTCGCGCATACCGTCGCGTTCGGTCCAGCATCAACGGTCGGTGCTGGAGTGAAGGTGATCACGCGGCTGCTCGAAACCGCATTGCAGTTACCGTTGCCCGTGGTGGTCAAGGTCAAGGTCAACGTGCCCGCTGCGAGTTCCGCTGGGGTCGGTGTGTAGGTCGCGTTGAGCGTGGTGTTGTTCGGCGTGTACGAACCTGCACCGCCGCTCCAAATGCCACCAGTGGCCACCGTTACCGACCCACCCAGCGCAACGCTCGCATTGTTGCGGCAGAGCGTCAGGTTCGGTCCTGCGTTCGCGGTCGGGCTCGGCATGAAGTTCAGTTGGATGTCATCGGTAACAGCCACACAAGTGCCGTTGCCGGTCGTGGTCAGGGTCAGGGTCACATTCCCGTTCGCGATCTCCACTGCCGTCGGCGTGTAGGTCGCTCCCATGTTCGTGGTGCTCGGGCTGAAGGAACCGTTGCCGCCGCTCCAGATACCACCGGTCGCAACGGTGAAAGTTCCACTCAACGTGGCCACTGGATTGTTGCTGCAAAGCGATAGGTCCGGGCCTGCGTTCGTGGTCGGAGCAGGGGTGATGGAATAGGTGACGCTCGCGCTGACCGCAGTGCAATTGCCGTTGCCCGCAGAGGTCAAGATCAGCGTGACCGTACCTGCGGTTCGTTCAGCGGCGGTCGGCGTGTAGGTCGTATTCAGCGTGGTGTTGTTCGGCGTGAAGGTGCCCGCACCGCCGCTCCAGATCGCACCGGTCGCACCGGTGACCGATCCGTTCAAGCTGATCGTTGCGTTGTTCGTACACACGCTGCCATTCGAACCAGCGCTCACGACAGGAGCCGATGTGAACGTGATCACCCTGTTGCTCGAGACAGGGTTGCAGGTGCCATTACCGGTGCTCGTCAACGTGAGGCTCAAAGTGCCCGCCGCGATCTCCGCGGCCGTTGGTGTATAGGTCGCGATGAGCGCGGTGTTGCTCGGGTTGAAGGTGCCCGTGCCACCGCTCCAGATGCCACCCATAGCGCCGGTAACTGACCCGCTCAAGCTCACTTGCGCATTGTTCGCGCAGAGCGATACAGCGGGACCCGCGTTCACCACAGGGGCCGCCGTAAAGGCGATCACCATCTGATCGGCAACAGCGAGGCAACCACCGTTGCCGGTGGTGGTCAAGGTCAGCGCAACGGAACCGCTGGAGATCTCACCGGGCGTCGGCGTGTACTGCGCGCCCATGTTCGTGGTGCTCGGATCGAAGGATCCTGCGCCACCGCTCCAGATCCCTCCCGTTGCCACCGTGAACGAACCGTTCAAGGTGACCACCGCGTTGTTGGCACACACCGTCCGGTCGATGCCTGCATTCGCTGTCGGAGCAGGCGTGATCGCATAGGTCACGCTCGAGCTGACCGCATTGCAGTTGCCGTTGCCCACCGTGGTAAGCGTGAGCGTCACCGTACCCGCTGCGCGCTCTGCAGCGCTCGGTGTGTACATCGCGTTCAGCGTCGTAGTGTTCGGACTGTAAGTACCCGCACCGCCGCTCCAGGTCGCACCCGTAGCAACAGTGATCGCGCCCGCGAGCGTGATCGCGGGGTTGTTCGCGCATACCGTTCCATTCGGACCAGCATTGACGGTAGGTGCAGGAGTGATGGTGATCACCTTGCTGCTCGATACCGCGTTGCAATTACCGTTGCCAGTGGAACTCAATGTCAGTGTCACCGTACCTGCGGCGATCTCGGCAGCACTCGGTGTGTAGGTCACGTTCAGGGTGGTCGCATTCGGGTTGAAGGAACCCGTTCCGCCGCTCCAAGCACCTCCTGTTGCTCCGATCACATTGCCGTTCAAGGAAACCTGCACGTTGTTCGCGCACACCGAAACAGCAGCGCCGGCGCTTACTACTGGCGCGGGTGTGAAGGACAGCAGTACTTGATCGGCAACGGCGACACAGCCACCGTTGGCGGCAGTGGTCAACGTCAGTGCCACTGACCCGCTGGAGATCTCACCCGGCGTCGGTGTGTATTGAGCACCCATGTTCGTGGTGCTGGGGCTGAATGATCCCGCGCCACCGCTCCAGATGCCACCGGTAGCTACCGTGAACGATCCGTTCAATATTGCAACTGCGTTATTCGCGCAAAGCGTTTGGTCCACTCCGGCGTTGGCTGTCGGCGCAGGCGTGATCGTGTAGGTCACGTTCGAGCTGACCGCGTTGCAGTTGCTGTTACCCACCGTGGTGAGCGTCAGTGTCACCGTGCCCGCAGTCCGTTCTGCCGCGCTCGGCGTATACACTGCGGTCATCGTCGCGTTGTTCGGGTTGTACGATCCCGTGCCGCCGCTCCAAACCGCGCCCGTAGCGAGCGTGAAAGAACCGGCCAAGGTGATGTTCGCGTTGTTCGCGCACACCGTTCCGTTCGGGCCAGCATTCACCGTGGGTGCTGGCGTGAAGCCGATCACCTTGTTACTGGTGACAGGCAGGCAGTTGCCGTTGCCCGTGCTGCTCAGGGTCAGCGTCAGCGTCCCTGCGGCGATCTCCGCAGCCGTAGGTGTATAGGTCGCGTTGAGCGCGGTGTTGTTCGGCGAATAGGAGCCGGCACCGCCGCTCCAAACTCCGCCGGTCGCGCCAGTAACCGATCCGCTCAAACTCACTTGTGCATTGTTCGCGCAGAGCGAAACGGCGGCTCCAGCGTTCACCACCGGCGCCGCTGTGTATGTGATGACGACCTGGCTGCTGACCGCATTGCAATTGCCATTGCCCATAGTGGTCAACGTCAAGGTCACCGAGCCGCTGGCGATCTCCGCTGCGGTGGGCGTGTATTGCGCACTGGTATTCGTCGTGCTCGGATCGAAGGATCCGGCGCCACCGCTCCAAACCGCTCCCGTGGCCACGGTGAACGAGCCGTTCAATTGCGCCACGGCGTTGTTCGCGCAACGCGTTTGGGCGGGTCCAGCATTCACGGTCGGCGCAAGGGTGAAGGTCACGAGCATGCTGTCCACAACCGCGGCGCACACGCCATTGCCGGTGGAGGCCAGCTTGATCCACACCTGGCCAGCGGCCAAGTCGGCTGCCGTCGGTGTGTAGGTCGCGTTGAGGTTGCTGTTGCCGGGAAGGAAAGCGCCGGCTCCGCCGGTCCAAACGCCGCCAACGGCATTGAGCATGCTACCGGCCAATTGCACCACCGGGTTGTTGCGGCACACGCTCTGGTCAGGTCCGGCGTTCGGGATCGGTTTCGGGCTGAAGGTGACCACCATCGCATCATTGGCGGGCGTGCATGGCCCCGTCGAGGTCAGGGTCAGGGTCACATTCCCGATCGCGAGATCGCCGATGCTGGGTTGGTAGGTCGCTGTGAGGGAGGTCGCGCTCGGTGTGAAGGTTCCGCTTCCGGAAGTGGTCCAGATCCCTGTTGTGCTCCCCCCGGAAACAGTTCCAGTAAGTGTCACGTTGTCGCCCGCACAGCGCGTTTGGTCCGAACCCGCCGTCACATTGATCTGTCCTGCGAACTCCGAGAAGAAGCCATAGCGGCAACCCGATGTTGCTCCCCCGTTGATGATCGCCAGCGAGAATACATCCGATGTATTGCTTACGATGAACGCCTGGTTCACCGGCACTTGCGTTGCGTTGTACTGGATCTGTGCGGCCATCCACACCCCACCAGTTCCAGGAACGGCTTGAAAGGCAGAGCCCGGGATCGTCGCTGTTCCCGGGCTGACCACGAAATTGTTCTGTGATCCGTTCCGGACCAGAAGGTTCAGATAGAACGCTTCACTGGTCGATCGTGTGAAACTTAGTTGGGTGCTGCCCGCACAATTGAGGGGCGGGAGGATAGCCATCCCTTGTTCGCAACCAAAGCCGGTAACGTGTATGGCATACAATGGCTTGGAGCCGGTGACCAGCGTCGAGTTGTTCGCTGCACCACTCAAGTAATCCATGTCATGCCTGTAGTACTGACCGGCGAAGAGCGTGGCTACCGGTGTCGGATTGCCATCGATGTACACTTGTGTATTGTTCTGCACCGCCATCACGAAGAGGGACTCATCTCCTGTGGGGTTCAAGGCGCCTTTCACTGCCACGTACTCGGTGCCGAGAACGTTGACAGGCACGATCTGGTCGAGCATCAGATCATAACAGCCACCTGAAGGATTGTGATTGGAATCATCCTTTATCGAAACGGCCACCGGCTTATCCGAAAGCACGACCGCACCTGATGGGTGGGTCAGTGGGTCGGTATGTGTTGCCGGATTGGTGTTCGCGCAGGAATAGGTCTGGCCCTGGTTCAGGATGACCGTGAAAGGTGTAAGCGCCGCGTGGCCATCAACGGCCACCGGCGAATAGATCATCACCGTTGTATTGTTCTGGGTGGCGACGATGTCGAACGAGGCGAACGCCAGATCGGCGTTGTTCGGGGAGAAGTTGTTGTTGTAGAACGGAGTGTGCTTGTGCAGTGGGATATAGAACTCGGTGCCTAACCCGTTCTGCCCCTTCAAGGCCATGATATCCGGGTTGTTCGTGTTGCTAGGTTCGTAGTAGCAAGTGATGTTCGCCGTCGATTGGATCCGAAGCCCCGTATTGCACACGCTGTTGGTCGGACGCGTTTCCAATTGGGCCTTCAACGAGGTGAGGTTGTATCGGACCGCAGCGTTGGCCGCTACGTTCAGAACGATCGGGGCGCCTCCATTGAACGCCGCGTTGGCTGGCTGCGAGATCGTGACGGTCGCAGCAGTGCCCCCCGTGGTCACGTTGATGTAGATCGGCTCATCCCCCGGGGTATTGTGGTAGTAGGTTATGTCCGGGGGGGCCATCCAGAATTCGGTCCCGGTCTGCCCCAGAAGTGGACCGGAAACGAACGCGACAAAAGCGAAGAGTAGCGCCTTGTTCATCCTTATCAACATTTAGGCACCCAGCATCGGGTCGGGACCGGTGTACGTGAATAGAGCCCTCGGAGTTCTTTCCGTCGACGTTTCTCACAGATTGGTCGAAGAGGCGTTCGGTTCCTAGAAGACACCCGGTGTAGCGGTAATGCGCCTCCTGCTTTTTCTGGCTCGTCCTTATGACCAGCCTGCGTCAGGTCGGCCAACGCGAACCAACTGGTGCCCAAGGGGCATCCCGTACTTTGGCGCGGACCTTGTCCTTCCGCGCGCTTATGCCACGTTCGGTCCTTTTCCTTTTGCTGAGCCTCCTGTTCTCAGGGCTCGCGCTCCTGGTGCATGAGCCGGATGGGGATGAGCGTCTGGACGATGAAGCACGCCGCATGGAGCGCGCGGTGGATGCTCACGCACAGCACCTTCAGGCAATGTGTAAGGAGCAACTTCTTTCGCTCTCCAAGTTGGGTGGTGGTGCGTGGATGAGGGCTAATTCGCGATGGACCTCTCCTGGGGACAAGCATAAAGGCATCACCTTCATCGGGCTCCAGGGCGACAGCCTGATCTGCTGGTCGGGTGAAGTGCTCTGGGATATAGGTGAGCTACACGGCTATACCGCCGCTCATTTGATGAACGGAGAAGCCGTTAGTCTACACGCGGTGAGCCGCTCAGGCGATCTGGAGATGCACGCGGTGAGCCCCGTATGGCTGGCACCACCGATCGAGAACCATTACCTCGAACGCGGCTTCCACCCATCCATGAAGGCGTCAAAAGGCCTGCGGGCCGAATCGGGGGCGGGCCTGGGTCCGGTGGTGCGCGACGCGCAAGGCCAGGTGATGTTCCGGCTCAGCTGGCGCGATGGTGCGATGGAGGTGGGCGATTGGATCCGGTTGCGGTTCGCCCTGATGATCATGGCAACGGCGTTCTTGATCGCAACAATGTGGTCGGTGTGCGCGGGGCTCGCGCGACGGAACGCGTGGGGCGGGATATTCCTCTTCCTCGGAGGGCTCCTGGTGTTACGTGCCGCCACGCTGGCTTGGGGGCCGCTGGCCCCGTTCGACCGGCTGCCCTTGTTCGACCCGGCGGTTTATGCGGCGTCGTTGTTGTTCCCCTCCCTCGGTGACCTGCTCTTCAATGCGGTACTGCTGCTTCTCGGCGGGCTGTTCGTGAGGCAGGCGTTGCACGCTGTTCATAGCGATCGACAGCGTTGGCCCGGCAACATGCTCGCCTGGAGCGTCGTGTTGCTCCACGCCGCCTGGATCACACGCCTTTTCATCGGTCTGGTGAACGACAGCAGCGTGGAGCTTGACCTCTATCGGGTGCAGGAAATGAGCGCGTTCAGCTTGATCGCGCTGTTGAGCGTGGCCCTGCTGTTCACCGCTTGGGTCGTGCTGGCGCACACGCTTATGCGGTTGATGCTCGCTGGCGCGAACCTGCGTTCCGTAATGGTCACCGGGGCCCTCGCGCTGGTTGGCTCCATTGTGATCCATCACATCCTGGGTATCGTCGACACCCTGCTGTTCCTGTGGCCGGTGCCGTTGATCGCGCTCCTTGTTCTGGCTCATCGCGGCCGCTCGGGTTTCGCAGGGCTGTTGCTGGGCCTTGGTGTGCTCGCGGGCCTCTCCACGCATGTGCTCACCAAATACATGCGGAACCGCGAGCAGCGCGAGCGTGTCGTGCTCGCGGAGCGGTTGGCGGTGCGCGAGGATCCCGTGCTCGAACAACTGTTCCGTGAGACCGCGCCCGGGCTGCGAGCCGACACCGCCGTGTACCACCTGCTCGTCGGCCCGGCGCCCTGCGATCCCGGACTGCTTGAAGAACGGGTGCGTCTACCCTACTTCAGCGGCTATTGGGAGCGTTACGACGTTCGGCTTTACGCCTTCGGCCCCCAGGGTGTGCTGCGCTGCGCCAATGATCCGGATCCGCCGCGCAGCCTGAACGATACGCTCGCTGGATTCTCCGATCCCCTCGCGGTGGCGGATATGCCCGACCTCTTCATCGAAGAACGGCCCGGCGAAGGTTCCTTCTATCATGCGCGCGTGGCCGTGATGCCTGTGGACAGCCTTCCGCCCGGTCAGCTCATCGTGGAGCTTCAGCCGCGGTCCCTTTCACAAAGCCTGGGGTTCCCGGAACTGTTGCTCGCTGGTGGCGACCCCGTGGATCATCGCGCGGATCGTTACGCGCAGGCGCGCTATCAACACGGCGTATTGATGGAGCGTTCAAAAGGTCCGGCACAACCGCAACACTGGACACGTCCGCTCGACAGCGACGGCACCGCCTGGTACAAGGCTGATGGCTATGAATGGCTCGCCCGCGGTGATCGCGACGGTACGTTGCTGGTACTCGGCCTGCGCGATCCCGGGCTGCTGGACAAGGCGACCACGTTCAGCTATCTCTTCGCGTTGTTCAGCGTCCTTGCCACGATCGTCTTCGCTTCGCGCGCGATCTGGAAGGCACGGGGCATCCCGTCGCTCAGCCTCGGGGCCAAGGTGCGCATCGCATTGGTGCTCTTCGCCGTCACAGGATTGCTCTTCTTCGGCTTCGGCACCGAGCGGTTGCTTTCCCAGCAATACACGCAACGCTCCAACGAGACGATCTCCGAGAAAGCGCGCTTCGTTCACCAGGAGCTACAACGCCGCCTTTCGGGTGAACCCGTTCTCAACAGCGGGCACGTGGCCTACCTCGAACACCTGCTCGGGCAGTTGAGCAACGTGTTCTTCACGGACATCACCGTCTATGCCGTCGATGGTCGTATGCTCGCCACATCGCGTCCGCAGATCTTTTCCGCCGGGCTGTTGGGGCGCTGGATGGATCCCGTCGCCTACGAACGTCTTGCACTGAGCGGGATGAGTTCGGCCCTGCTCGAAGGGTCCATCGGTACCGCACCCTATCGTACAGCCTACCTCCCGCTCACCGACCGCAAGGGCACGGTGCTCGCCTTTATCGCGCTGCCCAGCTTCGCCGATCAAGCGCAACAGGAGGAAGGTCGATCAGGGGTGTTGGTGGCGGTGGTCAATCTGTTCGTGCTGCTCTTCGCGCTCAGCGTGCTGGTGGCGGTGTTCATCAGCAACTGGACCACACGACCCTTGGACCTGTTGAAGAATGCGCTCTCTCGTGTGGGGCTGCAGGGCGCCAACGAACCCATCCGCTACCAGGGTGATGATGAAGTGGGCCAGTTGGTTGAAGTGTACAATCGCAAAGTGGAAGAGCTCCGCGATAGCGCGGAAAAGCTCGCGCGCAGCGAACGCGAGAGCGCATGGCGCGAGATGGCGCGACAAGTGGCTCACGAGATCAAGAACCCGCTCACGCCGATGAAGTTGAGCATCCAACATTTCCAGCGCACCTGGTCTCCCGATGAGCCCGATGCTGCCGAACGCCTCGAACGTTTCAGCCAGGGCATGGTGCAGCAGATCGACGCGCTCAGCGCGATCGCGGGCGAGTTCAGCAACTTCGCACAGATGCCCAAGGCGCGTGAGGAGCGCCTCGACCTCGCCGAATTGGCGCATGTCGCGACGGAGGTCTTCCACAGCACACCGGGCACCAACGTTTCGGTCACGAGCCCTTCCGGACCGCTCAACGTTGTCGCCGATCGTGAACAGTTGTTGAGGGTCTTCAACAACCTCCTGAAGAACGCACTCCAATCCATACCGGACCAACAGCACGGACGGATCGACATCCTGCTCCGCAGCGAAGGGACCAACGCGATCGCCGAAGTGCGGGACAATGGAACAGGCATCGCCGAAGCGGATCTCGAGCGCATCTTCCAACCCAACTTCACCACGAAGAGCAGCGGCATGGGCCTTGGCCTCGCCATGGTACAACGCATCGTCGAGAGCGCCGGTGGCCGGGTGTGGTTCACCACACGAAGCGGTGAGGGCACCACGTTCTTCGTTTCGCTACCGCTGGCAGGCTAGCGGATACATTTGCCGGACGTCGCCCGGGCTCGCACCGGTCCTCCTTAAGCACGCGTCATGAGCTATACCAACCTCCTCATCGAAGACGCCTCCGGCGTTCGCACGATCACCATCAACCGCCCTGACAAGCTCAATGCGCTGAACCGCGAAACGATCGACGAGCTTGATCGCGCGCTGAGCGAGGCGGACGCGGACAAGAGCGTTCGCGTGCTCATCATCACCGGAAGCGGAACGAAAGCGTTCGTCGCAGGGGCCGACATCAAGGAGTTCGCGCATTTCTCGGTGGAAGAGGGCAGGGCGTTGAGCGCGGATGGCCAGCGCAAGCTCTTCGATCATGTGGAGCGCATGAACAAGCCCGTGATCGCCGCAGTGAACGGATTCGCACTTGGTGGTGGATTGGAATTGGCCATGGCCTGTCACTTCCGCGTGGCGAGCACCACCGCCAAACTTGGCTTGCCGGAAGTCTCACTCGGGGTGATCCCGGGCTACGGCGGCACGCAACGACTCGCGCGACTGGTCGGCAAGGGCAAGGCGCTGGAAATGATCATGATGGGCAATGTGGGCTTCGATCCTGCGGATGAAGCCTTGCGGTGGGGGCTGGTGAACCACGTCGTACCGCCGGACCAGCTGCTCTCCACCTGCCTTGAACTCGCGAGCAAGATCGCACGCAACAGCCCTACCGCCCTCGCCGCCGCCATACGCGCCGTGAACGCCGGTTACGAACCCGGCGCCGATGGCATGCAACGCGAGATCGAGGAGTTCGGCAAGTGCTTCGGTACGGCGGACTTCAAGGAGGGCACCAGCGCCTTCATGGAAAAGCGGGCGGCGAGCTTTACTGGAGCGTAGGCAGCGTAGTGACGTAAGAAGATGGAACCAACGGCAGTTATTAGCCTCGTCCTCACAAGTTCCGTCCTTGCTGCTTCGCTCACAGCGTTCATGACTTGGCGGGTCACCAGGGAGAACTACAAGAATCAGTACTTCGCCAAACTCCTGGATAAACGACTTGATGCCTACGGCACGGTCGAGGGCATCCTCCAAGACTTAAAGGGCTTTATTGTTTTCGAAGAGGACGCGAGTATGTGTCCCTATGTCTGTGCTTTTGGACAGGAACACTTCCAGAATTTCATCATTTCGTTGAGCGCAGCTTTGGGAAAGTCATTTTGGATTAGCGATGCGGTGAGTAACAAACTATCTGACATCAACGCCTTCATTGTCATCAACATCCAGCATCAGATTGACGAGAACGGCAACTATGACGATGAACTCCAACGCCTCGGCATATTGCACCATAAGCGGTTCCGCGAATTGCGGAAAGAGCTTCAGGCGTTGATGTATGAGGACTTCCAAGGATTAAGTCGTGTTTCTCGCTTCGTCAGACGTGGCCCCCAGAATGTGCATACTTACCAGATACCAGCCAAAGAGGCGCATTTGCTTCCTAACCAACCCAAGTGAGTGCCCTCCGCAACCTCGCCGGTCAAACAGCCATCTATGGGCTGAGTAGCATCGTTGCGCGCTTCCTCAACTTCCTGCTAACGCCGCTCTATACAAGCAAGGGTGTGTTCCCGCCGGATCAGTTCGGCATCATCACGTCGCTGTATGCATGGGCGGCTTTTATCACCGTGGTGCTCACCTTCGGAATGGAGACCACCTTCTTCCGTTTCGCGCACCGCAACGAGCTTGATCCCAAGCGCGCCTACGGCACAGCGTTCTTCAGCGTGGCCGGACTCTCGATCCTCTTCACGCTGGTGTGCACGTTCTTCTCCGATGCCATCGCAAGCGGTATCCGCTATCCGGAACAGGGCACGCTGGTGCTGATGCTCGTCGTTTCCCTCGGCCTCGACGCCATGACCGCCTTGCCCATGGCGCGGTTGCGCAACGAGGGCCGTCCGTGGCGCTTTGTGGTGGCGAACGTGTCAAGCATTGGCGTCACAGTTGTGCTGAGTCTTTTCTACTTCGCTTATGCGATGTCCAAGGTGAAGGCTGGTGAACACAATGCGCTCATCGATGCAGTGTATGATCCCGCGTTCGGTGTGGGCTACGTTTTTCTCATCGGCGTTATCGCCAGCGCGGTGAAGTTCCTGTTGCTTGTTCCGCAGTGGCCACGCCTCGCACAGTTCGATCGCGCACTATGGAAGCCGATGCTGGTGTTCGCCGCACCACTCGCTATCGCGGGTCTCGCCGGCATGGTGAACGAGACCGCCGATCGCACCGTGCTCAAGTACTTGCTGCCAATCGATACCGCCGATGCGCAGATCGGCATCTACGGCGCGTGCTACAAGCTTGCGATCCTCATCACGCTCTTCATCCAGGCCTTCCGCATGGGTGCCGAGCCGTTCTTCTTCAGCCATGCGAAGGAGAAGAACAGCACAACCACGTTCGCGCACATCATGAACCTGTTCGTCGCGGTGTGCATGAGCGCTTTCCTCTGCGTGATGCTCTTCCTCGATGTGTTCAAGTGGTTCATCCCCAACCCCGCGTATTGGGAAGGATTGCGCGTCGTACCCATCCTTATGCTCGCGAACGTCTTCCTCGGCATCTACTACAACCAGAGCGTGTGGTACAAGCTCACCGACCGCACGCGCGCAGGCAGCACCATCAGCATCATCGGCGCAGGCATCACCCTGGCGCTGCTCTTCCTGTTGATCCCCAAGATGGGTTACATGGGTGCGGCATGGGCCACCTTCATCTGCTATGCGAGCATGGCGGTGATCAGTTACGTGTGGGGACAGAAGCACTACCCGGTGCCCTACAATGTCTCGCGCCTGCTACTCTACATGGCCGGGGCTGTGTTCCTCTGGTGGGGCATTGAGCAACTACCGGTCAGCGGGGTCCTGAGCTATGCGGTACGTGCCGCCGGGCTGTTGGTATTTGTCGGGGTCGCGTGGAGGCTTGAACGGCCGACGCTTGGACGAGAGAGCGTGGCCGGCTAAATCCGTTTCCACTTTGTCTTAATCTTCAGCTCGCGTTGGCCCGCAACGTAGTTGTGGGTAAGTAGCAAATCGGGTTTCGGCCAATCACCCATTACAGACCCTTCAAGCTGACCGAGCAGGTCTCCATAGTCGTGCACGTATGTGCCTGTGATCTTCTCCGTTTTCTCATGTGGGAAAACCAATGTGCCCGAAAATGCTCTTTGGCTTTCGTTAGGCGACGTAGTGCTCCCTGCGAAAAACAAAACTTCGGAGTTGTGCTTGTGAATGACCACGGTTCCTGTGGGAATCTGACTACCCCCATCCACTATTTGCCAGAGTTGATAGGTTCCGACCAGCCCTGCGAGATGGCGATACTTACGCCTTACTCGAAATCGCTCAATCAAGATGCCGACATAGACTCCTATGGGAGCAGTAATGACCGCAACCACCACATTGACAATCCACGTCTTTGGGGCGAAGAGTTCGTCGTACCACATACTGCCAATCTAATCATCATGACCAGTGCTCGTTCGGCCACACCTTTGTACCATGACTGAGTCCCTCGCCGAGACGCTTCCCGTCCGCATCGTCAACAAGGGCAAACACCCCTTGCCCCACTACGCCACCGAACATAGTGCGGGTATGGACCTGCGCGCCAACCTCGAGGGGCCGGTCGTCCTCCAACCCGGCCAACGGGCACTGATCCCCACCGGCCTGTTCCTGGAACTGCCCGAAGGCACCGAGGCCCAGGTTCGGCCCCGCAGCGGACTGGCCTTCAAGCACGGCATCACGGTGCTCAACGCGCCGGGCACGATCGACGCGGATTACCGGGGCGAAGTGGGCGTATTGCTGATCAACCTCGGCCAGGAGCCTTTTACCGTCGCGGATGGGGAGCGCATTGCCCAACTGGTGGTCGCGCGTTACGTCCGGATCACTTTGGAGGAAAGTCCGGACCTTCGCGCCACTGAAAGAGGTGCAGGTGGCTTCGGCCACACCGGCACCCGCTGAGCGAGAACCACTTGGAATGAAGATCATCGTCCCTATGGCGGGCATGGGCAAGCGCATGCGGCCCCATACGCACACCACCGCCAAACCCCTTCTGCCCATCGCGGGCAAACCCATCGTGCAGCGTCTGGTGGAGGACCTGGCCGCCGTGGCCGGGGAGACCGTGGAAGAGGTCGCCTTCGTCACCAATCCGGCGTTCGGCATCAAGGTCGAGCAGGAGCTGCTGGCCATCGCCAAAGCCGTAGGTGCCAAAGGCACCATCCATTATCAGGAGGTCGCTCTCGGTACCGCGCACGCCATCCTCTGTGCCGAAAGCGCCTTGAGCGGCCGTGTGATCGTGGCCTTCGCCGATACCCTGTTCCGCGCCGATATGAAGCTCGACAAGGATTGCGACGGCGTGATCTGGGTGAACAAAGTGGAAGACCCGCGCGCCTTCGGTGTGGTGAAACGCGATGACAAAGGCATCATCACGGAATTCGTGGAGAAGCCGCAGGAGTTCGTGAGCGACCTGGCGATCATCGGCATCTACTATTTCGCCGATGGCGAACGTTTGAGGAGGGAGATGCAGTACCTGATCGACAACGACATCAAGGACAAGGGCGAATACCAGCTGACCAACGCCCTGGAGAACATGAAACAGAAAGGCGCCCGCTTCAAGGCCGGTGCCGTCGATGTGTGGATGGACTGTGGGAACAAGAACGCCATGGTCGATACCAACACCAAGGTGCTCGGGTTCCTGAAGGATGAGAAAGGCCTGGTGAGCGCATCGCTGAAGAGCGTGTACAGCGTGGTGGTCCCGCCCTGCTTCATCGGGGAGAACGTGACCCTGACGAACGCCATCGTGGGCCCGAACGTTTCCATTGAACAAGGCGCTTCCATCACCGGCAGCGTGGTGCGCAATTCGATCATCCGTCCCGGCGTGACAGTGACCGATGCCATCGTGGACAACAGCATGATCGGCGAACGCGCCAGCGTGCATGGCACGGCATTGGACCTGAGCTTGAGCGACGATAGCACCTTGGGCTAGGCCCGGAACACATGCGCGCCAGCCACACTCTGCTTTCCGGTCTTTTGACACTGCTCCTGCTCGGCGCTTGCGGCGGGGCCAAGACCGTGACCGAGAAACCGCAGGCGCCCGGTGAACAGGAGCGCGCGGCGACAGGGTCAGAGGACGGCGACAAGCGCGCCGAGGTGATGCGCCTGTTCATGGACGCCACACAGGCCCGCCTCGGGGGACAGGTGGCCAAGGCGATGGAACTCTATCTCGCCTGCCTGAAACTCGATCCGCAGAACGCGGCTGCGATGTTCGAGCTGGCCAAGCTCTACCACGGCTCGCAGAACTTCCCGGCGGCGCTGGACCTCGCGAAGCGTTCGGTCGCAACGGACAAGGAGAACATCTGGTACCGCTTCCTGCTCGCCGACCTCTACCAGCAGAACAGCAACATGGACGAAGCCGCGGACGTGTACCGTGGCATCATCGCCAAATGGCCCGACCGTTACGAGGTCTATGTGGACCTTGCGAACGCACTGGCCTACGGCGGGAAAGTGAGCGAAGCCCTCAAGGTCTACGGCGATCTGGAGAAACGTTTCGGCTTGAACGACGATCTGATCATGCAGGAGTTCGGCATGCTCATGGGCAACGAACGTGTGGACGAAGCGGAGCAACTCATCCTGCGGGCCATCGCGGCCTACCCGCAAGAGCCACAATACCAAGGGCTGCTCGCCGAGGTGTACGATCACCGAGGCGAACAGGACAAGGCGCGCGAGCAATACAAGAAGGCGCTGGAGATGGACCCCAGCAACAGCATGTTGCGCATCGCGCTCGCCGAGCACTACTACACCGTAGGCCGCATGGAGGAAGCCTATTCGGAGTTGAGCGAGGCTTTCCTCGACCCCGAGTTGGACATCGATGCCAAGATGCAGGTGTTGATCGGCTTCTTCGAAATGACCAACTCGGAGGGCGAGAAGCCCGGTGATCGCGCCGACTTGATCCGCCGCTCCTACGACCTGATCGGCTCCCTGGAAAAGGCGCACCCCGAAAGCGGAAAGCCGCACACCATCCACGGCGACTTCCTGATGCGCGATGGCAAATTCGCCGAGGCCCGCGATCAGTTCCGCACCGCACTGAAGTTCGAGAACGAGCGGTTCCCGATCCACCTCCAATTGTTGCAGCTGGATATGCAGCTCGGCGACCACGGATCATTGCACCACGACGCCGAGGAGGCCATCAGCATGTTCCCCACCATGCCGGAGCCCTACCTGTACAATGGCATCGCGCTTTCGCAACTGAAGCAGTACGATCCGGCTATCGAGACCCTGATCACCGGACGCGACCTGGTAGTGGACAACCCACCGATGGAAGTGCAGTTCTGGAGCAGCTTGGGCGATGTGTACAACGAAGCGGAGAATTTCTCCAAGTCCGATCAGGCCTACGACAAGGCGCTGGCCATCGATGCGGACAACGCCAGCGTGCTGAACAACTACGCCTACTACCTGAGCGTGCGCAATGAGCAGCTGGAGAAGGCGGAACGCATGAGCAAGCGTTCCAACGAGTTGAGCCCAACGCAGATGTCCTACCAGGACACTTACGCCTGGGTGCTTTTCCGGCTGGGTCGCTATGCCGATGCCCGTGTGTGGATCGAAAAGGCCGTGGCCGCAGGTGGTGCCGATGGCGTGATCCTGGAGCATTACGGCGATATCCTCTTCGAATTGGGGGACAAGGAGAACGCCATGAAGAACTGGCGCCTGGCCAAGGAGGCCGGCGGGGCCAGCGAAGTCATCGACCGCAAGATCAACGAAGGCCTGCGCGTGGAATGAACGCTGGAGCGAAAGCGGTGCTCCTGTTCACGTTCCTCTCCGTCGCCGGGTGCAAGAGCGGCAAGCCGATCGTCCTGCGCAACCGCGATGTTCCGGCCCGCTCCGCGGAAAAGCTACTGGAGCGGGTGCTGGCCAACGGGCACGGTGATATCCGCACGTACAGTGCTAAAGCGAACGTTGACCTCGTGCTACCCGATGGGAGCAAGGGGTTCAAGGCCCAGGTCCGGTCGGTGCGCGACAGCGCGGCCTGGGTGAGTGTGGTGCCCGCGCTGGGGATCGAGGTGGCGCGTATCCTCCTCACCCCTGACAGCCTTAAGTTCCTGGACAAGTTGCACGACCAGTACTTCGTGGGCGACACCGCAGCAGCGAAGAAAAAATTCGGCTTGCAACCGAGCCTCTCGCTCCTGCAACAGGCCTTGCTCGGAGAGCCCATCGGGCTGGATGCCGCCGAGAAATACCGCAGCGACCGGGAGGATGGCCTCTATGTGCTCACCAGCAAGGAGCGGCGGCGTTTCGTGCGGGCGGCCGAGGATATCAGTCCGGGCGACACACTGGCGCGCGACCGCGATATGGGCGAGCGCCGCCTGGAGCGCACGCTGCGCCGCGCCGAGGAGAAGGAAGCCGTGGTGTTCCGCTACTGGATAGAACCCGACAGTTTTCAAGTGACCCGCGTGCAGATCACGGACCTGGCACGCGACCAGGCAGCCGATGTGCGTTATGACCTTCGCGGTGGCACAGAAGAGCGCCACCTTCCCACACACATCAGCATCACCCTTACCGAACCCGGGCGCGAGGCCAGTGGAACGCTGGAGCTTTCGCGCATCACATTGAACGAGCCCTTGCAGCTGAACTTCAAGATACCCGAGAAGTATGAGCGGATGCCGTGAGCGCGCCATCGGGTTGTTTTTGCTGTTGCTTCTGCTCTGTACACCCACCTTCGGCCAGAGCCGGAAGGACCTGGAGAAAAAGCGCTCCGCGCTGGACAAGCAGATCCGCACCACCACGGCGCTGATCGATCAGGCCCGCAAGGAACAGCGCGTGACACAGGAGCAACTGCAGTTGCTCGAGAGCCAGATCGACGCGCGTGAAGAGCTCATCCGCGCGATGAACGGCGAACTGCGCCAAGCGGACCAGCGCATCGCCGAGGACGAGGAGATGGTGGTCGCCTTGAAGAAGGACCTCGTTACGCTGAAGGAGGAATACGCCCGAATGGTGCAGTTCGCCTACCGGAACCGCAGCGCGTACGACCGCATGAGCTACCTCTTCGCGGCCACCAGTTTCCAGCAGGCGTACAAGCGCTCACGCTACCTGAGCCAGATCGGTGAACAGCGCAAGCGACAGGCGTCGTTGATCGAGGAGACCAGGGTGACGATCGATGCGCGCCTCGCGGGATTGAAACAACAACGCGAGGAGAAGAGCCGGCTTGTGGGTCAGCAACTCGCCGAGAAACAGAAGCTGAACACCGACCGCACTGGCCAACAGAGCGCGTTGAACACACTGAAGAAAGAGGAAGGACGGCTGCGCGAAACCCAACGCAAGCAGGAAAGCCAGCGGCACGACCTGGATCAGGCGATCCGCAAGGCCATCGAAGCCGAATTGAAGCCCAAGCCGAAGGCCGGTGGCGTGGCACCCGCCTCCGGCAAGTTGGACATCACCCTCACTCCGGAGGCCAAGGAGCTCAACGCCGATTTCGAAAAGAACAAGGGCAAGTTGCCCTGGCCCGTGGAGAAAGGTGTCATCACCAGCCGCTTCGGGAAACAGCCGCACCCCGTGCTGAAGGGCATTGTGATCGAGAACAACGGTATCGACATCACGACGGAGAAGGGCGCCTCGGTCCGGGCGTTGTTCCGGGGGGCGGTGAGCAGCGTGATCGTGATCCCGGGGGCGGGTAAAGCCGTGATCGTAAGTCATGGTGCCTACCGCACGGTTTACAGCAACCTGCGCGACGTGGCCGTCGCCAAAGGCCAAAGGGTGGATACCAAACAAGCCGTGGGAACCGTGCTCACGGATGACACTGGCTCAGTGGCCCATATCGAGATCTGGAAGATCACCGCCGATGGGCTGGTGAAGGTCGATCCAGGTCTCTGGATCTTCCGGGACTAAAGGGGGCCGTTGACGCCCCGATGGGCTACCTTTGGCGCGGCTCCTGGTCAACGTACCATTCGACCTTGGGCTTACAGCAATGGGTGGCAAGTTCGGTATCATGGAGATCGTCCTGATCCTCCTCGTGGTGGTGCTCCTGTTCGGCGGCAAGAAGATCCCCGAACTCATGCGTGGCCTCGGCAAAGGCATGAAGGAGTTCAAGGACGCCAAAGACGGCGTTGAGAAGGACGGTGACAGCAAGTGATCACCGGCATTCGACCGGGGTTCCTGCCTGCCAGCAATTGACCTTCCTTCGGCGTGAATACCACCAAGACCTTGAGTGAGGCCCGGACACCCTTGTCCCGAGCGGGTTCCGTGGTGAACACCACGCAAGCCGCGCTTCAAGCCGCCGAAGCGAACAAGGAACTGAACGCGTTCCTGGAACTGTTCGAGGAGAGTGCGCTGGCGCAGGCAGCCGCTGTCGATGCCCGATCCAAGGCTGGCACTGCCGGTCCGCTCGCGGGGATGGTGGTGAGCATCAAGGACAACCTCTGCTACAAAGGCCACAAGGTCAGCGCGTCGTCGAAGATCTTGGAAGGCTTCACTTCTCTCTATACCGCGACGGCGTTGGAACGTCTGCTCGCTGCCGATGCAGTGATCCTCGGTCGCACCAACTGCGACGAGTTCGCCATGGGCAGCAGCAACGAGAACAGTGCGTTCGGCAACGTGAAGAACCCGCTCGACCCAACGAAAGTGCCCGGCGGTTCAAGCGGTGGCGCAGCTGCTTCGGTGGCGGCAGGTATGGTGCATGCGGCGCTCGGTTCCGATACCGGCGGATCGATCAGACAGCCCGCGTCGTTCACCGGTACCATCGGATTCAAGCCTACGTACGGTCGTGTGAGCCGTTATGGTCTCATCGCTTTTGCCAGCAGCTTCGATCAGATCGGTCCGTTCGCACATACCATCGAGGACGTCGCAGCGGTGTACACCGCGATGGCAGGCCCCGACCCGAAGGACAGCACGACAAGCCATCGGCCCGTTGACCCGATCGCCTTCGGGCACCCGGGCAAGTTGCGCATCGGCTACTACCGTGAGGGCCTCGAACGCGCCGGGATGGATCCCGAAGTGGTCGCACACCTGCAGCAGCATATCGATCGGCTCAAGGCGGATGGTCACATAGTCGAACCGATCAGCGTACCGCTGTTGGATCACCAAGTGCCCACGTACTACATCCTGGCCACCGCCGAGGCGAGCAGCAACCTTGCGCGTTTCGATGGCATCCACTTCGGCCATCGCAGCAAGGCGGCGAAGGGTGTGGACGAGACCTATCGCTTGAGCCGCACTGAAGGCTTCGGACCCGAAGTGAAGCGTCGCATCCTGCTGGGCACGTTCGTGCTGAGCGCAGGCTACTACGACGCGTACTATGCGCAAGCACAACGTGTGCGCCGTATCATCCGCGATCACACACTGGCCTCTTTCCAGAATTACGACCTGATCCTCTCCCCCACATGCCCCTCCACGGCGTTCGGCCATGGGGAGATCAGCGATCCGGTGACGATGTACTTGCAGGACATTTTCACCGTGCAGGCGAACCTGGCCGGCACGCCGGCGATCAGCCTGCCAATGGGCACGCACAGCAATGGCCTGCCGTTCGGGGTACAACTTTCCGCAGCTCCATTCGCTGAGACGAAGTTGCTGGCTGCGGCGAAGCATCTGTTCTGACCGCACCTCGCGCGTTCCTGTCCTACGGATCGGCGTGGTGAACACCTCCCTGTGGACGATGGCCGCACATAACAACGGCGACCAAAGCACGTATTAGGGATAACTTCGACGCGATGCTGACCTCCTTACGGACCCCACTGTTGCTATTGGGCGCAATGGCTGGCCTATTTCAAGGACTTCATGCCCAACCTGTTGCCGAAGTACACCTGATGCCGGACGATCCGGTGGCTGCGCGTTTGGACGACCTGGCAGCGCTTCCCTGGATCAAGAATTCGTCGTTCTCCACGGATACCAGCGCGCTCAATGTGCACGGTTTCTCGGCCGAACGGGTTCCCGTATGGTCCGAGAGTGATTACGCACATCGACTGGCCGTTCTTGACCAGAGCACGCCGTTCGACCTCACCTACAACCCGGTGGTGCAGTCGTACATCGATCTGTACGCGGTGCGAAAGCGGGAGATGACCTCGCGCATGCTGGGTCTGGCCGAGTTGTACTTCCCCGTCTTTGAGGAGCAACTCGACCGTTACGGGATCCCGCTCGAGATGAAGTACCTCGCCGTGGTGGAGAGCGCGTTGAACCCCGCCGCGCGCAGCCGCGCCGGGGCCGTGGGCCTCTGGCAGTTCATGCTGCCCACGGGCCGCATGTACGGCCTGGAGGTGGACAGTTATGTTGACGAACGCCACGACCTGTACCAGAGCACCGAAGCTGCCTGCAAATACCTGAAGTATCTGCACAGCCTCTACGACGACTGGGAGATGGCATTGGCCGCATACAACTGTGGTCCGGGCAATGTGAACAAGGCGATCCGCCGCAGTGGTGGTGAGAAGAGCTACTGGAAGATCTATGACTACCTGCCGCGCGAGACCCGTGGGTATGTGCCCGCGTTCATTGCGGTGAACTACATCTTCGCCCATCACGCGGACCACAATCTCTATCCGATCGCACCCACCTATTGTGCGTACGAGTTGGATACCGTGCAGGTCTGCTACCCGCTCGACCTTTCATCGCTGGCGGTGCTCACCGGCACTACCGTGAAAGAGCTGCGCGACCTGAACCCCTCCTTCAAACTGGGTGTGGTCCCCGATGTGGAACAGCCCGTGAGTATTTATCTGCCGCGCGAGGCCGCTGGTGTCTTCGTGGCCAATGAGGAGTTGTTGCGCTACAGTTACCAGGTGGCGAACACCAAGCCCTCCGCACCACACCCGGCTTCTGTTCCGGAGCCTGTGCAAGGATCGGTCGCACGTACGCATACGGTACGCCGTGGTGAATCACTGGGCACCATCGCGAACAAGTATCACCTCTCCGTAGCCGAACTGAAACGCATGAACGGATTGCACCGCGATATGATCCACGCGGGGCAAAAGTTGAAGGTGGGGCAGAAGGAACGAGTCGTTGCCGCGAAGCCCGCTGCGCGCCAGCCACAGGAGCAGTACATCTACTACGTTGTGCAACCCGGCGACACGCTGTGGAACATCGCGCAGCGCTATCCCGGTGTGAGCGTTGAGGACCTGCGGCGGTTGAACACCGAACTGGGGAGCGAGGGCTTGACGCCCGGCAGCAAGATCAAGGTACGCGTGCAGGAAGGTTGACCCTTCGTACTTCCGTCCTTCCGGACGCCATCGCCGCGGAGATTGCACACATTCTCCGTTTTACATGCTTTTCCGCATTGCACTGATGGCCAAGCAATAGCGTCGCACGCATTCCGTTTTTTGAACAGAACGGTCACCGCTGTTGAAAAAACACAACGCATCGGCGCATCACCTCCCCGTACTTTTCGGTGAGCGTAGAACGGTCATCATGGATTTCGCACACATCAGGGATTTCACCCATAAGCACTGTCGCTTCAAGCTTCGTTCGGGCAAGGAGGTGTTCGGTGTCGTATGGGAAGTGGAGACCACGGACCTTACCGGACAACTCGCCAATTCGAAGCGTTTGTACTTCGCCAGTGTGCGTGACTACGAGCGTTTGCAGCATGATCCACGTCAACCCATCGGCGTGATCCCGATGCAGCCCGATGAGATCGTGCACGCGGAAAGCCTGGCGAGCTAGTTCCCAACGAGTCCTGCCCGCATGAGCAGGAACGCGTAGTTCAGCGCCACCTCCTTCAACATCTCGAATCGACCGGAGGCTCCACCGTGGCCGGCTTCCATGTTCGTATTGAGCAGGATCGGGTTATCGCCCTTCTGGTGTTCGCGCAAGCGTTGCACCCACTTGGCCGGCTCCCAGTACTGCACCTGGCTGTCGTGGAACCCGGTGGTGACAAGCAGCGCGGGATACGCAGCATCCTTCACGTTGTCGTACGGTGAATAGCTGAGCAGGCGGTCGTAGGCCTCCTTCTCCTTGGGATCGCCCCATTCATCGAACTCACCTGTGGTCAGGGGTATGCTGTCGTCGAGCATCGTGGTCACGACGTCGACAAAAGGCACTTCCGCTATCACGCCGTTCCACAATTCCGGACGCATGTTCACGACGGCACCCATGAGCAACCCGCCTGCGCTGCCGCCCCAGGCGAACAGCCGTTGGGGATCGGCGTATTTCCTTTTTTCCAGGGCTTCGGCGCAATCGATGAAGTCGGTGAAGGTGTTCATCTTGTGCTCCATCTTCCCGTTGTCGTACCACTCTCGACCCAATTCCTCGCCACCACGGATGTGGGCGATGGCGAAAATGAACCCGCGATCAAGCATCGAAAGTCGTGAGCTGCTGAAGGTCGGGTCGATGCTGTTGCCGTAGCTGCCGTAGCCATAAAGCAACAACGGCGCTGTGCCATCGCGCTTCGTCCCTTTTCGATAAACGATGCTCACCGGAACGCGCTCGCCATCGCGCACATCGACCCAGATGCGCTCGCTCGAATACCGTGAAGCATCGAAATCGCCGACCACTTCCTGTTGCTTCAACAGCGTATCCGTGGCGGTGTTCAGGTCGTGCTCATACACCCCGTTCGGCGTTGTGAGCGATGTGTACCCATAGCGCAGCTTGTCGGTATCCCACTCCGGGTTCGTTCCTGTGTAGGCCACATACGCGGGATCGTTGAACGCGATCTCATGCTCGGCACCCGTACTGAGCTCGCGGATGCGCAGATGCGTCAGCCCGTCCTTCCGCTCGCTGAAAACGAGGTGGTCCTTGAAGGTATCCACATCCTCCAGCAGGACATCCTTGCGGTGCGGAAGGACCTCCTTCCATTTCCGCTTGTCGCGTGTGTCGCCTTCGGCGCATTGCATCAGCCGGAAGTTCTGCGCCTTCCAATTCGTCAGGATATACCAACTACCCGGCTTGCCGTTCGACCCCGGCACGTGCATCACCGAATGCTCATGTTCCTCCTCGCGCGGCAGGAAAACGGAGAACGCGCCCATGGGTTCCTCGACCGGCAGGTAATGATGCTCGCTGCTCAACGTGCTTTCCGTCACGATCATCACGAAACGCTCGGACCGGCTGCGGTAAACATCGCAACTGAAGGCCCCGTCCTTTTCCTCGTACACGACAACATCCGTCGCCGGATCGGTGCCCAGCACGTGGCGATAGATCCGGTAGCTGCGCAGGGTATGGTCCTTGCGCGGATAGAACACCGTACGGTCATCGGCCCACGCACATCCACCACCGGTGTTATCGATCACATCGGGAAGGTCCTTGCCGGTGACGAGGTCCCGGAAACGGATCTCGTACTGGCGACGCCCGATCCGGTCCACGCTATACCCCACCAGTCCATTGCCGGGGCTGATCTCGTAGTCCCCCAGATCAAAATAGGTGGATCCCTCCGCCAGCGTGTTCTCGTTGAGGAAGTCCTCGTCCTTCGCTTCCGGGCTGTCCTTGCGACGCACATGCACCGCGTACTCCTTGTCCTCCTCGAACCGGAACTGGTACCAATAGCCGTTCTCCCGGTAGGGCACGCTGAGGTCGGTCTCCTTGATGCGCGCCTTCATCTCCTTGAAGAGGTCCTCGCGCAGTTGCTTCACTGGTGCAAGAACAGCTTCAGTGTACGCGTTCTCCGCGTTCAGGAGATCGACCACCTCCTTCGTGTGCGCATCGGGAGGATCCGCGTTGCGTTGCTCCTCGCTCAGGCGCATCCAGTAATACTCATCGTTGCGGGTATGCCCGTGCGCGGTGAGCGCATGCGGACGCTTGGCGGCCACGGGTGGTGTGGGCCGGTCGGTATCGTTCATGGGGGCGGGGGCGTTCTGGCACGCTGCGTCCAGGAGCGTCAGCGGGAGAAGGAGGATGAGGCGACGCATGGTGCGAACGGAGGCCGAAAGTACGCGCGGGAAGGTCCCCGCCTAGCTCAGTGCCTCGTGCAGAACAGCTGGCGAGCGCAGCTCGCCGAGGCCCTCCAGGTGCAGCCGGAAATAGAGCAGGAGGTGATCAAGAAGCTCCCTGCGTTGCGCTGCGGGAAGATCCAGCTTGTGCATCCGACCGAAGTCCACCTCGAGCAAGCTGATGAACGCACGGCTCAACGGTGGGCCAAGCGTGTGACCATGCGGATGCGTGGCAGCGACGAAGTGTCCTTCACGCAGATCGAAGTGCTCCTCCCTCCCGGCAGGCGCCTCAGGGAAGAAACCAAGATGCCCGGATAGCTGCAGCAGGAACACCAGAGGGAAATGGCGGATATCCTCCGCGGAATCCATCGCTTCGAGCGTCTCTTCCACGAAGGCGTTCAACGCATCATCGGGCGATTCGCCACGAAGCACCTTGTACAAGACCTCCTGAACGAACAACGCCAACGCGCCGCGCACCGGATCGAAGGGTACGCGCATGTACGGTCGTTCGACGCGCAACTCACGCACAGCATGCAGGTCCCGCTCGGGATGCTCGTCCACCACCAATTCGAGCCGGTTCAGCGGTTGAAGAGCGGCGGAGGCCACGCCGCGCTTCCCTCCGGCCCGCACCATGTACGATCGTGTCCCGAACCGTTCGGTCCAAGCTTTCAGCACAACCGTGCGGTCGCCATGCCGGATCGTCTTCAATACGATGGCGCGCGTGGTTTGCAGCATGTGGGGGGCCGACCTCGGGTCGGATCAACGTGGTCGATCAGCGGGCAACGAGCACCTTCGTATTGCACTTGAAGGTACCGTAGCGGTCGGTGGCGAGGATCAGGTATACACCGGTGGAAACGCGATTCCCGCTCATGTCGTTGCCCGTCCAGATGGCCTGCCCGCCCAGCGAGGTGGTGCGGTAAACGAGATTGCCGCTCACATCGGTGATCTTCACTTCGCTGTCGCGCACCAGGCCACTGATCGCGATGGGGCCGGTATAGGTCTCGTGAACCGGGTTCGGGAAGACCGTTGCGCATGTGTTCTCATCGGCCCCTTCGGTGGCATCGCTGCGGTAGCTCATGATGCCCCGGTCCGTGGCGAGGTATACCTCTCCGGAGGTCCCTTCGATGGCGATCGCGGTGATGTTGTCACTGGGAAGCGGACTGTTCGCGGCGGTGAAGTGGTGGATCTGTTCGCGTCCGTCGGCAGAGACGAGGTATACACCACCGGTCTGTGTGCCGATCCATTTCCGGTTCGCGCCATCGATGGCGATCGCGCTCACGTACTCCGTCTCCAGGAGGATCTGGACGTTGCCGTCTTGTTCGATAAGGATCTGCTGTGCATCATAATCCTCGCTTTCGAAGATCGCCGAGGGTGTGTAGAACACCGCGATCCCCTTGGAGGTGCCGACCCACATCTGGCCATCCTCATCTTCGGCTACACAGAAAACGTCCGGAGCCGGCAATCCGCCCGTGCCCACGATGTTGTTCAAGACCTTGTATTGGTCATCCCCTGTTTCCCCGACGGTGCCTCCGTCGTCGAACACGAGCAGACCATTACCACGCGGACGCACGATCCATTTGTAGCCGTTGCTGGCCGCCACGATATCCGACACGAGGTTGTTCCCATTGAGCAGATTGCCTGGGGAATAACTGTGCCAATCGCCCGCCTTCGTCCTCACGGCGATCGGCGAATTGGTGTTCGGGTTGGTCATCCACAGGTTATTGTCCCTGTCATAGTCCAGTCCCGCGACAAGCACTTTGCCCTCTGTCGCATTGATCTCGATCTGGAGGCTGCTGTTGTCCGCATTGTAGATGGTCACCGGTTGTCCGTTCACCACCTCGATCAGTCCCTCCTCCCAGCTGCCTACGAACGCGTGTGCGGCATCGTCGGGATCCACGATCACCGCCACCACATCATTGACCGTTCCGCCGAACGTGTTGGCACCGTGGTCCATCAACGGGCTTGTACTGCGATCGATCGTTCTCCACTCCCCTTGTTGGAAGTAGTGTATGCCATCCTTCAGGAAGCTGTTCGTCCAGTTGCCCGCCAACGCACCGGTGGCCACATACACGGCCCCTCCGCTGCTGGCCATGCGCCACGTGTTCGCGGTGGAGGGGCCACTGGGCCGCACACCTGTTCCCTGATCCCCTCCGGGTGAGCGCACCAGACCCTGGTTGCGGTCGGCGACCCAGAAGTACGTGTCGCTTCCGCGGATGGCCTGCGTGGGGTTGGCGAAGGTGCCGAGATAGCCATAGATGGAATTGAGCATCGTGAGGCTCAGGTCGTAGAGCTGAACATCGTACTCATGCGGGATCACGAGGTAGGCGCCATCGGCGGAGACGTTGAGGTTGTTGTTCGCATACCCGAACAAGGGCGAGAATCGCCCCCATGTGTTGCTGCCCTCCATGGTGAGCAATGTGTCGCCTCCGGTCGTGCCCTTGTAATTCACCAGGAGCCGGTCGCCGAAGCGGACAGCGGCACTGAAAGGCCCATCGGCCATGCCCACCCCCATGTCGGCACGCTTGTGCCAGTTATCGAACGAGGCCAGGTTGGCGGCTGTTCGTTTCGCGACGAACAGCCCGGTGGTGGTCGCTGCATAAATGGAATCCTGGAAAACCGTGATCCCGTTCACCTGCACCTGCGCGCCCGAAGGACCAATGAACCAGGTCTCGCGCACCTCCCGCCGCGCCAGATCCACTTTCACGATGCCGAAGCCGCAGCCGAGGAAGGCGATCGGGCCTTCGAAATACACCGAGTAGATCCCCTTGTTACCCAGCAGCGAACTCCGCTTGATATCGCCCATGTTGTAGCTGGACTCCCCCTGGATCAGATCCAGGTTGCCGTTGGTGTAGTAGACCAGCAGCATACCGAGGGTCTCGTTCCAGGCCAGTCCCTGGATGCCCACGTCGTTCAATGCGTTCACCTTGTTCAGGCGCTGGATCTCGCCCGAGCCCGGGGTGTACCGGAACAGGCCCGTGGCTGTGGCGCAATAGAAGTTACCGCCACCCTCGGCCACGGCCACCATGTTGCGATAGGGGAAGTGGTCGCGCCATTTACCAATGGCTTCCTGGGACTGGGCAGTGGCTGCGCAGGTCGACCCCAGCACAAGAACGAAGAGGAGCAGAATACGGTTCACGGACATGGCAAGGATAAGGGCAATGCTCACAACGCGCCTTGGGCGCGATCGGTATGGGCAAGGTACGGGCAGCAACGAAAAAGCCCCCTCACCCCAGCCCTCTCCCAAGGAGAGGGGGTTCGACAAGTTCACTGAAAAGCGAAGTGCTCCGGTTACCCGGAGCACCAGCTGATCGGAGGTCGCGTGCGGATTCGAACCGCAGTAGCAGCTTTTGCAGAGCTGTGCCTAGCCACTCGGCCACGCGACCAGAATGGTCGGCGAAGATAGGCGGTTGTGGAATGTCCCTATCCTTCGAGGACATACACCACGTGATCGACATCGCCGTTCACCGGGGGGCGCTCCTTCACCAGGCGCACCCGCCAGCGGAAGTCGGCAGGCCATTCGGCCCTGAGCGCGTCCATGATGCGTCGGCCCACGTGTTCGATCAACTTGCCGCGTTGCGCCATCTGCTCCTTCACAATGGCCGTTACCCGCCCATAATCCACCGTATCGCGCAACTGGTCGCTGGCCTCCGCCTTGGAGAAATCCCCTTCCACGGCCACATCGACCCGGTAGTGACCACCGATGCGGGCCTCCTCCTCCAGACAGCCGTGATAGGCGAAAACGCGAATGCCGTTGACCTCGATCAGGCCCATGTGCGACAGAGCTCGAGGCCGGCCTTGAGCCGGGCGATCACCTCCTCCCTGCCAAGCAATGCGCTCACGTCGAACATGCCGGGGCCTTGCATGCGGCCCGCCACGAACAAGCGGTACACCGGCATGACCTGGCCGACCTTCAAACCGAGTGACTGGAGCACCTCGTTGAACGCTGGTTCAAGAGTGGAAGGGTGAAAGGGCGAAAGGGTGGCGAGCTTGGTGATGTAGGCTTCCAGCGCTGGGGCTGCTTCGGGCTTCCAGCGCTTCTTTAACTCCTCGTTGGCGGCATCATTGCCTTTGAGCGGAGAGCCCGCCGTGAAGAGATAGGTGCCCTCAAGCATGTCCTCCACGAAGGTGGCGCGCTCCTTCAGCAAGGTGGCGGCCCGTGTGGCGCGTTCGACCGTCGTGTCGATGCCTTTCTCCTTCAACCTCACCTGCAGCTGTGCGCCGAGTTCCGCATCGGGCCGCATACGCAGGTACTGTTGGTTGAACCACTTGGTCTTCTCCGGATCGAACTTCGCCCCACCCTTGTGCACGCGCTCCAGGTCGAAGAGTTGCGTGAGTTCGGCAATGCTCATGATCTCCTGATCGGTGCCGGGGTTCCAGCCGAGCAGGGCGAGCATGTTGATGAAGGCCTCGGGGTAGTAACCACGCTCGCGGTAGCCACTGCTCTTCTCACCGCTTGTGGGATCGGTCCAGTTGAGCGAGAACACCGGGAAGCCGAGGCGATCGCCATCGCGCTTGCTGAGCTTGCCATTGCCATCGGGCTTGAGGATGAGCGGCAGGTGCGCGAATTGCGGACGCTCCCAACCAAAGGCTTCGTAGATGAGCACGTGCAGCGGGGCGCTCGGCAACCACTCCTCACCGCGGATGACGTGCGTGATGCGCATCAAATGATCATCGACGATGTTGGCGAGGTGGTAGGTGGGCATGCCATCGCTCTTGAACAGCACTTTATCGTCGATGTTGGCACTGTGCACCACCACCCAGCCGCGGATGATGTCCTCGAAACGCACCTCGGCATGGCGAGGCACCTTCAACCGGATGACGTATTCATCGCCACGCGCCAACCGCTCCTTCGTTTCGTCGGCGCTCAGCGTGAGGCTGTTCTTCATGTGCTCGCGCGTGACGGCGTTATAGGCCGGGGCCGCTACACCCGCAGCCTTCAGGCGCTCGCGCATCGCATCCAGTTCCTCCGGCGTGTCGAACGCGTAATAGGCCTTGTCGCCCGCGATGAGTTCATCGGCGTACTGCTTGTACAAGGCCTTGCGATCGCTCTGGCGGTAGGGACCATCGGGGCCGCCCACCCACGGGCTTTCGTCGGGCACAAGCCCGCACCACTCCAACGACTCCTTGATGTACTCCTCGGCGCCGGGCACGAAACGCGCCTGGTCGGTATCCTCGATACGCAGAAGGAACTGCCCGCCGTGTTTGCGCGCGAAGAGGTAGTTGTACAAGGCGGTGCGCACACCGCCCATGTGCAGGGGACCGGTGGGGCTTGGGGCGAAACGGACTCGGACACTCATGGAATGGGTCGCGAAGATACCGGCCCACGTTGAAGCTTGGCTTCGTTCGAGCAAGGCGCCCTAGCTCTTCAGCCTGAGGTAGTAGTGTTTCACATTCCCCTGGCCGGTGCTGCGCGCTTCCACCACCACACCGTGCATGGCCATGATGAGGTCGGTGAGCTTTTTGAAGCCGTAGTTGCGGGGGTCGAAGTCCGACCGCTTCTTCAGCAAGCCATTGCCCAGGCCGCCCATATCGACCCAGCCGGCATCGTCGGCCATGTCCTCGATGGTGCTGATGACGAGCGCTTCGAGCTCCGGGTCGCGGAAGGCCTTGGGCTTCTGCACAGGTTGGCCCTTGCCCAAGCTCCGCGCGGCCACGGGTTCGGGCCGAAGTACTTCGATGTAGATGAACTTCTCGCAGGCCTTGATGAAGGGCACCGCCGTTTTCCGCTCGCCCATGCCGAACACCCGCATGCCTTCCTCGCGCAAGCGTGTCGCCAGACGCGTGAAGTCGCTGTCGCTGCTCACGATGAAGAACCCATCGACCCGGCGGGTGTAGAGGATGTCCATGGCATCGATGATGAGGGCCGAGTCGGTGGAGTTCTTGCCGCTTGTATAGCTGAACTGCTGCACCGGAACGATGGCGTGCTCGTTGAGCACCTGTTTCCAGCCGCTGAGTGCGGTGTTGGTCCAATCGCCATAGATCCGCTTGAAGGTGGGGGTGCCATACTTGGACATCTCCTCCATCATCTCCTTGACGGACCGGCTGGGCACATTGTCCGCGTCGATCAGCACCGCCAATCGAAGGTCCTTGTTGTTCATTTCGGCCATGGGGAACCGGGCTTTGGGGTTCTAGCAGGTCCAGCGCTGCATGCGACAAAAACGGAACAGCCCAGGGTGCCTCATAATTGCACCCCCTTCACGAGCAGGCGCTGCCAAGCGGTATGCCGGCGCAGGAAGGTCTTCACATAAGCGCAATAAGGCACCACCTTCAACTTGTTCGCCTCGGCCCAGTTGAGGACTTTCTCCGTGAGAACGGCCGACACCTCTTCCACGTCCAGGGCGGGCGGCACCTCGAGGCGGGTCAGGAAGATGCGGTCGCCGCTACTCCTGTCGTATTCCATACGGGCACGGTGCTCGCCGATCTTCAAAACGAATTGGCGGGCCTCCATTTCATCCGATAGCGACAATGCTTCAAGGTCGATCTTGGCAGGGGTTTCCTTCTCGGGCATGGAGCAAAGGTACCGAGCCTAGACCGGGAAAGCAGAGGGGGGCTTCCCCGGCCTGTCCGAGGCGGTTCGGCCGAATGGAACGAAGAGGTCGGTGGCCATACCTTTCGGTCATTGCGATCGACGAACATGGCCCACGATCCACTTTTCGAGAGGCGCATCGCCGATGTCCTGAAGGTTCTGGGTGTGAAAGCCGAACCCAAGAAGATGTTCGGCGGTGTGGCGTTCATGGTGAACGGCAATATGAGCGTGGGCATCACCAACAAGGGCGACTTGATGGTGCGCTTCGACGCTACGCGGCACGCGGAGATCAGCACGTGGCCAGGCGCGAAACCCATGACATTCGGCAAGGGCGATATGAAAGGCTTCCTTTTCGTGGATGCCGCTGCGGTGGAGAACGGCAAGGCGCTGGAGAAGTGGGTGGGATTGTGCGTGGACCATGTGAAGACGATGCCGAAGAAGGACGTGAAACCAGCACCCTCCTCTTCCGCCAAGGCCTCGGCGGCCAAGGGAAAGAAGACGGCCGGACCGAAAAAGACCGTGAAGAAGAAATAGGGGGCGTTCCGGTCCGCGGTCCAGATCCGCGTGGTGTATTCGTCAGTACACCTGGTGGGGCGAACAACGCCCGACCATATCCAGCAAACACACACACACGACACCATGAACAACAGCAGCAACAGCCTGAACTGGTTCGAGATCCCCGCCGTCGATATGAAAAGGGCGAAGAAATTCTATGAGACCGTTTTCGGGATCAAGATGGAAGAGATGGAAATGGAAGGCATGCTCATGGCCTTCTTCCCCTGGACCCCGGGCAATGGAAAGGCTACGGGCGGCCTGGTGAAAAGCAAATTGCACAAGCCCTCGAAGACCGGGGGGTGTGTGGTCTACCTGAACGCCGACCCCGACCTGAAGAAAGCCCTGGGCAAGGTGGAGAAGGCAGGGGGCACGGTGACCATGCCCAAGACCAAGATCTCGGAGTTCGGCTTCATGGCCTTCTTCATCGACAGCGAGGGCAACCGCATGGCCATGCACTCCAACAAGTGATCCCCGTGAAAAGTCACAACGGGCTGTCCGGATCCGCTTGATCCGTTCGTCATAGCTCGAACAACACTTACGGCCGACGATCATCGGCCCCGACAAAAACAGACGACCATGAGCAAGTACATGTTCCTTTTCCGCGGGGGTATGAACCCGCAAACCTCCTCGCCCGAACAGATGCAGGCGAACATGATGAAGTGGAAGGTCTGGATGGACACCCTGGCGTCAAGCGGCCAGATGCTCGCCGGTGAACCGTTGGAGGGCGGGGGCAAGCTGCTCACCGGACGCGCCAGGAAGATCACCGATGGGCCCTTCGCCGAAAGCAAGGAGGTGGTTGGCGGCTACCTGATCGTAGAAGCGAAGAGTCTTGATGATGCGACGGATTTGAGCAAGACCTGTCCGATCTTCGAGAATGATGGCAGCGTGGAGGTACGGCCCGTGCAGGTGATGAGTATGTAGCCTTACCCAATACCCTCTCCCCGGTGAGGGGAGTCAACGTGCTCGAGAGCAACACCAACGAACTGGCCGACCATCTTTTCCGTCGTGAAGCGGGAAAGATGGTCGCCTCGTTGACGCGCTTCTTTGGTAGCAAGCACCTCGAACTCGCCGAGGACGTGGTACAGGACACGTTGCTGAAGGCCATGCAGGAGTGGCCGTTCAAGGGAATTCCAGACAACCCGGAGGCGTGGCTCCATCGCGTGGCGCGCAATGGCGTCATCGACAAACTGCGACGCGATGCGCGAGGCCTTGATCTGCTGCGGGAGAACGCCGTGTTGTTGCGCAGTGAATGGACCCTGGCCGCCACCGTGCACTCGGAGTTGAACGCGTCCGCGATCAGCGACGACCAACTGCGCATGTTCTTCGCGTGCTGTCATCCCTCGCTCGCACCCGAGCAGCAGGTGGCGCTCGCGTTGAAAACGCTCTGCGGCTTCGGTGTGCCGGAGATAGCCCGCGCCTTCGTTACGAGCGAGGAGACGATCAATAAGCGGCTCTACCGGGCTCGCGAAGCGTTCCGCGCGCTTGGCCAGTTGGAGATCCCGCAGGGTGCGGAACTGAACGACCGGCTCGGATCCGTGCTTTCAACGATCTACCTGTTGTTCAACGAGGGCTATAACGCGACCCGTCACGAAAACCTGATCCGCGAGGATGTGATCGAGGAGGCGCTCCGGCTCTGTCAGTTGTTGCTGGATCATCCCACCACTCAGCGGCCGGAGGTACACGCCCTGCTCGCCCTGATGATCTTCCACGCGGCGCGCTCCGAAGCACGCATCGATACCGATGGCGCCATCGTCCTGTTGCAGGACCAGGACCGTTCCCAGTGGGATCGCGCCTTGATCGCCCTCGGGAACGAGCACCTCTCCCGGGCATCGGCTGGCGAACTCTTCACCACCTACCACCTCGAAGCCATCATCGCCTCGTTGCATGCGAACGCCATCACCTACGCCAGCACTGACTGGCGGTCGATCACCCGGATGTACGATGAACTTTTCCGCATGAAGCCATCGCCCATCGTCGCGCTCAATCGCGCGATCGCCGTGGCGGAGGTTGATGGACCGTTGCGCGGACTCGATGAATTGGACCGGATCACCGGACTGGAGCAACAACACCTGTTCCATGCCGTGCGTGGGGATCTCCTCCAACGAGCCGGAAGGAACAGGGAAGCGCGTGCGGCTTTCGAACATGCGCTTCGTTTGACGAGTTCGCCCATGGAGCACGAGTTGTTGACACGCAAGCTCCAAACGACAGAAAAAGCCGGACCTTGACGGTCGCATGAGCGTCACCTCCCTCCTTGCCTCCGCGCTCGGCCATGACGATGAGAAGCCGAACATCGCTCTGGCCGAAAAGATCGTGGCGGAGAAGAACGCGGCGGGCGTTCGCGAACTGGTGGACCTGTTGAGCGGCAAGAACAAGGCGCTGAAGAGCGACGCGATCAAAACGCTGTACGAAGTGGGTGAGCGCGCGCCGGAGATGATCGCACCGTTCATCGCCTCGTTCAAGAACCTGCTGACCAGCCCCGACAACCGCATGGTCTGGGGGGCCATGTGCGCGATCGACGCCATCGCGGGTGTGAAGCCTGAGGCGGTTTACATGCTGCTGCCGCAGATCATGCAGGCGGTGGACAAAGGCAGTGTGATCACACGCGACCATGCCATGAAGGCCATGGTGAAACTGGCGGCGCATGAGCGGTTCGCACGATCCACCGTTCCGTTGCTGCTGGAACACTTGCGCACCGCACCCGTGAACCAGCTGCCCATGTACGCCGAGCTGGTGGGCCCGGTGGTGAGGGGGAAGGACGCCACACTTTTCGTCACGATCCTTGAGCAGCGCCTGGTGGATGTTCCACAGCCCCCAAAGCGCAAGCGTATCGAACGCGCGATCAAACGTTGCGCGGTTGGAGGATCTTGAGGACCCGGTTGTGCGACCGTTGGACCAACCGAGTACATTCGAGACATCTTCCACTTAACCGGTTCGCCATGCGCAACCTGCTACTCCTCTTCACGGCGGTTCTTTTTGCAAGTTCCTCCTTCGGGCAATGTGGGCTCTGCGCCATCGGCGACACATGCACGGTGGACCCACCCTACCCCACGGTGTGCCCCGCCATTCCTCCTCCAGGGATCGTCGGAGTGCCCATGCAGTTGGATGTGACGTTCTGGATCCCGCCGGAATTCCAGGAACAAGGAACCGGGCTCAATGTGGTGGTCGACCAGATCACGGTGACGAGCATCACGGGTGTGCCTCTTGGCCTTACGTTCCAGCCCAACGACGCCGACCTCATCTACTTCCCACAAGAGAACCCGTTCGGATGTGTGCGCGTCTGCGGCACACCCATGATCCCCGGCCAGGACACTGTGTTCATCAATGTGACCGCCCAGGCCACGGTCGCGGGGTTGCCCGTTAACCAGGACCAGACGTTGAAGATCCCCTTGACGATCCTCATGAGCGACGACCCGAACATCGGCTTCGTCTTTGAACCCGATTCGGCGTGTGCTCCCCTCACCGTGACCTTCGGATCGCTGATCAGTGGTCCGGGGCTCACGAGCACGTATGACTGGGACTTCGGCGATGGCGGTACATACACCGGTCCCACGCCACCGCCACAGACCTATGATGCCGGTGAACACATCGTCTCGTTGGTGACCACGGTGACGGCACCCATTCTCACACAGGCGACGCTGACAGCGGTGAATGAGGATTGGTGCGGCGATATCGATGAGCCGAATATTCCCATCGTGGGCTGCGTGGGCCAGCCGGATATCTACTTCACACTCACCGACGCGAACAACGGGACCCAGCGTTCGACCACCATCGCCAACGATCAGTCGCCGAGTTGGAGCGGGTTGTTCCTGCCGCTCAATTTCCCTCCCTACACCTTGCGCTTCTATGACTCGGACGACCTGAGCGGCGATGATCTGCTGGGGACCTACTCACTTCCTATCGGTACCGGCACATTCCCATTCAACCTCTCCGGCACCAACGGTAGCGTTCAAGTGCAGATCCAAACGGTGCAAACGTTCGAGGACATCGACACGGTCGTCGTGTTCCCCGTGCCGGACGTGACGCTGACATTCGACCTCGGTGATACAACGCTGTGTGCTGCCGACCAGGATCTGGCCAGCTATGTCTGGTTGCTTGATGGGGACACCGTGCCCGGCCTTTCCACTCCGTGTGTTGATGTGGCCAATGGCGTGTGGACGGTGATCGGCACGAGCGCGTTCGGCTGTTCCGCCACGGCGAGCTACGAAGTCCTCGGCGTGGGGATCGCTGATCACAGCTCCAACGCCCCGACCTGGTCGATCTACCCAGTGCCCAATCAGGGGCGTTTCACGGTCCGCGGTAATGGGCTTCGATGCGCTGGTGTGGTCCTGTTGCGGGTGCTCGATACGTCCGGACGAAGGGTGTATGAGGAACAGGTCCGGATCAACAACGGGCAATTGGACCATCCGATGGACCTCCGGGGGACCGACGCGGGAGCATACTTCCTCCAGCTCTCCGATGATGCGGGTACCTACGCGCGTCCGTTTATCGTGGGCCCTTCCCGCTGAGCGACGAGCCACGCCGGTGGCCGAAATTCAAGATGGCCGCAAGGAACGGCAGGCCAACAGGCGTGATCTTGCTGGTGATCTGCGGGTCATAGGCCAGGCCCGCGTCCATCGACAGATACTCGCCGATCACACGGATACCCAGTGTGTGCAACGGAAAGTTCTGGTAAGGATCGGTGAGGATCCAGTGCTCGGTGATCACCGAAACGTTGGGGAACACACGATAGGCCGCGGCAAAATTGAGCACCGGTCCACGGGTGGCACGCTTGCCATCGTGGCCCCAGCCACCTGCCACCGTGATCTGCTTATCCGTATCGCCGAAGGTGAACATGCCAAGTGCCGCGCCGAAGCCACTGGTCTTCTGATCCTCCGGAAGTTCGACCGCCGTGGGCAACGGGTAGTTAAGGTAGAAGGCGGATATGCCGATATGCGCGAGGTCGGAAAGGTCGCCTGACAACTGCATACGACCGAACCAGACCGGGCCGTGTGTGCGTGTTGTGACAACCGAAGCCACATCCACTCCCGCGCCCATGGAGAGGTTGCGTGTGAGCCCGATCGCCACCTGGTTGAAGGACACCATGATGTTCTTGTAGTACCCCTCGCCTCTATCCAGGGAAAGCGCGGAGGTCATCAGGAAGTACTGCGTGCCGTTGCGGTTGGCCGAGTGATGCATGAGGCGCCCACGCGAATGCGTAATATCACCGATCCTTGATGCAAGAGGTGTCAGAAGCGACAGCTTGGTCGGTGGGCTCGCCGCGCCAGGCCCGGGGAAAAGCAACAGCGCGGCCACCAGAAGCGCCACCATGCATCCACCCCTTTCTTTCGACCGCGCTTCGAGCATCCTGTGCAGGTAGACGGCGGACAAGGCGGAAAGATGCCCGCCCACGCTATCGGAACGCGTTACCCGGTCGGTGAAAGGTCCGATACGCGGGCTGCTGATTAGCTTGCCCACAGAACACCGCGACCGATGGAGGACTACCTGGTGCTGCTCGCCTTGATCCCTATCGCGATCCTCATCCTGATGATCGTGTTGCTCGCACGACTGGGCACCGTTTCGCGTGAACTCAAGACCACGCGCCAGAGCATGGAGGCACTCACGGAGCGTCTGCGCGGTTCGTCTTCCTCGGCGATCTCCCCTGAAGCGCCACAGCGAACAGCCCCGCCCATGAGCGCGCCGCCACCGGTGGTATCCGCCCCCCCCGCGATGGCCCCACCGCCGGAGAAGCCCATACTGGAACGAACGATCGTTGTCCCCCTAGAGCCCCCCCCGGTCGCTATTACCCAACCCGCCAGGGCCGCGAGCACGCCCCCTCCGTTCGTGGTGCAGCAACCACCGCTTCGCCCGCCATCAGTGGCACCTCCGCGCCCGTCGTTCTTCGAACGACACCCGGATCTGGAGAAGTTCATCGGCGAGAACCTCATCAACAAGATCGGGATCGCGGTGCTGGTCATTGGCATTGGGTTGCTCATGCGTTACGCCATCGGTAAAGGGCTGATCAGCGAAACGGCACGCACCCTGATCGGACTTGCCGCGGGAGGCATACTCATCTTCTTCGCGCACCGGTTGCGGGAGAGCTTCCGCGCGTTCAGTTCTGTGCTGGTCGGTGGCGGATTGGCCGTGCTCTATTTCAGTATCGCCATCGCCTACCAGCAGTACACCGACGTCATTGCGCAAACACCAGCGTTCCTGGTGATGGTCGGCATCACCGGTCTTGGGGTTCTTCTCACGCTAGCCTACGACCGCAAGGAACTGGCGGTGATCGCCTTGCTGGGTGGGTTCGCATCGCCATTCATGGCCAGCAATGGCGACGGCAACTTCCGCGTGCTTTTCACCTACATCCTCGTACTCGACATTGGCATGCTGGTGCTGGCCAACTTCAAGAAGTGGCACGTCATCAACATCCTGTCCTTCGTCCTCACGCTGCTTCTGTTCGGTGGTTGGTCGATCGTATCCTACACGGATCTGCAACCACGCCCGTACGCGATGGCCTTTGTGTTCGCGAGTGCCTTCTTCCTCGTGTTCTTCCTGATGAACCTGCGCTACAACCTTCGCCACCGGCAGGCGTTCGGCGTGCTGGATCATATGCTGCTGTTGGTGAACACCGCCGCGTACTACGCCGCAGGGATGCACTTATTGAGCGATAGCCCCCTGCGCATCACGGGCCTGTTCACGGTTTCCATCGGGCTCTTTTACCTGGTGTTCGCCTTGTATTTCCACAAGAAGGAAGGCATTCCGCGTCCGCTCAAGTTGCTGCTCATCGGGCTGGTGCTCACCTTCATCAGCCTGGCGGCCCCGGTGCAGTTGGAGGGTAGCCACATCACCTTGTTCTGGGCCGCGGAAGCCGTGTTGCTCCTGTGGTTCGCACAGCGAACTGACCTCCGGCTTGTGGAGCGCGGTAGTGTACTGGTGATGACGCTGATGCTCGGTAGTCTTTGGATGGACCTCGTCCACGTATACGGCTGGAGCGCCGCGGAAACGATGACCCCGCTATTCAACAAGGGCTGGATCACAGGCATGGTGTGTGTATTGTCCCTGGCCGGTATGACATTGCTGTTGCGTCGCCGCGAAGCCTCGCATGGTTTGTTGCTTGGCCTGACCGCCGGAGTGATGCGAAAGGTGACCGTTGTTCTGGCGGTCGTGGTCCTATACCTCGCCAACCTTCTCGAGTTGCGTTACCAGCTCGGGCGCATCGTGGATGGGCCGGTCATGGCCATGGCGCTCATGGGATACTCGTTGCTCTTCCTGCTTGTGCTCGACCTCCTGACCCGTTCGGTACCTCGTGGCTTCCGTGCTGCGATCGCAGCGCTGTTCACGATCACCGCGTTGGTCTATATCACCGGGTTCTACCAAAGCAGCAGCAGCGCGTTGTGGTATCTGTTGGAGAAGCAGGGGGCGCGGGGGTTTTTTCCAGCACACTATGCCGCGCTCGCACTGATGGTGATGGCTCTTGTACGCATGGCGATGCTTGCGAGAGAGCACGTCGAGCGTCGCACCGGTGGCTGGAACGTTTACCTCTGGGCGATAAGCGTGTTCGTTGTGGTGTTCGCCAGTCAGGAACTCGATCATGTGATGTTGCTCGCGCGTCAGCCCGCGGGTTTCGCGTTCAGCGATGCGCTGCGTGATGCGCGGCGCATCGGCTACCCGATCCTCTGGGGCGTTGGTTCGTTCCTGTTCATGTGGTACGGCATGCGGCAGCGTATGCGGATGATGCGCGTGATCGCGCTCTCGCTCTTCGGGATCACCCTGTTGAAGCTTTTCATTTTCGACCTTGGCAGTCTGAGCGAGGGTGGTCGTGTGGCCGCGTTCATCTTCCTGGGTGCGCTGCTGCTTGTCGTCTCGTTCATGTACCAGAAACTAAAGGGCCTGTTGATGGAGGATGTTCCCGCGAACGAACAAAAGAGCGATGCGCCGCAGAATTGAGGTTTTTCTCTTGTGTGCCTGCGCAGCACAGTTGCTCACGGCGCAGACGTACCGATGGGAGTCGGCGGTCCCTCTTGTGGATAAGGCCGGATTTTACCGCATCGTGCTGAGCCCGGAATTCGTTGGAAGTTCCCAGGTGGCACTCGATGATGTGCGCCTTGTCGACAGCACCGGCCAGGAGGTGCCTTACCTGCTGGACGCCGCGATGCGGTACAAAACCAAGGGTGAGTTCCACGACTTCGTGATGACGCGGAACGAAGTGGTGGGAAAGCGGACCCTGCTCGAACTCGACCGCCCCGACGCGGGGATACTTGTCGACCACATCTCGTTGCGTCTGCGGAACGCCGAGGTGGCGAAACCCGTGGAGATCACCGGGAGCGATGATGGCAAAAACTGGTATGTGATCAAGAACGACCGCCTGCAACTCGTGCGCGGGATCCAGTTGGCGAACCTTACACAGGAGATCACGCTCCCTCCCACCGACTACCGCCACTATCGCATCGCCTTGAACGATTCGGCGACAGCACCCGTTCGTGTGCTCGGTGCGCAGTGGTTCAGCCAGGCACGGAGCTATGGGGATTACACAGCCGCGCTGGCTGTGCGATGGACGCAACAAGACAGTGCGGGCATGACGCGGATACACATCCCGACCGCATTCCCCCACCCCATCGACAGGATCGAGTTCGCCGTGAGCGATACACAAGCTTATCATCGTACCTGCGATCTGATCGCATGGAGAACCACCACCAGCGGCCGCGGAAAAAAGAAGCATACCTCGCGCAGCGCCGAAACACTGGCCTCTTTCTCGATCGGCAGTGACGATGGCCTGACCATTGACCTGCCCGCTGTGCGTGCGATCACCTTCGACCTGATGTTCGACAATGGGGATGATCGGCCGCTGCACTTCACCGACGTGCGGTTCCTGCAGCTGGAGCGAACGGTGGCGGCGATGTTGCAGCCTGGAATGCGGTACACACTGATCACGGGTGACCCGCAGAAAAGCGCACCGCGCTATGACATGGAATATTTCCGGGACAAATTGCCAGGAGCGCTGGGGAAACTGGTCCCGGGTCCTTTGGAGATGCGGCCCGTCCCGGCGAACGCCGCGACCGTGTTCGACCCATCGCGCTGGTGGGTCTGGGCTGGGATCATCATCCTGATCATCGGCATCGGTGCGATGGCCTTCCGGATGCTACGCAGCGATCAACACCAACCGAACTGACCCCATGCTTCGTACCCGTTACGCGCTCGTTGCGTTGGTCCTTGCCGTGCCCGTTCACGAGGTGCTGGCGCAATGTCCAGGGTGTGCCCCCGACCTCGCCTGCATCGTGTCCCCGGCATATCCCACACTCTGCCCCGTGACCCCTCCGGATGCGACCGCTGGCGAACCCTACGCAGCGGACTTCACCTTCTGGATGCCCACCTCGTTCACGGATCCCGGTTCGGGTTTCACGGTCGACTTCCAGCAGATGACGATCACGGGGATCTCCGGACTTCCCTTTGGGCTGGCGTTCGAAGCGAGTGCGCCGGGCGGTGTTTACTACCCGCAAGAGAACCAATTCGGTTGCGCTCGTGTGTGCGGCACACCCATCGGTGCCGGTGTGTATACGGTCACGATCAGCATTCTGGCAACCGTGATGTACAGTGGGATCACGATCAATTCACCCCAACAATTCCCCATCGTGCTCACCGTGCTGCCGGGCTCCGGCGGGAATCTCAGCTTCTCCTACTCGCCCACTTCCGGTTGCAGCCCAGTGAGCGCCAGCTTTCAAGCACTGATCGACGCGTCACCCTCGCCGATGACCTACGCTTGGGACTTCGGCAACGGCACGACGAGCGACCTCGCACAGCCACCCGCGCAGACCTACGAGCAGACAGGCACCTATGTCATCACCTTGCAAACCACCGTTGGTGGATACCTGCTCAACAGCGTGGTGCTCACGGGGGTGAACGATAATTGGTGCGGCGATGTCGAAGAACCCGATATCCCCTTTGTGGGATGCACCGGATCACCGGACCCTTACTTCGTACTTACCGACGCCGGTGGAGGCACGATCACCTCGGGAAGCGTGGATAATTCGTCCACGGCATCATGGGCCGACCTCGGCATACTGATGGACAATGGTCCTTATTCCATCTCCTTCTACGACGAGGATGCGGTGAGCCAGAACGATCTATTGGGCACCTACAACATCCCATCGAACAGTTCAGGCACCCTCTTCGTGAACGTTGCGGGCGGTACGACCGGCAGCCTGGACATCAGCATCGAACCGCTCCAGCTCTTCGCGGATACGGATACCATCGTGGTCTTCCCACTACCGGAGCTGGTCCTTCTTGAAGACACGATGACCGGTGAACTATGCGCACTGAACGATTCTCTTGTGAGCTATCTGTGGTTGCTCGATGGGGATACGGTTCCCATGGCCACCAGCCCATGTTATACACCCACCGGGCCCGGACTCTGGCAGGTGGTCGGTACGAACGGCTTCGGCTGCGCGATGATCAGTGACACCGTCGTGGTCTGTCCAACATTCGATATCGTGCGCAGTGACGATGTGCTCTTCGTTCCCAGTGGATACCCCGCCTACGCCTGGACGCATGACGGTATTCCGATCGGGGGGGACGATGCGTTCATCTTCACCGAGGGCGATGGCTTGTATGTTGTGATCGTGGATGCTGGCAATGGCTGCGTAATCGAAGAGGACTATTTGTTGATCACCACGGGGAGCGCCGACCCCGGCAACAGTGGGTCACGCTTCGCTCTGTTCCCTGTTCCCAACGAAGGGGCGTTCACAGTGGTCGCAGAGGGACTTCGTGGTCCTCTGGTGTATTTGCGGATCACGGATATGACAGGGCGCATCCTGATGCAACGCGCCGAGTCCACCTCGCAAGGGGCCCTGCGCGCGGACATGGAGGTGGCCCTTGCTCAGGGATCCTATGTACTACAGCTCCTGGATGGTGACCATGCGCGGACGTTGCGCCTGGTGATCCATTGAGCGCGCGGATCGAACCTTCCGCCACCCTGGCGTGTAGAACCAAGCACCAGCGGTCGGAGCACCGTAGCTTTGGACGGCAATAGTCCAATGGCAGGACCGTTGGAACATTCACATATGCGCACCGACTACGAGCACCTGATCGCCAAGCTCGATGGCTTCATCCGGAAATACTACAAGGACCGGCTGATACGCGGCGTGCTTTACAGTGTAGGGCTGCTAGTGGCGTTTTTCCTGTGCGCGGCCTTGTTGGAGAGCTTCGGGCATTTCGGCACAGCAGCACGTACGGCCTTGTTCTGGGGTGTCATCGCATCCACCGCCTTTGTGCTGGTGCGCTTCATCGTGATCCCCATGGTGAAATTGTTCCGGCTGGGCTCCGTGATCTCCCATGAAGAAGCGGCCCGTATCGTGGGGGTGCATTTCACCGAGGTGCGTGACAAACTGCTGAACACCTTGCAGCTACGGGACATGGTGACCAATGCACCGCAACGCGACCTGGTCGAAGCGGCCATCGCCCAGCGCAGCCGTGAACTGGGACCGGTGCCCTTCGCCAACGCCATCGATCTGCGGCGCAACACACGGTACCTGCGTTACGCGCTTCCTCCCCTCCTGCTGCTCCTGATCCTGCTGGTCGCAGCCCCCAGCTTGCTCACCGGCCCTGCGCAACGCCTCATCAGCCACGGTAGCGAGTTCACGCCGGAGGCCCCCTTCCAATTCGTTCTGGTGAGCGATACCCTTGAGGTCCCCGAACAGCAGGACTTCGAATTGATCGTTCAGTTGGAGGGCGATGCCATCCCGCAACAGGTGGACCTGGACATCGATGGACAGCGCATCCCGTTGGTGAAGCAGAACGCCGTACGCTTCATGCATCGCTTCCGCAACGTTCAGGCACCGGTGGAGTTCCGGTTCGTGTCGGAAGGGTTCAACTCCAAAACGTACCTGCTGCGTACGGTGCCCAACCCCCTGTTGGTCGACTTCAGCATGAACTTGGATTACCCCGCGTATCTCGGCATGCCCAAGGAAACCGTCAGCAACAGCGGCGACCTCTCGATCCCTGTCGGCACACGCGTGACATGGACCGTGAACGCACGCAGCGCTGACAGGCTCGACCTCGCGTTCGACGATACCACGTACACGCTCGCACCTCTGGCTTCCGACCTGAGTGCCTCCTCGTTCCATGCCGAGCGCCGATTCCTTCAGAGTCGCACATACCGCATGTCCCCGGCGTTCAACGGGCGCAGTGCGGAAGATGCCCTGCGTTATCGGGTGGAAGTGGTCCCAGACCTCTACCCCACCATCCAGGTGGAGATGAAAACCGACAGCACCGCGTTGAAGCGGATCTTCTACCGCGGTGAGATCGGCGATGATCACGGCTTCAAGCGGCTGCTCTTCCACTATCGCTTTATCGCCGGTGGCGACAGCGTAGCGCCGGAACAACGCAGCGGGACCCGGGAACTATCGATCGATCCTCGCAACACAAACCAAGAGTTCTTCCACAGTTGGGACCTGTACGGCCTGACCATTGTGCCGGGCGATCGTATCGAACATTGGTTCGAGGTATGGGACAACGATGGGGTTCTTGGCAGTAAGAGCGCGCGGAGCGCGCCGCAGGTTTTCGCCGCTCCCACATTGACCGAACTCGCCAAGCAACAGGACCAGCAGAGCGAAGCCATCCAAAGCGGCCTGAAGGAGAATATCCGTGAGGCTCAGGACCTGCAGCACGAACTGGACAAGTTGCGCCGCGAATTGATGGAGAAGAAGGAGATGACCTGGCAGGACAAGCAGAAGTTGGAGAACGTGATGCAGCGCCAACAACAGCTCCAGCAGCGCATTGAGCAAAGCAGTGAACCACTGCACCAGAGCCAGCAGCAACAGCAGGAATTCAGGCCACAGGATGAGCGGCTGTTGGAAAAGCAGAAGCAGGTGCAGGATCTTTTCGAGAACGTGCTGAGCGAGGAGATGAAGCAGCTCTACCGCCAGGTGCAGGAGTTGATGGAGAAACTCGACAAAGAGCAGATCCAGGAGCAGTTGCAGGATATGAAGCTGGGCCAGGAGGATGTTGAAAAGGAACTGGACCGCGCGCTCGAGATGTTCAAGCGAATGGAGGTTGAACAGAAGGCGGAGGACCTTGCCAAGCGACTTGAAGAACTTGCTGAGCGGCAGGAGAAGCTGAGCGAGGAGAGCAAGGAGGGCAAGACCCCGGGCGAGGATCTGGAGAAAAAGCAGGAGGCGTTGAACAAGGAGTTCGAGGAGTTGCGCAAGGAAATGGACGAGCTCGCCGAAAAGAACGAAGCCCTGGAACAACCCATGCCCCTGCCCGACACCGAGCAACAGGAGCAGGGCATCCAGGACGAACAGAAGGAAAGCAGCGAGCAACTGGAGAAGAAGCAGAACCAGAAAGCCAGTGGGTCGCAGAAGAAGGCCGCTGAGCAACTGGAGCAGCTTGCGTTCCAGATGAAGAGCGCCATGCAAAGTGGTGCCGAAGAACAGCAGGAAGAGGACATGGATGCCTTACGCCAGTTGCTGGAGAACATCGTCCAGTTGAGCTTCGACCAGGAAGCGTTGATGGAGGACCTGGGCACGACCAATGTGCGCGACCCGCGTTTCGTGGAACACGGACGTACCCAACGGAAACTACGCGACGATGCCAAAGTGATCGAGGACTCCCTTTTCGCCTTGAGCAAACGGGTGCCCCAGCTGGAGAGCATCGTGAACCGGGAGATGAACGCCGTGAACGCGAACATGGATGAGGCCACACAGCACCTCGGCGAGGCACGTGCCAATGAGCGGTTCAAGCCGATGGCCACGGACAAGCAGCAACACGCCATGACCTCATTGAACAACCTCGCCCTGCTGCTGGATGAGGCTCTGCAACAGATGATGCAGCAGATGAACGCGAAGAGCAAGCCCGGCAACGGTAGCTGCAACAAACCCGGGGGGGCGGGCAGTGGCCAGGGCAAAAAACCAAGCATGGCCAAGATGAAGGCCCAACAGGAGGCTCTTCAGAAGCAGCTCGAGGCGATGCGCAAGGCCATGGAGGATGGGAAGAAAAAGGGAGAGAAGCCGGGTCAACAAAACCCCGGCGGCATGGGGCAGCCTGGCATGAGCCAACAGATGGCCCAATTGGCCGCGCAGCAGGCGGCCATCCGCAAGGAGATGCAGCGGTTGGCCCAAGAACTGAACAAGGACGGTAGCGGCGCGGGGAACGGCCTGAACAAACTGGCCGAGGAGATGGAACAGCAGGAGCGTGATATCGTGAACAAGCGGATCACCCCGGAGACGCTGCGCCGCCAGCAGGATATCGTTACACGGCTCCTGGAACATGAGAAGGCCGAGCGCGAGCGCGAATTGGACCAGAAGCGCACCAGCAACGAAGGCCAGCAGACGCCCGCCGCCGACCCTGCCCGCTACTTCGAATACCAGCGGAGCAAGGCGCGCGAGGCGGAACTGCTGCGTACGGTGCCGCCCGGCCTCAAGCCCTATTACCGCGATCGGGTCAATGCGTATTTCGGTACATTTGACCGACCCTGAAAAGCCCCATGGGAGCATTGACCGAAGAGTTGGAATTCACTCAACGCATCGACTTCCCCGCCAAAGCCGAGAACATCGCGCTTGCTGAGAAGCTGATCGATGAGGCTTGCACAAGACACCGCGTGCACGAGAGCCACTATGGCAATATCCTTATCGCCCTCACCGAGGCGGTGAACAATGCGATCCATCATGGCAACGGGCTCGACCCGAGCAAAACGGTGTCGCTCAGCTACGAAGTGAAGGATGACCGGATCCTGTTCGTTGTGCAAGACCAAGGCCCCGGCTTCGACCACGACCACCTCCCCGACCCCACCGACCCCCAGAACATCGAAAAGCCCCACGGACGGGGTGTTTTCTTGATGCGGGCCTTGGCGGACAGCGTGGAGTTCTCTGACAACGGCGCCACTGTCGCGATGGCGTTCGGCCTTCAACCGGTCAAGGAGTAACCCATCACATGGCGGGCATCGCGTTCAAGGCCGAGGGGGTTCCCAACGCCTTCCGCGAGCGTGCGATGCTGCGACGATGGCTTATCGGCGTGGCACGTGATCATGGCCACAGTCTCAACGAGTTGAGTTATGTGCTTCTCAGCGATGAGGCTCTGCTGGACTTCAACAGCCGATACCTGGGCCACGATGAGTATACGGATGTGATCACCTTCGACGGGCAAACCGGCACGGGTGTGAGTGGCGATGTGCTGATCAGCTACGACCGCATCAAGGAGAACGCGGCCACATATGGCGTTACCGCCCAGCACGAATTGCGTCGCGTAATGGTGCATGGCCTGCTGCATCTGCTCGGCCATCGCGACAAGTCAAAGGTGATGCGCGAAGCGATGCGCAAGCTCGAGGACAAGTACCTTGCCCGCCTGAAGTGATCGTCGGGGGCGGATCAATTATGACCAGAACCGCGCTGGACCCCCATCGCATCTCCCAGGCGACAGATCGTGCCGCCTAGCGCCGCATAAGTCGTTGCCGCCACCGCTTTGAGCGCCCCGTCGCGCTTCTTGAACCCCCAAACATCCTTCAGGAACAGCGGGAAATTGTGGTCGTTCAAAAGATCGAACGCCACGGAGATCGTCGGCTCCAAACTCTTGGCCGTATGCCAGATCCCGAAAGGGATGAAGAGTGTTTCGCCAGGACCGACCACGAACGTGATCGGGGTGGCTTGTTTGTAGAGTGGGTACTTGTCAAAATCAACGTTCTCGATGTCGGGGATGGAACTCTTCCACGGGTCGTTCGGCTCTGGATAAAGCAAATGGTCCTGGCCGCGCGGCCATACGGTGAATTGCTTGTTCCCGTAAAGCTGGTTGATCCATGCGCTCAGGTGATAGTAGTCCATATGCACATAGGGGAACTTGCCTCCTGGGCCGCCAACGAACATTTCCAACGCGCTCCCCCAATAGCCGCGCTTGAACCAATTGCTCTCCAACCAGTTCGGCGTTGCGAACCCCAAATTCAACGGTGATACCATTGAAACCAATTCGGGTAGTTGCGACGGCAGATGATACTTACATGGGTATGGCACCGGACGGGTGGTGTCCTTGCCTTCCACCAAGTCCATGATCTCATTCATAGTGTACTCGGTCCCGTTCACCACCGTGCGCCGGTTACCATAGCGCTCGCGGAACCAGTCCGGGCTGAACACGTTGTACGCGCCCCAATTCTTCGTGGCGTTTTTGA
>JBDTNF010000210.1:0-17790 GCA_039933875.1 Flavobacteriales bacterium | reverse complement strand
GGTACCGGCTGCGTTTCAGCGTGCAATCCAACATCCATGGCATCATGCGCGCCGGCGCCAAAGGAGCCACCCAATTCGCCGGGCCCGAGGTGATCTACGAACGCAACATCCCCTTCGATACCCAACGCCGCGACATGGAGATCTACTTCCAGAGCGGCCTCACCGACCAGGCCGTCACACAGTTCACCAACAGCGTTTCTGAACCACAGTACTGGTTGGATAACGTGGATCTACGGCGGGTGGAGGTGGAGCCGCTGGATCCCTTGGAGAAGCAGCAGCTCTTCATCAATGATCAGCCGACCGAACAGACCATGGACCTGACCGGCTGCTGGAGCGATGTGTTCGGCAATTTCCATTCGGGAAGCATCGTGCTACCCGCCTTCTCTTCGATCGTAATGGTGAGGGAGAGCGATGGTTCCTGCATCAATACCGGCCTGGAGCCAGGGCAAGAAGGGACCGGGTCAAACACGATGCGCCTGGTCCACCCAAATCCCGTCTTGGCTGGCGGTTCGCTCGATTTCAACACACCTCCATCCTTCCATTGGACCCTGAAGGCCTTCGACTTGGATGGCAAGTTGGTCTGGTCGGAGGAACAGGGTGCGGGCAACGGTAGCATCCCCGTTCCGGCGCGACTTGAAAAGGGAACCTACCTCCTTCTGTTGAACGACGGGGATCAGATACTCCGGCAGAAACTCATGGTACTTTGAGCGCCAACGACCGAGCACATCAACAAACGCCCTCCTTCTTCGGGGGGCGTTCCCTTTCCCGGGTCACTGTGGAACGATCGAAGTCGCGGGGGTTGGCGGCCGCAGGCACAGCGGCGCCAACAGACAGAACAGGATGGCATGGCCGATATCAACGCCATAGCAGAAGATGTCGATCTGCCAGATGAACAAGAGGTACAGCATCCCTGCGAAGACCGGGGCTTGCGAGGATCCTTCACGGTAGGCCTGCCCATAGTATTTGAATCCTCTCCAAAAGAGGATGTACAGGAGCACGACGCCGAAGACACCCTGCGCGGTGAGCACTTCGGTGAAGGTGCTATGGGTATGCAGGTTGTAGGCGTGTGGCTCGTCCCAAAGCACCGCGGCGAACTCCAGCAGGTGCAGTTTGTAATGCCCTTTGTAGCCATTGCCGAGCAGCAACCCCGTGCGGTCGTTCCATGCCCAGTCCCCAACGGCTTCCCAGATGTAGCTCCTGCTGTTGAAGGTGGTCACATCCTCCTTGGACACGCGGTGCATGATGCCCGCGAAAAAGGGCAGGCTCAAGACCTGGTATACCAGAAGCGAGAAGCTCAACAACAGCGGCATCGTGAAGAGCGAGATGGCATAGAGCCCTCGCACCACCTTCAACGCACGCGTGATCAGCAATACCAACAGCATCATGAAGATCATGAGCGAAAGGCGGCTGTTGATCTGGAGCATGAAGACCAGGGCGATCACAAAAGCCGCGAGCAATAGAACGAAAGCGAACGGCCGGCGATGCAACCCGCGCATGTGACCGAGCAGCATGAGGCACATGATCGCGAGCACATGCGCTCCGGTGTAGATGCCGCGGATGTAAGGGAAATTGGCACGGCCCTCGAAACTGTGCCCATAGGATCGAACCCCGCCGATATAGCCTACGACGTTCAACGCCACCAAAAGGCCAATGCCCTTGAGCACTAGCCGACCGAAATCGAACCCGGGATCATCGCGATTGTAGAACACCACCACCACCGCCGCATTGAACGGAGCGACGAACAGCAGGCAGGAGATCAGCACGTTCCCGGTGTCAAGGCCCGGGATACCGTTGCGCAAGCCGATGAACATGGAGACGATCAACGTCGCCATATATAGCATGCATAGCCACCACGTGCCGGTGATCAGGCGGCCAAGACGTTTACGATAGAGGGCGTCGACCAGGTAGAACACGATGATCACAACGAACGGCGCGCTCGACATGATCATCCCCTTGGAGATCGACTCCTTCAAGCCGACGTAGCTGCCGTAACCGAATATGGGGAACCCTGCCAGGAACAGGGCGTTGACCAGTTGGCTCTTTCGGATCACGTTGACGAAGGGGTCGCTCGAAGGCTAGAAGCCGAACTTACGCTTGACCTGTGAAATGCGCTTGGTCACGGATCCCTGAGGCCCTCCTGGAAGGAGCTTCTTCACCGCCCGCTTGACATATTCCTGCGGTGTCGTCCCGATGAAGAGCTCGAAGTACGCCTTGTCGCGCCGGGCGTCGAGCATGACGAACCGTGGATGCCGCAGTGGGAACCCGATATCCCGGGCGGTCCGTTTGTTACGGGGATCCTTGAGGCTGGTGGTATGTGTGCCGTCGGCGCCGAAACCCACGTTGTCGACGAGGTTCGTGTTGGGAAGGATGTTGAGACCGTACGAAGTAATGCGCGTGATGTCCATCTGGTACGACCATGAGTTCGTCTTGCCAGCATACACATTGTCGAACATTTCGGTCACGTCACGCTCTTCCAGTTTGCTCAGGAAAAAATCCTTCAAGAGCGTGCTCGACTTGAGCGCGGGCCACTGGGTCATATCCACGTCGTACTCGTCCCAAACACGACGCCAACTCGCCCAGCCCCAGGGAGCACCATAACCGTGGGCGGAGAAATAGTATGAAGCGTCGATCTCACCTGCGGGCTCCGCCATCAGGTTGTTGCCCATGACCACCCTGATCCGTGCATCATTCCGATACCGTTCGAGCATCTCCTGACAGAAGCGAAAGAACGAGGGGACCGGCAGCGTGTCATCCTCCAGCACGATGCCTTCCGGTTCGTTCTCGTAGAACCAGGCGATCGCCGAACTCACACCCTTGCGCAGACCAAGGTTCCGCTCATTGAAGCGGGTCTTGAGTTCGCAGGGCCAATCGACCTGCCCGGCCAGTGCGCGCACTTCCTCGCAGCGGGCGCGATCCACATCGTTGCGCGGTCCGTCGCAGGCGAAATAGAGCTTGGTCGGTCGCGCCTCGCGGATCGCTTCGAAAACCTGGCGTAGCGGACCTATGCGATTGAACCCGATCAACAGGACCGGGGTGGTGAGCCTGAACGGCGCACCGTTGGTGGAGGGGGTCATCGGTCGGTGTTTACTGCATTGTTGTTGAGCGGGAACGAAAAGGTCCTATGGATCGGCCGGGGCATCACTTCACACTTCTGATCCTCCAGAAAGTGAGCATGCCCAGGGTCATCATCCTGAAATTCTTGCGTGTTCGAGGGTGGACGGCATCGACCAGGTACACGCTCACGAAGAAGGAGATGAGCGTGGACCAGATGGCGCCGTTGGAATGCATCGTTGGGATCAGAACCATGTTGAGACCAATGTTGATGGACGCACCCACAATGGCGTTGACGAGTGAGAACCTGAAGAGGCTCTCATTGGTGATGAAGCTGTTCTTGGCCACCCCGATATACGAGAACACCAGTCGCGCCGCGAAGATGGCAAGGATGTGGCCCGCCAGCCGGAACTCCTCCCCATAAAGCCAGACGATCAGCGGTTCGGCCACGAAGAACAACGGGATCGATGTGCTCAGGTATAAGAGGAACATGAGCCGATACTGGTTGGTCAGTCGCTCGTGGTAGAGATCGAGGTCCTGCACACGGGCCCGCGCGATGGCCGGCGACAAGGACATCTGGATGATCACCGGCAGGAAGGCCATGGCCTCGATCATCTTCACGGCAACGGCATATTGGCCGACCTCCACGTTCGCCGCATCCTCCCCGATGGTCTTCTTCAGAATGTCGAAGATCATGACCTGGTCGACCTTCAACTGGATCTGGAGCGCGATGCCGTAGATGACCACCGGCCAGCTCTGGCTCAAGAGATAAATGGCCATGCGCTTGCTCCAGCGCCATGCCCGCATATGCAGATCCTGATGACGATAGGCCACGTACCATGCGACCGCATAGGCGGCGCTCTCAATGACATAGGACCACGCGAACCAGATGACCGGTGCGTTCATGGCCACCAGGCCAAGCTTGAAGCCGGAACTGACCAGGGCCTGGGCGATGTTCACCTGGGCCACGACCCGGCCTTGGACCCGGGAAAGAAAGAAGTACTCGGTCACCATCACCGGCTTGAACAACTCCGCACCGGCCGTGATCAGAATGAGGGTGATGGTCAGCGCATTGAAATCCTTCAGTAGTGCGAATAGAAGTACTCCGATGTTCAGCACAACGCTGCCGATGAATTTGAGCCAGAAGGATGTGCCCAGCAGGTCATCGCGCCGCTCCGGGTGCCGAACCATGTCCCGTACGATGATCTCGTTGAGACCCATTGACGTGAGCATGAAGGCGATCGTCACAATGGCCCCGGCGTAGTTCAACTGGCCGAACTTTCCGGCTCCGAGATGGCGCGTGACGAATATGCCCGTGACCATCACCAACGCCAGACGTACCATCCGGTCGGCGAACAGCCACGAGAAATTCTTGAAGTACTTCCGGAAGCCTTCCGATCCGATCATGCTACTGGGATGGCTACTTGGTGTAGTAGCCGTAGCCTTCAGCGTGCGAGGCCTTCACATCGTTCAGCAACAGGTCCACCCGGCCGACCTTTCCTTCCCCGACCATTTCGTTGATCGTGCGCAACGCACTGCGACGGGTGTGGCGCTCACGCACCACATAGAGGTTCACATCGATGTGGCGCATCAAGACCACGTACTCGCTCACCAGACCAACAGGTGAAGCATCCACAACGATGTGGTCATACCGTTCACGCATAGCCCTGAACAGATCAGCGAGACGGTCATCCTCGGCGAGTTCCGAGGGGTTCGGGGGAATGGGACCGGCACCGATCACATCAAGTCCGGGGATATCGGTCTTCCGCACCAGCTGATCCAACACCGCCTCACCGATCAACCATGAGGAAAGGCCGATGCCGTCCGCCATATCCATGGTCTTCAATACGTTCGGACGCCGCATATCCGCATCGATCAGCAGGATGCGTTTTCCGGAGAGCGCCAGCACGGTGGCGAGGTTCACGGCACAGAAGGTCTTGCCCTCCCCGCTCGAGGAGGAGGTGAACCCGATCACCTGGCGATCAACGTTCGCATTGAGGTATTGCAGGTTGATCCGCGCCGTTCGGAACGCCTCCGCGAGCATGCTCTTGGGCTCGTCAGGCAGCACCCGCTTACGCTTGCTCGTGGGGATCAATGCGAGCAATGGCAGCCCTGTGGCACGCTTCAGGTCATCCGGATCGGCGATGCGGTCGTTTAGGAAATCCTTCAGCAGGATGATCAGAACCGGCAACAGGAAGCCGAGGAACAACGCCCCACCCAGCACGATCTTCTTGTCCGGTGCCACCTGCTTGCTCCCCTCCATGCGCGCATCATCCACCACTACCTGGTCCACCTGGTCCGACGCGATCGCGATGCCAGCCTCGGCACGCTTCTCCATCAGGTAATTGTAAAGGTTGTCGCTCAGCTTGAATTTCCTCTCGATGTTGACCAGGTTGCGTTCGTTCTCCGGGATCTGCGCGAACTGGTAATTGATCCGGCCCAGTCGTCCGTTCACATCGGCAAGGCTGATCTCGGCTTGTTGCACCAGGCTCTCCGCGGTCTGTTCCAGGGAACTGGTGAGGTTCTTGATCTTGCGCTCCATCGCGATCACCGTGGGATTGCTCTTCACGGTGGTCAGGTTCAAGGCGGCGAGGTCGGCGCTCAACCGCGTGATCTCGATCACCAGGTTGTTCAGCACGGGGTCGTCGATGCCCGATGAGGAGGGTGCCGGAACGTTGCGGAGATCGGAGGAAGAGCGGATCTTCTCGAGGACCGAAGAGCAATACGTCTTGCGGCGCACGATAAGCGAACGCTCATCCTCCAACCGGCTGCGCTCCTGGAACAGCGCATCGGATGTGCTTGCCGCGTTCATCATGCCACCGCTGGTCCCACGGAAGCCCTCCATCGAACTTTCCACCTTCGTCAACGAATCTGCCACACTGCCGATCTGCCCATCGATGAAGTTGATGGTCTTCAATCCCTTCTGCTGTTGCTTGTAGAGTTCGCCTTCGATGTAGCTCTCCATCAGCTTGTTCAGGAAGACCCTCTGCTTGGTCACCACTTCGCCGACGATCTTCAGCGTCACGATGTTGCTCTTCTCGCTCAGCGGCTCAGCCTCACACATGTATCGGTACTTCGCCACCAGGTCCTCCAGCGGGTTCAGCACGAAGTAGTATTTGGAGCGCGAACTGTACTCACGATCGGCGGGGAAGTCGATCTTGAAGCTCAGGTGGTCGCCCACGAACGGCTGTCCGATGGGTGTGATCTGGTCCACGCTGTACTCCGGGATGAACTCCGGGACCACATCCTGCTTCTCCACATTGTACAAGCGCACGTTCTTGCCGCTCGATCGCACACGGTAGGTCCCCGCTTCGCGATCAACGCTCACGTACACCGGCAGACCCACGGCTTGGATCGCGACCGTATCGAGGGTCACGATGAAGGGTCGGTACTCGTACCGCTCTGTGGTGAGGAAGTTCGCTGTCTCGTAATAGCTGATACCGAAATCGAGGCGCTTCAAGGTGCGCTTCATGTTGTTGCGCGAGGTGAGCACGCTCACTTTGTCCTCCAGATCCGCCGCACCGCTCAGGAAGGAGGTGCCCTTGATGAACTCGTCAGGCGCCCCGAAACCATTTCGGCTCTTCTCGCCCATGAGCATCATGGCCTGCACCAGATACTGTTTGGGTGAGGTCTTGATGTAGGCAACGCCCGCCGCCAGGCAGAGCGTGGTGGTGATCAGGAACCACCACCACTTGGCCGTGAGCTTCTTGAGGATCGCCCGCAGATCGATGACATCGTGTGCCGGAGTGCCGCTCATCAGTTATTGGTGTTCTGGATCACCGAGATCACAACAGCGGCCGTGCTCACGGTGGCGAGCAGCACTGTGAACAACTCCAGGTTGAGACGCCCTGGACGCGCACGCAGCGCTGGTACATAGACCACGTCGTTCGGCAGGAGATAGTAGTACTCCGAACTCAATACCGAAGTGGAGGAGAGATCAACGTACAGGGCCTGCACGCCACGGTCGCTCTGGCGCATCAAGGTCACGTGGGTCTTATCCGCGTACTCGTTCGGGCCACCGGCCATGGCCAAGGCGTCGAGGATGGTGATCTGGTTGTTGTAAACGAAATAAGCACCGGGCCGGCTAACGTCGCCCAATACGCTGATCCGCCAGTTGACCATCTTCAGGATGACCGTGGCATTGGTGAAATATTCGTTGATCTTCTTCTGCACCAGTTCCTGGCTTTCGCCCATGGTAAGCCCCTGCAACTTGATCTTGCCCACGGTCGGGAGCTGCACGAAGCCGTTCTTATCGACCGAGTAGCCATTGACATACAACGAAGCATCGCTTACCCCGGTGACCGAGTTCTGGACCTCCACGTTGAAGAAACGGTGCGTGGCGTCGTCAAGCCCCATCACCCGGATGGACAGCACATCGTTCACCTGGATACGGTACTCGAACTTGCGGTTCTCGAACAACTTGCTGGCCCCGGGGCTCAACGAGGGGTCGTTGAGGTAGTTGACGTCGCGACGCCCCACACAGGAGGATAGCGCGAGCGCGAAACATGTTCCGATCAGCACCGCATTGCGTGAGCCCATTCCGTTCGTTTTGATGGCCGACGGGACCCGCGAACGGACAACCCTGTGCAGCACGGCCAAAGATAGGCGGGGCCTTTGAGCTGAAGATCGACCGTGCTTTCGACGTTCCGCACACCGGCTTCAACGAAAAAGCCCCGGCTTTCGCCGGGGCTTTACGTGTAGCCCGTAGGGGAATCGAACCCCTGTTTCATCCGTGAAAGGGACGCGTCCTAACCCCTAGACGAACGGGCCATCATGTCAACAACCCATTGTGGGTTCCCGCAAAGGGTCGGCAAATGTATACAGCGCGCGCCAAACAGCAACAACCCTCAGGTCATCTCACTCCCATCGGACTGGAAGCGGAAGCCCAGCCGCTTGCCGGTGCTCAACTGCAGGTTGGCGTTCAACTCGTTCATTTCGCTCACGGTCACCTGGTTCACCTGATCGTAAGGTGGGGCGAGCAAGTCGAACTCAAGCACGTAAATGATCACCGAATAGAGCACGCTTTTGATGTGCGCCCGATCGATGACGTTATCTGACAGATCATCATAGAGGAAGCTGAGTTGACGCTTGCCCTGCACGAAGAAATGCTTCTCTCGGTTCAGGAAGAGCCGCGCCACGAGGTAACCCAGGTCGCGTTCCCGATTGTACTTGAACGAATCACTGAGGAAATTGTACATGTTGACCACCCCGAAGTATCCACGCAGTTCATCCTCCTCAAGGTAGCTTGTCTTCCATAGGCTGTGGCTCTGATCCAGCTTGAACACATTGGTGTGCATGTGGAAGATGATGACATCGCCGGCCACCTTCAGTTCGCACGCCGTGGCGCCTTTGTCCAGGTATGTCACGCTCAATCGCCCGTCGTGTGCCTGCACCTCCTTGTCCAGGTCGGCGGCGAGTTCCTGCAATACCTCTTTCAACTGCTCGAACATCTCCACCGTACTGTGGTAAACGTCCTGCTTCATGCGTGACTTCACGCGCAGCGCGTTCATCACGAGGTCACGAGGGGCCTGGGGTTGCGGCTTCTTGCTCATCAGTAAGCTCGGGCGAAGATGACACGTTGTGCGCTCGGCTCGCCGGTGACCATGCATCGGCCCGGCGTCCGATCGCCTTGTAAAGGAATGCAACGGATCGTAGCCTTGGTCTCCTGCTTCACGCGCTCTTCGGTCTCCGAAGTGCCATCCCAGTGCGCCAGTATAAACCCACCCTCTTCGATGGCCACCTTGAACTCGTCATAAGTATCCACAGCCCGGGTGTAGCGCTCGCGCATGGCGAGGGCCTTCTGGTAAAGATTCTCCTGGATCGCCTGCAGCAAGTGTTCCACCTTCTCGGAGATATCCGTCATCTGCATCACCTGCTTTTCCATGGTATCGCGGCGTGCCACCTCCACGGTACCGTTCTCCATGTCTCGCGGCCCGATCGCTATCCGCACCGGACAACCCTTGAATTCGTACTCCGCGAACTTCCAACCGGGTTTCTTCTGGTCGTCGTCGTCGAACTTCACCACGATGCCTTTGGCGCGTAGCGCTTTGATCACGGGGTCCACATAGTCACGGATCGCCGCGAGTTGCTCGGGGGTTTTGGCGATGGGTACGATCGCCACATGGATAGGGGCCAGCTTGGGGGGAAGCACCAGGCCATGGTCATCGCTGTGCGTCATGATCAGGGCGCCCATCAACCGGGTACTCACGCCCCAACTCGTGGCCCACACATGCTCCTGCTTGTTCTCCTTGTTCGTGAACACGACATCGAAGGCCTTCGCGAAGTTCTGCCCAAGGAAGTGCGACGTGCCGGCCTGTAGTGCCTTCCCGTCCTGCATCATCGCTTCGATGCAATACGTCTCTTCCGCACCGGCGAAGCGCTCACTCGCGGTCTTGATGCCTTTGATCACCGGTATGGCGAGCCACTCCTCCGCGAAGGTGGCGTACACGTCCAACATCCGCTCGGTCTCCGCAATGGCTTCAGCCTTGGTGGCATGCGCTGTGTGCCCTTCCTGCCAGAGGAATTCAGCTGTGCGCAGGAACAACCGGGTCCGCATCTCCCAGCGCACGACGTTGCACCATTGGTTGATCAGCAAAGGCAGATCGCGGTAGCTCTTCACCCAGCCCCGGTAGGTGTTCCAGATGATGGTCTCGCTCGTCGGGCGGATGATCAAGGGCTCCTCCAATTCCGCCTCCGGATCCACGACCACACCCTTCCCCTGATCGTTCTTCAACCGGTAGTGGGTCACAACGGCGCATTCCTTTGCGAAGCCCTCGACATGGCTGGCTTCTTTCGCGAAATAGCTCAGCGGAATAAAGAGCGGGAAGTAAGCGTTGACATGTCCGGTGGCTTTGAACATACCGTCGAGGGCGGCCTGCATCTTCTCCCAAATGGCATAACCGTGCGGTTTGATCACCATGCAACCACGCACCTCACTGTGTTCCGCCAAGTCGGCCTTCAGCACCAGATCATTGTACCATTGCGCATAGTCATCAGCACGTTTCGTCAGTAGATCCGCCATGGCCGTAATACCGGTATTATTTTTGTTCTGGTCCGAAGGCGGCTAAAGTAAACAACCTTGAAGGGGCGCTTGGGCGTTCCGCGAGGTGCAACTCAGAAGGCAGATGAAAACCATGCTTCGATCCGTTCCAGGACTGCTACTGATCAGCGTGCTCCTGGCTTCCTGCGGCAGCGTACAGCCTGTAGCGCAGGTGCGTGATGATGTTTATTTTCTACCCTCGTTAGCTCCTCCTCCACCTGTTTTGACCGAGTCCGCGGCAACTGAGGAGCCAGCGCCGCCAACGGACGATTACTACGATCCCAACGCCACGACCGATGAGCAGGCCCAGTCGCGGGACTTCTATGACATGACCTACAACGACCCGTACTACTACAACTACGGGCGCTTTGGCTTCGGCACCGGCTTGGGCTGGCAGAGCGGATGGAACGGCCCTGGCTGGGGTATGGGCATGGGTTGGGGCAGTGGGTGGAATAACTCGTGGTACAACATGAGCCTCGGTTGGGGAAGCCCATACTATGGTGGGTACGGTGCTTGGGGTAGCCCCTACTATGGCGGCTCTTCACCGTGGGGATGGAATGACCCCTACTACGGTGGATATGGTTACGGGAACTACTACAGTCCGTATGGCAACTGTTCATGCTGCTACACGCCTGTCATCATCGGTGGATCAAGCGGTGTGGTCGTTGGTCATCGTCCCTCGATGAACGGCGGAGGGGGGAGCAGACCGGGCAACCCTGGTCAGGTGCGTGCCACGTTCCGGGATCCCGTGCGTCTGGCATCCGGATCGGGGCTGGACCAATTCAACCGCGGCACGGATCGTCAAACACTCAGCGCCCCCGCACGGAACAGCGATCGATCGAACGGCGGCAGCGCAAGCCCAACTACACGACCATCAGGTAAACGTCCGTCGGTCGGAAGCGATCACCTTGGTCGTGAAGCCAGTGGGACCAAGGAGCGCAGCGGTGATCATTTGGGTGTGGGCTCAAGCCCCTCGCCTTCTGGTGGAGGCGGGAGTGGCGGAAGCACGGGCGGTGGCTCACGTTCCGGTGGTGGTGGTCGTCCACGCTAAGCATAGCCGAACATGGAGGTGAAGGTGCCATACCGCGTGGCGGGCTTGTTCATGGCTTATGCCATGTGCGTGGGGCTCAAGGCCCAGAGCGAAGAGGACGCTCTGCGCATGAGCTCGTTGATGCCGGGGGGTACCGCCCGGAGCAACGGTTTGGCCAACGCCTTCGGGGCATTGGGCGCCGACCCGGTCGGTATCAACATCAATCCGGCAGGGTTCGGCATCTACCGGACAAGTGAGATCTCGATGACCCCATCGTTCGAAGTGAACGATGCGCAGAGCGACTACTATGGTACCGGTGCCGATGGTACCCAGGGACGGTTCTTCTTCAACAACTTCGCGCTCGTCCTGAACACGCCCTCCAAGAGTGGGAGTTGGCGAAGCGGAACGTTCGGCGTGATCTACGATAGACGCCAAAGCCAGCATTGGAGCCAGGTGGCCGTGGGTGAACAGGTCCCCAGCACGATCCTGCAGGGCTTCGTGGATGAAGCGAACGGAACGCCTTCGGATTCCTTGTTCGATGCCTTCCCCTTTACTTCCGGTTTGGCCTACGACACGTACGCGATCGACCCCTCAGCCGATACCGTGTTCAACACATACAACAGTCAGATCCCCTTCGGGTCGAACACACGTCAAGTGCACACCATCGAATCCAGCGGCGCCTCATCCAGCACGTCCTTCTTCTATGCAGGGAACTACCTGGATCGCCTGTACGTGGGTATGTCCATTGGCATAGCCGGACAGCGGTACAAACGCACCACGACACATTCGGAGACCTCCCTCGATGAAAGTCTGGACCTGAAGGAAGTCACCTACAAGGAGGATCTGACCACCACCGGCAATGGCATCGATGTGAAGCTCGGGGTCATAGGGCGTGTCACCGAACGCTTCCGAGTGGGGGCATCGTTCCACAGTCCGCAGTGGCTTCGATTGAGTGATGCGTATGTGACGGATATGCGAACCAGTTTCCGCACACCGGATGTTAATGGCCAGAGCGGATACAGCGCCACTTCTCCGGATGGCACCTTCAGTTACCGCCTGAACACGCCCTGGCGCGCGGTGATCAGTGCGGCGTACATCGCAGGGGAGAAAGGGTTGGTGAGTGTGGACTATGAATATGCCGACTACCGCCAGATGCGTTTCAAGCCCAACGACAACCTCGTGGATGACTATGACTTCTCCGCCGAGAACGATGTGATCAGCACCAGCTATCGCGCTGTACATAGCTTGCGTGTGGGCACGGAATGGAGGGCCGGCAATTGGTACTACCGCGTGGGCTGGGGCGTTGTTCCCAATGCGTATGTGAAGGATGACGCACGGCATGGACTTGCCCTGAAGACCTACGCCGGCGGCATCGGTTACCGCACGGACCATGTCGGCGTGGAACTGGGCCTGAACTATGCCCAAAGCGGTGCGAACTACTTCCAATACAGTCCCGCACTTGTCGACGCCACGCACGAGGATCGACGCAGCTACCGCGCAATGCTCACCCTGAGCTACAGGCCGTGATCACGGCGATACGTACTCATGAAAAAGGCCCCGACTAGTCGGGGCCTTTCGATGTTCAACGATAGGTCTGTTACTTCTCGTTCATCACGCGTTCCTGCACATACTCATCCACAAGGATGCGGCCGCAGTGCTCGCACACGATGATCTTCTTGTGGCTGCTGATGTCCAACTGGCGCTGGGGCGGGATCGCATTGAAGCAACCTCCACAGCTGCCCCGTTCAACCGGAACCACGGCGAGACCGTTACGCGCGTTGCCACGGATACGGCGATAGGCGCTGAGCAAGCGCTCTTCGATGTGCTTGGCGGCCACCTCGCTTTTCTTGGCCAGGTCCTTCTCCTCTTTCTCCGTCTCGGCTACGATGGCGTCCAGTTCCTTTTTCTTCAGGTCCAGGTCCTTCACGCGTTCGTCGTAGAGGTGCTTGCTCTGCTCCACCACGGCCTTCTTCATGTCGATCTGCGCCTTCGCCTCCTTGATCCGCTTTTCAGCCAGTTGGATCTCCAGGTTCTGGAACTCGACCTCCTTGGTCAGCGAGTCGTACTCGCGGTTGTTCCGCACCTTGGCCTGCTGCGCCTCGTACTTCTTGATCTGGGCCTTTGCGTCCTTGATCAGGTTGTTCTTTTCGCTTACCTGGCCCTCCATCTCACCCAGTTCATCCTGGATCTTCTTCAGTCGGGTCTCCAAACCGGCGACCTCGTCCTCGAGATCCTGCACTTCCAGGGGAAGCTCTCCCCGCTGTACGCGGATCCGATCCACTTGTGAATCGAAGTGCTGGAGTCGGAAAAGCTCCACGAGCTTCTCGGCGATGGTGATCTCGGCCTTGGTGGCAGCGGGGGCGGCTTTGGCGGCCGCTGGTGCAGCCTTGGTGGTGGTACCGTTCTGGGCAGCACCCTTCGCCGCTTTGGTCGGGGCCTTCACGTCACTCTTCGCCATGGTCAGTAATGGTATATGGGGTCCGTGACGATCTCCGTCAAACGGACGGCAAATGTAGGGAAAACTTCCCCTAGCCTGCGCTGGATCAGCCCCATGGTGAACTGCTCGCTGCCATAGTGCCCAATGTCCGCCAGCAGCAGCCGGCGATCGGCGTCGAAGAACTGATGGTATTTGACGTCACCGGTGATGTAGGCATCGGCCCCGGCCGCGACCGCTTTTTCCAGCAGGAACGCGCCTGAACCGCCGCAAAGCGCCACACGGCGAACAGGTTTACCCAAAAGCGCGGTGTGCCGGACCGCCTTCAGACCGAACACGGCCTTGAGCCTGGCTAGAAAGTCACTCTCCGACAACGCATTGTCCCATTCGCCCAACAGGCCGCTGCCCACCAATTGATGGTCGTTCAGGAGCGGATAGAGGTCGTAGGCCACTTCCTCATAGGGATGCGCGGTTCGCATCGCCGCGAGGATCGCCCCCTGCCGGGGAGCGTGCAACAGGACCTCGATCCGCACTTCCTGCTCATTGTGGCGTTTACCCTGTTCCCCGACAAAGGGGTTGGTGCCCTCGCCAGCACGGAAGGTGCCCGTGCCATCCAGGTTGAAACTGCACTCATCGTAGCCGCCGATCCGGCCGGCGCCCGCGCCGAACAAGGCATTGCGCACCGGATCCGCGTGGTCCTTCGGCACGAACACCACCAACTTCAGCAATTGGTCGGGCTTGGGGTCGAGTACCCGCAAGGGCTTCAAGCCAAGGCGGTTGGCGATCTCGCCGTTCACGCCCTCGAGGACATTGTCCAAGTTGGTGTGGATCGCGAAGATGGCGATGCCATGGCGCAGGGCGGCCAGGATCGTGCGCTCCACATAGTTGCGGCCCGTCAAACTCTTCAGCCCCTTGAAGATGACGGGATGGTGGGCGATAATGAGCCCACAACCGGTGGCGGCCGCCTCCTCGACCACGGCTTCGGTGCAATCCAGGCAGACCAGGGCCGAGGTAACCTCCGCCTCGGGGTCACCGACCTGCAGGCCGCTATTGTCATAATCCTCCTGAAGGCTCCGCGGAGCCCATTGTTCAAGCGCGCTGGCGATGTCCTTTATCTTCATTTTCACTGCTTGGAAGCTTTACCGAACCAACACCCCGGTGGTCGCCAACCAGCCGCTCGCAACCCACGCCATGACCGCCTTGGCCGGGCAAAAAGCCCACACCCAATAATGATCGGCCGAACTTCGGAGAAGCTCACATATGGTCATTTCCTACACGCTCACTCCACCAGCACCGTCACGCTGCCCTGTGCATTGCCCCATCGCATTGTTGCATGGTATAGCCCGACTGGTTGGGCCAACTTAACACGATGCACCTGACTCCACTGCGGAATACGCTCGTGAAGAACCACCCGGCCGGTGGCATCCCGCACTTCGAGTTCGCCCGCCTCGTTGCGCACAGGATAGCTCAACGTAAAGCGACCATCGCTGGGATTTGGGAACGCCTGTAGTACGATCGCCTTGTCCTCCAGATGCAAGCCTGTATTGATCCCCAAGCTGTCGCATTCGCTGCCATCTACTGGCCCAAGGTGGTAGTTGGGGTGGTTGGGTAGAGAGTTCATAGAATAGCGTGGCAACTCAATGCCATGTTGCTCAATATTACAGGCCAAGCCCTGCTCATCCGGGTCGTGTATCACATGTAAGTGCAAAGTGCCGTTTCCTGTTCCGATATAGATCTTCCCGTCGGGCGCAAGCTGTGCAATATCGAACAATGTCGCGAAGGGCGGGCTGGGCGAATAGAAGCCGTCCCAATGCGCGATATGCACCTCAGAAGCCGCGATATCCGGTGCCTCAGTATCATACTGGTACACATCCTCAACCGCTGAGATGTAGAGGTAGTGCCCATCGGACGAAAACGCCACACCTCCAGTACCTGTAGGCACAACGGATGCAACGAAGATCGGGTCGCTCAATAATCCCGTGCATCGATCAAAATGAAAGATCTCCAGTCCTTCTCCAGGTCTACCGCAGTAGTATGCGAACCGGTCGCCTGCGGGAGAAAAGCAGAGCTGCCCTGCAGCCTCACTGCGAACCATGCCGATCGACTGGTACTGGAGGTCCGCAATGCCATTGGGTGTGATCAGCAAGGTGTAATACGCTTGCGAATCAAAAGCATGACACAGAACCCACCAGTCGCGGCCATTCGCATGCCGCACAGCGGTGATCTTGCCTACGGTAAGCAGACTATCGATCGCGATCTGGTTCTTGGTAACAACACCACCAAGACCACCATCCAAGCTCATGTCAATGGTGGTCACATACAGCCGCTGGGCGAAGTAGTCGATCTGGTCATCAATGGTGCTGTGAAACAGGTAGTACAGGTTTGAGTTGCCGGGCTTGGGCAGGATCAACACCGCTTGCTGAATATGTAAGCCCTCCGGGTAGTTGGACGTGTAGGTACTGGGATTGAGCCCAGTGCCGTTTTCAAGAGTATCGCCGGTAGCATTGGCCAGATAAGCGCCATTGGTGCTGAAAAGCAGATCACCTGAGCTATCAGTAATGTTAGTGTTGGTACGCTTGTAGTCCATGGTGCGTACTGCCGTGGAGATGACCAAGTTCCCTGAGAGGAAGTCAAGGTCGACACCGCCCCAAGGCGGAGGTGATTCATCCTCAAAGCCACCTAACCATAGGTTGTTCAGCCCTTGTTGAGCACGCGCATTGGGGGCATGCAACAACGCATGCACCATGCATAACACGATTCGAAGTATCCCCCCTGCTCGCGCGGTTCTTCCGCATTTCGCTGCCGCTGATCTCCAGATCAGTGGCTCTGTGTTCAAGATCCTCCCTCCAACGTTCATGTTCCCAGCGATCTCCCGATCGCATGGGCAAGATAGGCCCGCTAGCCGTGGCTTGATCGTGCCGATCAGTTCGCGGTCAGCTTACTCTTGCGAAAAATACAGATGACGGCTCCGAGTAGTGCGAACCGCCACTCCACTACCACCCGCACATAGCACACGCCATCCTGGTGGGTAAGCCTGATCATTGATCATGGCCCACATCACCGCATCTTTGACCTTGCATGTCCGTAGCGCGTTCCCTGCTGTTGCCCGTGGCCTGGCTTTATGGCGGTGTGCTGGCCCTGCGGCATGCGCTTTACGATCGTGGGATCCTGCACAGCGAACGACCGGCCGTACCAACCATCGTTGTCGGCAATCTGGCCTTGGGCGGCACGGGCAAAACCCCGCATGTGGAACTCGTCCTCCGCACCTTGGATGGGCTGGCACCGCTGACTACGCTGAGCCGGGGCTACGGACGCACGGGCACGAGCTTCCTTGAAGTGCGGGAGGAGAGCACCGCCAGGGAGGTCGGTGACGAGCCGTTGCAACTCAAGCGGAAATTCCCTGCCACGCACGTGTTCGTTGGAGCCGATCGCGTCAACGCGATCCATGAGATGGCCCGGCTCCAGCCCGATCTGCGCGCCGTGGTGCTCGACGATGCCTTCCAACACCGTCGGTTGAACGCCGGGTTGAACATCCTCCTCACCACCTGGCAGCGACCGTGGTGCGATGATGCGCTACTTCCAGTAGGACGGCTGCGCGACCTGCCTTCGCGGTCCAAAGCCGCGCAGATCGTGGTCGTGACCAAGTGCCCGACCCTGCCCTCGGCAGAAGAACAAAAGCGCTGGCGCCAGCGGCTTGGGCTGCTCCCCGCACACCACCTATTCTTCAGCGGGATCGCATACAACGAGCCCTCGTTGATCGTTGGTCGCTCGCCGGAAGGTGCCCCGAACAACGAACAACGAACATCGAACTGCCTTCTCTTCACCGGCATCGCTGACCCCGCCCCCCTTGTCGACCACGCGCATCGGCTTTTCGCCAACGTCGAACACGTCGCCTTCCCCGACCATCATCCGTTCAGCACAGGGGACCTCGAACGGCTGGCGGACCGATACGCTAAATTCGCGCCCGGCCCGAAAACGCTGCTCACCACGGAAAAGGACGCGATGCGTCTGCGTTCCGTTATCGATGGAAGTCCGCTCGCTGCGCTTCCGCTCGCGGTGATCGGTATGCGGGCCATGATCCTGAACGAACCCGAGCACTTCACCGCCCTTATCCGCGACCATGTTGCAACGCATCCAGCGCATCGCTGACCACTTGAAGAAGACCACCGGTGCGGCACCGGAGACGGGCATCATCCTCGGCACCGGCCTTAGCGGGTTGGGCAAGGAGATCCAGGT
>JBDTNF010000209.1:0-2680 GCA_039933875.1 Flavobacteriales bacterium | reverse complement strand
ATGTCCTATTGGATCGGCGTGGACCACTTGACCGCCGGTGTCACCGGAGCGATGACGATCACGCTGGTCTTTGACCCTGTGCTTTCGTACGTGAGCGGAACGCCTGCTCCGACAAGTGTTGTCGGGAACACCATCACATGGGACCTCGCGCAGATCACTTCGTTCGGTTTCCGTTCGGTGGGCGCCGGGTTCCAGGTGCCGGCCAACGTGGGCCTTGTTGGTACCGATCTGGTCAGCACGGCCACTGTCGGAATAATCCAGCCCGAGCCGAATACCGCCAACAACACGGACACCGACACGCGCACGATCACAGCCAGCCTTGATCCCAACGCGAAGGAGGTGAACACAAGCACTGGCTGGAGCAACGAATTCTATTTCATCGACCAGGATGACTGGCTCAGCTATACCATCCAGTTCCAGAACACCGGTACGGACACGGCCTTCTTCGTAGTGATCACGGATACGCTTGCCGAAACGTTGGATCCCACTACGTTCAACCTTGGTGTGCGATCGCATTCCTGCCTGGTCGAGATGGTGGAGCATGGCGTGCTCCGTTTCATCTTCCCCAACATCCTACTACCCGACAGCACCACGAACGAACCGGCGAGCCACGGTTTCGTCTCGTTCCGCATCAGGCCACGCCTTCCGCTCCTGCCCGGCACGGAGATCAGCAACACCGCCAACATTTACTTCGACTTCAACCCGCCGGTGATCACCGAGCCGAGCGTGTTGACGGCGGAGTTCAGCACCGGGCTGCCGGAGCAGGGAAGTGGACCGGAATTGCAGCTGGCCCCCAACCCGACTGACGGGGTGCTGGTTGTACAGGTGATGGATCCGACCAGTGGTCCTGGCCTGCTGCGCATTAGTGCGGTGGATGGACGGACAATGTGGGAGGAACGTGTGGTGGGGTCGCGAGCGGTGCTTGATATGTCCGGCCTGCCTCCCGGGATCTACAACGTGAATTGGTTCGATGCAAGCGGGAACACAATGACAGAACGTTTTGTGCGGCAATGAGGTCAGTGCCGCGTGCCCATGACACACCAACCAGAAGTACCGGCACACGATCGGGAATGAGACTGCTGAACTCCATACTCCTGGTATTCTCGCTGTTCGCAGCCTTGCGGCCAGCTCACGCGATCAGTGTATCGGTGCAGGTGACCCATAACGCTGTGTGCGGTTACGGGGGGCGGATCGTCGGTACTATCACCGGCGGCGTGCCACCGTTCCAAGTGGTCTTGAGCAGTGGGGGGCAGACCACCACGAGCAGCGCCTCGTTCATTCTGGAGGACGTCCCCGCGGGGGCGAACCAAGTGGTCGTCACGGATGCACTGCTGGATGAAGCGGTCGACGATTTCAATGTACTCGCATACGCCACCCTTACACCGATCTCGCCGGCATTCGTATTCCCGTTGCCGAATTGTGGTCAAGGGACGGTCCCCGTGTTGGTGAAGAATTACGAAGGCATCTATCCTACCGGAACCAGTGTGCCGGGGATGCCACCGCTCTCCTTCATGGGACCCTCCGTGCAAGCACCTCAGGCTTTCCCAGGGTGTTGGAATGCGAGTTATCTCGTTGAGTTCCCAGGGGCATCACCGGGATCTTCACCTACGATGGGATATACCGATGCCAACGGCTGCCCGGGGACGATCACCACTAACATCCCTTTCCCGACCACGCTTCCTTCGGTCGGTTTCCTGGATATCACGGGCTCGTGCAGCAACCTGCCGACAGGGAGTATCACCATCGGAACATATGGGGGTTCACTTTACGAATGCCGGGTCTCGTTCAGGGTGTACGATACCAACGGGAACGTGGTCGTTGCGACTTGCGGATCATTTCCAAGCTTCAGCAGCCTGCCCGCGAGCACGACGATCGGAGGGTTGCCAGCGGGGGACTTGGTGCTGCGTGTGCAGGCCGAGCACATCCTTGACGGTTCGGGAGATTGGAACAGCGTGCTTTTGACCCCGGTTTGCGCCGAGGATCATCCGTTCACCATTCCCAGCGTAGGGCTTTGTGCGCGGGTCGCTGGCACCGGCTTCGTTGATGGCAATGTGAGTTGCACCGTGGAGTTCAACGAGCCGCGCGTGCCGGATGCCGTGGTCGAGGTGATGCCTGGTCCGCTGTACACGATGACATCGTCGCTCGGCACATATGGGTTGGCGTTGCCAACGGGTGGTGCCTTTTCGATGCTTGTTGAGCATCCGGCCGTCGAAGCATCCTGCGTGATCGGTCCCATACCATTCAATGCCACACTGGGCTCGACCACCACGCTGAATGTGGCGACGGCATCGGTGGTGCCCTTGGATGTGGGAATCTCGATCTCGAGTGGGATAGCCCGGCCGGGGTTCCAGATGCAGTATGGGATGCTGGTGAAGAATTTCACGCCTTCCGCCAGCGGCAATACGACGGTGACGATGGAGTTCGATCCCGATCTGACGTACTCGGAGGCCACACCCGCCCCGGCCAGCGTGATCGGTAATGTGCTCACGTGGTCGCAATCCTCTCTTTCAGGCTGGTCACAGCGCACCTATACAGTGGACTTCCAGGTGCCGCCGGATGTGCTACTCATCGGCACCGAGTTGGTGACCATAGCAACGGTGGCCACCGTGAACACGGATGGAACACCGACCAACAATACCGCGGCGAAAAATGTCAGCGCGTGGTTGTGTAAGCTGGTTGT
>JBDTNF010000208.1:0-3161 GCA_039933875.1 Flavobacteriales bacterium | reverse complement strand
ATACACGTCCATGTTCACCGGCGTGTTCACCGCATCCGCATCGTAGCTGTTGCCCATCGGAGTGGTCAACGGTCCTTTCAATGTGGTGCCATCGGCCATACGCCACTCCGCGCCGCCTTCATAGATGGCGTTGTTGGGGCATTCGGGTTCGCATGCACCACAGTTGATGCATTCGTCGGTGATGATGATCGCCATGGCCTGCGGTCTACTTTTGCGCGGGCAAAGATAGCGGGGGGATGAAGGCAGGAACGGGAACAACGCAGGAGCACGTGCTTTCGATGGATATGCGCGTGGCAGCGCTCGCGCAACTCGGTGCCGTCATGGGCCATCTCGGCCGTGGCGATACCTGGCCCGGGCATGCGTGCGGTGTCAATCAGGAGGAATACGATGAGTTGGATGCGGTTATCCGCAAGGCCCACCAGCGGAACGGATGGTTCGTTGAGGAGAACGTCTGCCACGCTTTTTCCTCATGGGCCTTCGCGCTGGAGGTCGATCGGATGAACGCATGGCTGAAAGGGTATCCGAAGCTGGGTGATGGACGTGCCCCCTTGAGAACCGTCGGCCTGATCCTCGCGGGGAACATTCCCTTGGTAGGGCTGCACGATGTGCTTTGTGTCTGGCTCAGTGGGCACAGGGCCCGGGTGAAGTGCTCCTCCCAAGATCCGGAATTGGTGCCCGCATTGATCGCCCTGTTGGGCCAGCTCGCGCCAGGCATTGAGGAGCAGATCACCTTCACCACCGGGAAACTCGGTGAAGTGGAGGCGGTGATCGCCACGGGCAGCAACAACACGGCGCGCTACTTCGAACACTATTTCGGTCACTTGCCGCGCATCGTGCGCAAAAGCCGCGTGAGCGTAGCGGTGCTTGATGGGACCGAAACGGAGCAGGAATTAACCGCATTGGGCGAGGATGTGTTCCGCTACTTCGGCCTCGGTTGCCGCAATGTCGCCAAGCTCTACCTGCCGCAGGACTTCGACCTGGACCGGGTCTTCGAGGCCTTTTTCCCCTGGCAGGGGGTGGCGAACCACAACAAGTACGGCAACAACTACGACTACACCCGGGCGATCTGGTTGCTCGACCGGGTCACGTTCCTGGACAATGGTTTTCTGCTTTTGAAGGAGGATGCGGCCCTGGCGAGCCCGGTCGGCGCGCTCCACTACGAACGCTACGCGGACAACGCCTTGCTGCGCGAGCAATTGGAGCAGCAAGCAGCATCGATCCAATGCATCGTCGGGCATGGCCATGTGCCCTTTGGGACCGCACAAAGCCCGGAACTGGGCGACTACGCCGACGGGATCGATACGATCCGCTTCCTGCTGGACTTGAAGTAGGCTAGGGGACGAACTCGAAACAGCCGAGGTCGGTTTCGCCGCCTATACGATCAACCCCATCGAGGTCCAGGAGTGCTTCAGTGCTTGCTGCAGTCAACCCCCTGTTTATTGCCGGAGACCCACCGTTCAAATGGAAGTCACGATCGGTGATGTTGTGGAACTGGGGATCCTGGTTCCGGAAGATCCAGTCCACGTCGAAGAATTGGGGATCGTTTGTGCTTTGGTCCGTTCGCAAGAGCATATGCTTAAAGTAGATATCCGGTGTGAGACCCGCGTCGAACTCAAGCTGGAATTCGTTCACGTTGCTGCCATAGATGATGCTGTTCTGGAACACGGAGGTGGTGATGTCGCGCACCTGGAGGGCCCCGTTAATGTCGCCATATGTGTTGGTCATGATGAAGGCCGGGGTCTGGCGCACACCATAGTTCCAGTAGTTGGCGATGGTGGTGTGGTCGAAATTGTAGCCACCGCCACCGGTCAGGGCCACACTGTACTGGCCGCAGTCACCGACGAGCAGGTTGGTGCTGTTGATGGTGTAGTTGCGGCTCAAGATCCCCGCCGCGCTGCAGTTGCGGATCTTCACATTGTTCAGCACCAGATGGGCCTCGCTGGTCGGGGCGTCCGGTACCAAGGGCCAGGTCTCGCACTGGATGCCGATCAGGGCGTTCTTCACTACCACGTTCTCCAGCACGTTGTCGTTCCCCGCCGGACCGTCGTTGATCCAGATACGGTCCCACTGGCCGGGTAGCTCGGCGTAGAGCGGCTCGAGCCGGTCGCTCTGGAAGGTGATGGGCTCCTCCTGGGTCCCTTCCGCCAGGATCCGGCCCCAACGGTAGATCCACAGGCCACCACCACCATGCACGTACACCCGCACTCCTGGATCGATGATCAGTGTGCAGCAGCTATCAACCACCGCATAACCGTAGATCACATAGGGCTTGTCGTTAACCCAGTTCACGGTTTCGCAATCCGGGCCTGCGATCCAACTAAAGCAAGGGAGGCCTTGAATGCAGGTGTCGGCGTAGAAGAAATGCGCGTCCTGACCCCAGGCGACGAGCTTCACACTCTGCTCCGTCCCATTGGTATTGAAGAGCACATGGTCCTCGAAAACGAAGGGATTGTTGCTGTTGGCCTGGTCCAGTGAGGCCTCCACGAACACGTAGATGCTGTCGCCACCCAGGATCTCCACGTCCTCGAAGCTGACGCCCGTGGCGCCATCCACATTGATCCGGAAGGGGGAGGGCGTTCCACCTTCCAAGGCGACATCCACCCGAACCGCGTTCTCGTTCCGGTTGTACACCCTGAAGCGTTTGGTGACCGAGAAGGGGACCTGGGTGAAAATGGTGTCGAAAAGAACCTCCGGCTCACTGAATTCCAGCGAGGCGGGGTCGGTGGAGAAAAGCTGGTCCTTCCGGCAGCCAGCGAGCAGGGTGACCAGGAAGGCCAGGAAGAGGGTGGTGCGAAGGATCAAGGGCAGCAAAGATGGCGATCGGGTGCTTTAGAGTCTGTTCAGGATCTATTCGAACGCGCCCCCCGGCCTCTTTTCCGCCCATGCTTCGCCGGAAGATGATCCCGTAGGCACCGCTACGCGATGATCTTCCGGCTGCGCCTGACCGAAAAATAGACTCGTGGTGCATCGCCCAAGAGACCCTGAACAGGCTCTTTACGCGGCTGGCCCCCCGATCATTGTCCACCATCCCGATGCTTGCGCGTCTGAAAAAGGCTGATACCTTTGCCGCCCCAACGGAAAAGTGCCATGAAACCGGATATCCATCCCGCCAATTATCGCCTCGTCGTCTTCAAGGACATGTCCAATGAGTACATGTTCAT
>JBDTNF010000207.1:0-11131 GCA_039933875.1 Flavobacteriales bacterium | reverse complement strand
ATCGTCATCATGCAGGAGATGGCCACGCGCATGTTCGGTGGCGACGACCCCATCGGCAAATTGGTGCAACGCAACAACCGTACGTTGAAGGTGGCCGGTGTCATCGATGAGAAGGCGGAGAACACGCACATCCCGATGGGTGTGTTCATGAGCCGGCTCGGCATGCCACCGCAGGCCAGGGAGCAATTGGGCCAGAGTTGGGGCAACAACAGCAGCTTCAATTACCTGGTGCTCGCGCCGGGTGTCTCCGAGAAGGACTTCCAAGGGAAGATGGACGCCTTCGTCACCAAGTACATCATACCGGCCTGGGGCGGGCAGGATTTCCACGGCGAGATCAGCTTCAACCTGGAGCCGCTGCGCGAGGTGCACTTCAACAACGACCTCATCTACGATACGCCGAAGAAGGGCAACAAGGCCTACGTCACGCTCTTCGCCATCGTCGCGGTGCTCATTCTCGCCATCGCATGCATCAACTACATCAACATGAGCACCGCCGATGCCACCCGCCGTGCCAAGGAGGTGGCCCTGCGGAAGGTGAGCGGAGCGCAGCGCGGACAGCTCGTCGCGCAGTTCATCGGCGGTAGCGTGATGATCGCCTTCATCGGGATCGTCGTCGCACTGGGCTTGCTGTGGCTCTGCCTGCCTGCCTTCAATACCATCACGGAAAAGGAGATCGGCATGGGCTACCTGTTGCGTGGCAGTTTCTTCGCCGTGGTGCTGCTTATCGTGTTGCTCATCGGCGTGGTGGCCGGCAGTTATCCCGCCTTCTTCCTCTCGCGCTTCGCGCCGCAGTTGTTGCTCAAGGAGGGTGTGGCCAGTGGGGCAGGGAAGGGGCGCGTGCGCAAAGTGCTCATGGGGGCGCAGTTCGCCATCGCGCTCTTCATGGTGGTGGGCACGCTCGCCGTCTTCGCGCAGCTGCATTGGCTGCGCACCAGCGACATGGGCTTCCGCAAGGACAACCTGCTCAGCATCGCCATGCCGCAACCGCGCGGCGAGGATACGCTCGCCTGGGATGCCCTGCGCCCCGTGAAACAGGAACTGATGCGCGAGAGCTTCGTCACCGGCGCGGCGTTCACGCAGAGCCTGCCTGGCCAGAGCGGTGGCCGCTGGGTGTTGCAAGTGAACACGCCCGAGGGCCGCATCGACAAACCGATGCCCACGCTCAACGCCGATGCCGACTTTCCCGACCTGCTCGGCCTGCAACTCGTCACCGGGCGCTACTTCGACCCCAAGATCCCCAGCGACGCCCAGACCGCTGTGGTGGTGAACGAGAGCGCCGTGAAGGCCTTCGGATGGACCGATCCGCTGGCTGAGAAGATCTACATCCCCGGCGACGCGCAGTCATCGCCACCGCAGCCCGAGCAGCAACTCACCGTGATCGGTGTGGTCAAGGACTTCCATTACGCCAGCATGCACACGCCCATCGAACCCCTGTGCATCTTCCAGAGCAGCCAGCGTTACGGCGTCCAGAACCTCGTGCTGCGCCTGGCACCCGGCGATGTACGCAGCCAGCTCGCCGTCTTGCAGAAGCGATGGAGCACCTTACGACCGAACGATGATTGGGACGCGGTCTTCCTTACCGACAGCATCGCGCAGCTCTACCAGGCCGAGGACAAGTTGTTCCGCGTCTTCACAGCCTTCGCCGTGCTCACCATCCTGCTCACCATCATGGGCCTCTATGGTCTCGCGTACTTCACAGCGAAGCAGCGGACACGGGAGATCGGCATACGCCGCGTGATGGGAGCGCCCCTGTTCGACATCGTGCGCCGCCTCAACCGCGAGTTCGTCGTGCTGCTCGGATTCGCGCTGCTCGTCGCCTTCCCGCTCGCGTTCTACGCCATCGGCCGCTGGCTGGAGACCTTCGCCTACCACACCGACATCTCGCCTGTGCTTTACGCGGCAGCCCTGCTGATCACGCTCTTCGTTACCGTGCTCACTGTGACGGTGCAGGCCTATCGCGCGGCGATAGCTGACCCTGTGAAGGCGCTGCGATACGAATAGCTTTACCGAGAACGAGCGCTATAGCTGCCGCCGGTGCCTATGTCGGGGCTTGCCGACGCTGGGCTCGTGCACGGCGTGGATCGTGGTGCGGAGGGGCACTGCGCGTTGATGGTAGGCATGATACGCAACACGGTCGACCCAACGCCACGATATTCCGTGTCGGAGACAACTGCGGATACGGTCGGCTCGAACGATTCCTTTATTTTCAAGCTCTAAATTCCACGCCCATGCGCTCTATCCATACGCCGATCATCGCGTTCTTCATATTCCACGCGTTGAGCACCACCGCCCAGTCTGGTATCGTCGTTCCGTCCATGACCAGTTGCGATGCGGAGGTGCAGAGTCTACTTGCCACCTATGGCGTTCCCGGCGCCGCCTTCGCGCTTTCGCGCAATGGCAAGCTGGTGTATGATCGTGCTTTCGGTAACGCAGATCTTGCGCACACTGAGGCCACGCAGCCGCACAACTTGTTCCGGCTTGCGAGCGTGAGCAAACCCATCACCGGTGTCGCCATTATGACCTTGGTGCAGAACGGGCAACTGGCCATGAGCGATCATGTGTTCGGGCCGGGTGGCCGCTTGCAGAACCACCCGTATCTGGGCGGGGTGAGCTATACCGATACGCGATTGAACAATGTGACCATCGATCAGTTGCTGCACCACACCGGCGGCTGGGACCGCGACATCAATTGCTTCCCGAACCCCACCTCGCCGTATACATGGCAACAGCCGGGCTGTGATCCCATCGGTGCGCCGTTGTATGTGGCGCAAACGCTGGGTGAGACGAACCCGGTCTCCAAGTATGCGTTGATCAAATTCCTGATGCAACATGGGCTGGACCATGATCCCGGCACCACATACGCCTATTCGAACATCGGTTTCCTGGTGCTGGGCGTGGTGATCGAACAGGTGACTGGTATGACCTACGAGGAGTATGTGGAGAGCGCGGTGTTCGCACCGCTGGGGATTTGCGATGCGCACCTGGGCCACAACCTGCTGGTGGATAAACTGGAACGTGAGGTGGAGTACCAGGGCGAAGGCTACACCGCTCCTTCCTGCTATGGCACTGGTGGGAGCGTGCCTACGGAATACGGTGGCATGAACGTGGAGGCGATGGACGCACACGGGGGCTGGGTGGCCACCGCCCGCGAATTGGTGAAGTTGCTTGTGGCGGTGGATGGTTTCGCCACGGCACCGGACATCCTGAACGGTGGCACGCTCACCACGATGACGACGCCATCCGCACAGAACGTCAATTATGCGTGTGGCTGGGAGGTGAACAGCTTCAACAACTGGTGGCATACAGGTTCCATACAGGGCACCTCCACCGAGATCGTACGCAGCAACAACGGCTATACCTGGGCCATTCTGCTGAACAAGACGCTGACCAACGCACAATCCGGTGCGTTCTGGAGCGCGGTGGATAACCTCGGTTGGAACTGCCTAAGCGCCACAACGAGCTGGCCTACACACGACCTGCTGGCCATGCCGATGAACAACGCGAGCGCCGTGACGGCCACTGCCACGGGCACTTCCACGGTGGATGTCGCCTGCACGGCGGGTGATGGCGATGGCCGCCTCATCGTGATGCGCGAGAACAACGGTTCGCAGCACTTCCCACTGGATGGGACCGACTACACCGGCAATGCTGTCTTTGGCAGTGGCGCTGACCTGGGCGAAGGCAATAGCGCGGTCTATGCAGGTGTTGGCACCTCGGTGTCGGTGAGCGGATTGACTCCCGGTGCCACCTATGTCGTGAGCGCGTTCGAGTACACGCGCAATACAGTGACGGGCAACAACGCCCTCTACAAACTCTGCGGACGGCAGGATGTGGAGGTGCAACTCCCGGTGGGCATCGCCGACCACCGGGACGCTACCAACGGCATGGGCGTTCATGTGAACGGCGATGCGTTGGTGGTCGATCTGCCCAATGGAGAACAAGGCATTGGCCTGAGTGTGCTGGATGCGACCGGGCGGACGATCGCACAGTATGCGCCGTTGACGTCGGGCCAGAGCATTGCCCTGCAAGGGATCGCGGCAGGACCGATCTTGGTGCGTTTCACCGGGAACGGCGTTACGCTCGCCACGCATCGTGTGGTGCTAATGCGCTAAGTCGAAGGAACGGTTCATCACAAGCCCAACAACGGCGCACGAAAGCCTTTGGAGACGTGCGGTGGTGATCCACCTTTCCATCCCCTTGTTGCCTTAGCATGCTGAAGAACGTCCTCCTCACCTCGTTGCGCAATCTTGCGCGCAACAAGCTCTATACGCTGATCAACCTGCTGGGCCTGGCCACGGGCCTTGCGTGCTTCGTGTTCATTGGCCTGTATGTGCAGTACGAACGCGGCTTCGATCGCTTCGTGCCGAAAGCGGAACAGGTGTACCGGGTGGTGGGCGAGATCGAAATGGAAGGGCAGGGCGAGCACAGCAGTAGCATGGTGTTCGGATTGGGTCCCACGCTGCACCACGACCATCCGGAGCTGATCGAACGCTACTGCCGCTGGTTCGATTTCCAGGACCCGCAGCACTCGCTGAAAGTCGGCGACAGCCTGAGCACGAACAAGCTCTTCACCGAGAGCGGTCTCTACCTGGTGGACAGCACGGTGTTCGACATGTTCGGCTATCCACTGAAGGTCGGCGATCCGAAGACCGCGCTGACGCAACCGGGTAGCATCGTGCTGAGCGAAGCACTGGCGAAAAAGTACTTCGGCGACGCCGACCCGATGGGCCAGATGATGAAATGGGATGGCTCGATGGATGTGCAGGTGACGGGCATCCTGGGTGAGATCCCGCGCAACTCGCACATCCAGTTCGAGGGACTGGTATCCATCAATACCATCTTCCAGTTCTGGAAGAACATCGAAACGCGCAACTGGGTATGGAACCCCTGCTGGACCTACGTGCGGTTGAAAGACGGCATCAGTAAGGCAGAGGTGGACCGGGTCTTCCCGGACTTCATCCACAAGTACTATCCGGACTTCCTGAAGGAACAGATCGGCCACGAGCTGCAGCCGTTGGTGGACATCCACCTCACCTCGAAGCTTGACTTCGAGATGCACCAGAACGGCGATGCGGGCAGCGTGAACATCCTCTGGGTGATCGGCTTCATCATCATCCTGCTCGCCGGGGTCAACTTCATGAACCTCGCCACGGCGCGCAGTGCGTATCGTGCCCGCGAAGTGGGTGTGCGGAAATCGGCGGGTGCCACGCGCGGGCAGCTGATCGGTCAGTTCCTGCTGGAAAGTGTGCTGATGAGTTTGATCGCCGCGGTGATCGCGCTTGTGCTGATCCAGCTGCTGATGCCTGCGTTCAATATGCTGGCCGGTGAAGTGATCGCCCTGCCGCGGACACTGGTGCCCGGTGTGTTGGGTATCGCCACCATCGTCGGCCTGCTCAGTGGTATCTACCCGGCCTTCTTCCTCTCTTCGTTCCAACCAGCCGTGGTGCTGAAAGCGAACGCGGCAGGCACCTCGCGCGGCCAGGCGCTCAGGAAGGCTTTGGTGGTCGTGCAATTCGCGATCGCGCTCGTGCTCATCATCGGTACGGTGTTCGTGAAGAAGCAGTACGACCATCTGCGCTCCGTGGACCTGGGGTTCAACAAGGAACAGGTGATGCTGATCCCGGTGCGTGGCCCGATGGCCGACGTGTACACGGCGGTGTTCCCCGAGTTGAAGAACATCAGCGGCGTGAAGAGCGTGTCCTGGAGCAACGACATCATCGGCAAGAAGCACAACACGCACGAATTCAATTGGGGCACGATGGAACAGGGCAAGTGGACCTACCTGCCCGCGCTGTACGTGACACCGGATTTCCAGGATGTGATGGACATCGAATTGGTGGCGGGCCGTTGGTTCTCCCGCGACTTCCCCGGCGATGATACCCTGAGCGTGATCGTCAACGAGACGTTCGCCAAACAGGTGCACCCGGATGATCCCGGGAAGGTGATCGGCGAGCGCATGGACACGCCGAACGGCAACGAGAGCGTGATCGGCATCGCGAAGGACTTCAGTTTCGACCCGCTCTTCAAGGCGGTGCAGCCCTTCGTCTTCGACATGGCGGCGGCGAACGATCGCTATCAGTGGATCCGGTACCTGTACCTCCGGCTGGAGGCCGGCGATCCCGCCCCGGTGATCGCGGCGGCGAGGGAGAAATGGAACGCGCGCACCACCGAGTTCCCCTTCGAGTACCAGTTCCTCGATGAACAGCTCGATGGCCAGTACGAAGCACAGGGTCGCCTGGCGAAATTGATCGGCATTTTCTCGTTGCTCGCTGTGTTCATCGCCTGCCTTGGCCTCTTCGCCCTCGCTTCGTGGACCGCCGAGAAGCGCACGCGCGAGATCGGCATCCGCAAGGTGATGGGTGCCGACACGATGCGCATCACCTACCTCGTCACGCGCGACTTCCTCCTGCTGGTCCTCATCGGCGCGTTGGTGGCCATGCCGCTCGCGTGGTTCGGCGTGGGCCGTTGGCTGGAGAATTTCGCTTTCCGCACGGTGATCGAACCGCTGGTGTTCGTGGGCGCTGCGCTCGTGGTATTGCTCATTGCGACGTTCACGGTGAGCTTCCGGGCGATCAATGCGGCATCCACGGATCCCGTGAAGGCGTTGCGGAACGAGTGAGGCGTGCTGGGTTCCGGCGGTTCCGGCAATGACGGACGGTTGGACGACCCTGCCGAAGGATGATGACCTTCGAAGTATGAACCAGAACGTTCCGCTACTGTTCGTCGCGCTGCTGGTCGCGCCTGCGGCCCAGGCGCAGTTCGAAGGTGACAACGTGCGCTATCGGACGATCTCGTGGGAAGAGCTGCCCGCGGCATTGGCGAAGTCGCCCAAGGCGCTGATCATCGATGTGCGCACGCCCGGCGAATACAGCGACACGTCGCATTGGGCCAGCCGTAACCTCGGGCACTTGAAGGGCGCGAGGAACATCGACCACAGGGAGGTGGGCAGGCGCCTGAACGAATTTCCGGATCACGACCAACCGATCTACCTCTATTGTTCGCATAGTTCGCGCAGCCGGAAGGTGGGCAACATGCTCGTGGATAGCGGCTACACGAACGTGATCAACGTGAACGGCGGCATGAGCCGCTACTGGAACGAAGTGGATCGCCTGTCCATGATGGACGGGTTGATCGAGCGCTCCGCTGGCTATGGCATCATCAACGCGCAGCGGCTCTGCGACATGCGTTCGTCGCGCCCCGTGTTCCTGCTGGATGTGCGTGCGGATTCACTGGTCCTGCCCGGGAAGAAGCCGGAGTGGGTGAGCGCCTATGGCGCGATGAAGGGCGCTACGCATATCCCGATCGAGCGGCTCATGGGGTCGGATGCGGAACTCCCGCGCGATCGCCCCATCGTCGTCGTCGGAGCATATACCGCCGATGCGGCCAAGGCCGCCACTGCGCTTATCGCGCAGGGCCACAAGGATGTGCATGTGCTCTTCAATGGATTGGAAGGCATGATCGATGTGAGCGATGCGCGCTGCCCGTGCAAGAAGGAGATCTGGAGCAGCGAGGCACCTTATTCCGCCATGGGGCTCGATCGCCTGGATACGCTCGCCCTACTATCCGGCAAGCAGGTGATGATCGACATCCGGCCCAAGGAAGAATACGAAGGAACCGCTGAGGATGATTGGATGAACATGGGTCGCGTTCGCCGGGCGACGCACATTGCTGCCACTGAACTGCACGAGAAGATAGCCTCGGCCGGGATCGCCAAGACCACTCCGCTGGTATTGATCGGACGTGGGTTGGATGAAGACCTCTTCGATGCCGCGCGGACGCTCACGGATCTGGGATACGCAAACGTTACCATCCTCACCGCAGGCATTTGGGGTGTGCGATGGGAAGCACACAACCTGCCAGGCCATGTGGCTTGGGACGCTTGGGTGACGAAGTATCCGATCGCTGTTCCCTCACCCTAGAGCCATGGACCGCAGACACTTCATTTCCACGACCGCGTTCGGTATTCCCTTGATCGGTAGCGGTGCGCTCTTCGCACAGGATGTGGCGAAGCCTCCGAAACCGGCGCAGTTGCCCCCTGAGCTGGTGAAAGAGTTCGTGCGTGTAGGCCACAACAACCTGCCGGAGGTGCAGCGCATGCTCGCCGATCAGCCCGGCCTGCTGAACGCGTGCTGGGATGTGGGTGGCGGTGATTTTGAAACCGCCCTTGAAGGCGCAGGACACGTGGGCGACCGCGAGATCGCCGAATACCTGATCGGCAAGGGGGCGCGTGCGAACATCTTCGTGCTGACCATGCTTGGCCGGACCACCGAGGTCAAAGGCTTGCTTGCGGCTTTCCCCAACCTGTTGCGATCGAAAGGGCCGCACGGATTGACCTTGTTGCATCATGCGCAACGCGGTGGTGTACCCGCTGAGGAACTGCTGGCACACATCACCAGCTTCGGGCTCACCGAAACAAAATTCGCCTTGCCCTAGCGGGTCAATCCTGCCGCTGCCAGTTGCGCTCGATCACGGTGAGCAACTCGTCGTGGATCGCGCTGTTGCTCGCCACGATCTCCTCATCGAACACGGGATCCTTCTTTGGGCTGAAGCCACTGACTTTGCCACCGGCTTCGCGCACCAAGAGCACGCCGGCAGCCACGTCCCAGCTGTTCAGGCCGTACTCGTAGAATGCTTCGAAGCGGCCGCATGCCACATACGCCAGATCAGCTGCGGCGCTGCCCAAGCGGCGGATGCCGCGGGTGCGGTGCATGAGTTCGCGCAGCAGGTCCATGTACTCGGCCTCGTGGGCGAAGTCGTCGTAAGGGAATCCCGTGGCGAGCAAACTCTCCTGCAATTCCTTGCGCGTTGACACATGGATGGGAACACCATTCATGCGGGCACCGCCACCTTTCCAGGCTGTGAAGCGCTCATCACGCGTCACCTCATGCACTACGCCGAGCAGGGGTTCAGTGCCGTCGAGCAAGGCGATGCTGATGCAGTAGCATGGCACGCCGTGAACGAAGTTGGTGGTGCCATCCAGTGGATCGATCACCCAGTTGAGGCCGGTGCCTTGCACCCCGCTGCCTTCCTCGGCGATGAAGCCCGCATCGGGCAACAACTTCTCCAGCGCTTCCACCAGGCGATCCTCGGCGGTATGGTCCACGTGCGTCACCAGGTTGTTGGCGCTCTTGGTGCTCACATCGGCTTCGGTGAACTTCCCGGCTTCATAGCGGATGAAGGCGGCCACCTCGATGCAGAGCGCCTCGACCTGTTCAGTCAGTCGTTGCAGTTCCATTGTTGACGTTCTGTTTGCGGCGCAGCCATACGATGCCGGCTACGCCAGCGATCACGAGCAGCAGCGCGATGATCTCCGCCTGTGTCCAGTGTCCCGCCACCTGCACGTTCACGCGGATCTTCTCGATGAAGAAACGCTCGATACCGTTCAGCAGGAGGAAGGCGAAGAAGATGATACCTGCCGGCTTCACGCGCTTGCGCAATGCCCACAAGATCCCGAAGAAGAGCAGGCAGATCAACGTTTCGTAGAGCGGGGTGGGGTAGACCGGTTCAGGAAGCACGGTGCAATAGCCGGGGAAGCAAGTGCCATCGACGATCGGTATGCCCACGCCGTTCACGTTGTTCGGGTAGGTGTAGGACCAGAGCCAATGCGGCATCCAGCCGGGTGCGGGTGTGTTGTTCACGATGCCCCAATCGCCATCGCCCGCCACCTGGCAGCCGATGCGGCCCACGGCATAAGCGAGCATCACACCCGGTGCGGCTGAATCAGCACCATGCCATGCGGGTATACCGTGTTTTACGCAGTAGCGGATCACCATCGCGCCGGCGACGATCAGTCCGCCATACATCGTCAGCCCGCTGAAGACACCATCACCTCCTGGGTTTTTCACGAAAGCGATGAACTCGTTCGGGTTCTCCAGCCAATGGAACAGCTTCGCGCCGATCAAGCCCCAGAGTGCTGCGGTGAGGGTGATGTTGCTCGCATGCTCCGAGGGCAGCATGACCACTTCCTCCGTTCTGGGTTCTTCCAGCCGGGCCTTTTCTTTTTCGCGCCAACGCAACCATGCCAGCAATGCGCCCAAGGCGAGACCACCGCTCACGCTGCCGTGCATACTCAGGAGGAACGCTTGAGGTGCAGCCGTGACCTCGTGCACATTGGTGAGCAGATAGAGCCCTTTCCAACCGAGGATGAAGCCGATCACCCCCTGACCGACCAATTCCAATGGCGTGGCCGGTAGTCCGATGGTCACTTTCCGCATTGAAGCCTTCAGCAGGCCATCCTTCTCCTTACGGCGGAGTTCAAGAGCCAATGTCCAGCTGGCGAAAATGAACGCCACTGCCACGAAGAACCCGAAGCTATTGAGGAACCTTAGGAAGGGAAGATCGAGACCAGTGAGGTCAAGCAGGGCGTGGTAGAGGGTGGGGTACATGGGTCAGTTGGCAGTTGTTAGTTGCCAGTTGGCAGTCGCCTGCGTTTGTTGATCGATCACCAGGCCTTCAATATGTCCATCGCCGTTGATGCGACCGAGTTGAACGGGAACGATCGTGTTCACCAACGAGGGATCGAACGGGATCGTGACGCGGATGTAGTTGTCCGTGTAGCCTTCAATGAAAACCTCCGCAGGGTCTCCCGTCTTCGGGGACCCTGCGGCGTCACCAGCTTCGAAGAGCACCGGGCGCGTGGTTCCGATGTGCTTCTCATAGAACGCACGTTGGAACTTGCTGCTTAGGATCCGCAACTGCTTCGTACGCTCGCGGCGGACGTCCATCGGTACACTGTCGTCCATGCGCACCGCCGTGGTGTTGGCGCGCTCGCTGTAGGTGAAGACATGCAGATAGTCCACGGGGATGCTGCGCAGGAACTCATGGGTGCGCAGGAATTCGGCGTCGGTCTCGCCGGGCGTGCCAGTGATCACGTCCACGCCGATGCACGCATAGGGCATGCGCTGCTTGATCCGCTGAACACGCTCGGCATAAAGCGCTGTGTCGTAACGGCGGCGCATGCGTTGCAGGATCACATCGCTGCCGCTCTGCAGGGGCATGTGGAAGTGTGGCGCGAAACGGTCGCTCTGCGCGACGAAGTCGATGATGGCATCGTTGCAGAGGTTCGGCTCGATGCTGCTGATGCGGAAGCGGTCGATGCCCTCGACCTTATCCAAGGCTTCGATCAGGCCAA
>JBDTNF010000206.1:0-22559 GCA_039933875.1 Flavobacteriales bacterium | reverse complement strand
CGGCGATCTGGCTGGTGCCACCCGTGGTGAAGTTGTTCTTGTTGTCGATCAGGCGCACGTTGGCGGCGTACGAACCGGGCAGCGCCGTACCGGTGCGCAGGGTATAGCCACCCATGCCGTTGCCACCGCTGTCGAGCACCTTGAGGTAGTAGCTACCGTTGGACACGCAGGTGAATACTGTCCCGGTCTGGCCTGCGGGGATGGGGTCGATGCCTGATTGTACCAGGATATTGGTGCCTTGCTGGCGGATCTCCCAAGTCACCTCGCCGGGGTTCCCATCGTTCTGGAACTCGAGTACCAGGTTCTGGGTGCATGCTGTGCCGGAGCAGCCACAACCAACTTCCCACAGGTCGAACACGGTGTTACCATTTCCATCATCACAAGGCGTGCCCGGCAACGCGGGGCCACCCGGAGTGCCGAGGCAATCGATCAGCAGACCGGCACAAACACATTCAGCGCTCCACACATCGTCGATCGTGCCCTCGTTCAAGTCATCGCATGTCACACCGGGCAATGCAGGCCCGCCGGGTACGCCCAGGCAATCGACCGCGATACCGGCGCACAAGCAATTGCTCTGGATGACGTCGTTCCCCGTATTGGCGTTGAGGTCGTCGCAGGCTGTGCCGGGCTCCGGGCCACCAGGGCATACGTCGAGGCAATCAGCGGTGCCATCGTTATCGGTATCCACTTGAATGTTCGCGGTTCCCGGTGTTGAACAGTTGAGTAGGAAGTCGCTGTCGTTGTTCTGTGTATCGGTTCCATCAGGAACGCGACTGATCGACAGGTTGGTATCGCCAACACCACCGGGGTCGAGCAGCAATGTGCCGGTCCCCTCGGTATAAGGTGCATTGAGGTTGCCTTCGTAACTCACGGCATCCAGCAGGTTGCTGGTCGCGTCACGCAAGGCCACCCCATCCGGTGCCCCGTTCTGGATGGTGCCTCCCGTTGTGAGGGGCACTTGCAGGTTGCAATTCGGCACCGCGCTACCCACTGTGCACACCACATAGTAGCCACCCGGGGCCAGCGAAAAACTCGGCAGGACGTAACTCTGGTAGATCGCCGTGCCAACGCCATTGATCAGCTGTAGGGTGTACCCCGCGAGTTGGATAGCGGAAAGGCCGTTGTTCCTCAATTCGATGAACTCTTCCGTGTCATTGCCGGGCTGGTCGTAGTCGACCTCATTGATCACAACTACCGGTAATGGCTCGCAGGTGGGAGCACTTCCGGAAACCGTGACCGAACTGCACTGAGCGGTGAACGTGATGCTGTAGTTGTTCGCGTCGCTGATGTTCGTCACAGTGATCACACCGTTGGGTATCGTGGCAGGGTCGTCCCCGCCAACCGTACCCGAACCACTGTTGTTCACCACCGATGTGCCCGCCTGAACGCCGGAGTATGGGATCGTGACCATATAGGTGTCGCCAGGACCCGGATTGAACGACGTACACTGTACAACCGGCGTTCCCGGAACGATGCCGCATGGTGGCACGTTGGTGGTGCCGGGTGTGATAAATTGTTGAACGTAGGTAATGGTGTTCCGCTGCGTGCCGCCATCGGGAACGCGCGAGTTGGATTGGGTGGCCCCGTTCCCACCTCCGTTCTCGTTCACTTGAGGTTGCCCTGCGTTGAGCAACGCCAAAAGACCTGGATCATCGGCATCATCCGTATCATACACGATCGCGTCGATCAGGCCCGTCAAGGTGACCGGGGTGTTGCTCGGGAAATCAACCCCGTTGCCGAAATAGAGCGCCACGGCATCCTGCCCGTTCTGAAGTAGGCCACTTGCGCCCGGAGCGAAGGTCACGTCCACATTCGGTACTCCAGGATTGCCCGCTACGAAGAATCCGTTCGCATCCAGCGTGAACCCGTCCAGGTCCTGTGCGAAGTAGGACAGATCGTTGCTGCCATTGTAGAACACGAGGACCATACCGTTCAACGACTCGTTCGCCGGGCCAAAAAGCTCAACGAATTCCGCCACATCCGTTCCGGGCGTATCCGAATCAACCTCGTTGATCACGATCGTCGTCGAAGGTGCGGGCTCACAAACGGGTGCGCTTCCTCCTACGGTCAGTATATCACATGGTGACGTGAACGTTATGCTGTAGGCATCAGCTTCGCTGATCCCGCTGATCACGATGGTTCCGTCACTTATTGTCTCAGGGTCGTCACCGCCCACCGTACCGGAGCCACTGTTGTTCACCACGGTGATCCCCGCCTGCACACCATTATAATGAATGCTGAGATCATACGTATCCAAAAGTCCTGGAGTGAAGGTGATGCACGTGGTGGTTTCCGGATCAAGGGTGATGCCGCAGAGCGCAGGGTCGCAACCGGGAGCAGTACCAGAGACAGTGATGCCGTCGCAAGGGGTGGTGAACGTCACGCTGTAGTTCTCGGTCTCCGGAATGTTGCTGATGGATATGAAACCGCCATTGTCGCTTGTGGGATCCTCACCTCCCACGATGCCACTACCGGTGTAAACCATGCTTGTACCTGCATCAACGCCCGTGTAAGGAATGGATAGGACGTAGGTGTCAAGATCACCAGGTGTGCTGGCGTCGCATGTTGCCGTTTCGCTGTTTGGGGCGATGGTGATGCCGCAACCACCGACGGGTGTAATACTGCCGTTGATCGCCAAGCTGTTCGTGGTATTGCTTGCGGCATAACGACCAAACGCGAACGTGCCGGTCCCAGCGGTAGCGCCCCAGGCATAAACACGGATCGTGATGGTCGTGCCCGACACAACACTCTGAAGTGCGGGGATCGCGGAGACAACAACTTGTGCCTGATCGACGCCATCAACCGTACTCGTGAAGGAGACATCACTTCCGATGTCCGTGAAGTTCGTTCCGTCCAGACTGTAGCGCCATTGGTAGGCGTTCGGTCCAGTGCCCGTCCGGCGCATGCGACAATCGATCGTCGATAGGGATACCTGGAAACCGGCGGTGGCACCAACCGTGTATTGGAAGTACTCGTTGTTGCTAAGCGCACCGGCCTCATTGGCGGAAGCGTCCCATGCGTTCGCGCTGAAAGCACGCGCCAACGCTGTGGCCGTTACTCCAGAGCCCCTGGACAGATTGGACACGTTCAGGTTCGCCGCTACGGTCGTGGCCGCATAGGTGGCTTCACTACCCAGCGAGGCTGGGGAACCGAACTGCCAGGCTAGTATTTGCGCTTCCCCGAAGGAGGGGATGCATAAGAGAGCAGCCAGGAATAAGCCGTAGACGAGGGTTGTTCGTCCGAGTAGCCGACGTGTCATCTTGAATAGGGTAGGCGGTAGAGTTAGGGAGGGCATGGCAAGGCTGTGTTAGGTTGGGCGGAACAAAGGTCCTTGGGGAGGGTTACCCCGGTCTTATCGGATAATCAAACTTAGGGGGATCATCACTAAAAACACGGGTTGAAATAGCGGCTGTTCTTTCTAATTTGCGCGGAACCCCAAATCGGTCGACCATGCGCATCGTTACGCTTTGCACCTCACTGTTCCTCGTCTCCAGTTCCTTCGCCCAGCAGGTCATCTATTCGGAGGACTTCGAGGGCGTCTCGCCGACCGTCACCCTCAACACCACGGATGCCGGAAGCATTGTCGGTGTTTGGAACACCTGGGTGATCAACGCCAGCTATGCCGGTGGCGATGGTGATGTGGTCTGCCTTGGGACGCCGCTGCCCTATACCATCGTCAGCACGCCCGGGCAACCTGGCGGGATCACTTCCGCCAATGGAAAATACCTCCACACCGCCAGTGTCGAAGGGATCGCGGATGGCATCCTTTGCTGCTCGTTCGGCGCAGCGGATGGATTCTGTATCACGGCTGACAACACCTTCAGCCGCATGAACACCGACGTGGCCACGACCTCGGCGGATGTGACGCTCTCGTTCTGGTGGTTGTGTGGAGGAGGCAACAACAATTACGGCCAGCTATACTACAGCATTGATGGTGGTACGTCCTGGATCCAGATCACCACGCCGATCGCCCAGTACCGGAACCAGTCCAGTTGGACACAACAGAACATCACGCTGCCTGAGTTCAGCAACCAGCCGACGTTGCGTTTCGGTTTTCGCTTCCACAATGCGGTTAGTTTGAACGCCCAGGATCCCGGCTTCGGCATTGATGATGTGCGCATCACCTTGGCGGAGGCCGTCCCCAATTCCATCAGTGCTGGCATCATCAACCCGTTGGCCTATTGCCAGGGCGCGGCACTTTCGGTGCCCTACACCGCACAAGGCACGTATGTCGTCGGCAACATCTTTTCAGCGGAACTCTCCGATGCGGCTGGCGGCTTCGCATCACCCACAGTGATCGGCACGCTCTCCTCCACCGTGTCAGGGACGATCAGCTGCACCATTCCTGCGCTGACGCCCGTGGGTACGGGTTATCGTGTGCGCGTGGTTTCCAGCACGCCGGTCACCACCGGCACGGCGAATGCGGTGGACATCAGCGTCAACGAAGCCCCCTTCGCAGGGAACGACGCGCTGGTCAACTTGTGCAAGAATTCGGGGGTGTATGATCTAATGGATTTCATTCCCGGTGCTTCGACCTGCGGCACGTGGAGTGGCCCAACGGGCGCGTCGTTCTCGGGCCAGTTGAACACAGCTACGGACAATGGCGGCCTATACACCTATACCACTAATTGCGCGGGTGGTTGCCCCCAGGATGTTGCCACGCTGACCGTGAACCTGCAGGATCCGGCGAACGCCGGTCAGAACGTTGAAGTGTCGCGCTGCGCGACCGATGCCCCTGTATCGCTGATCACCTATGTGTTCGGGGGCGATCTCACCGGCGTCTTCTACTATCAGGGAAATCCGACGGCAGGGGCCATGCTCAGCACACCGGGTGTCTATGACATGACTTATGTCGTTGATGGCACCCCACCATGCCCGAACGATTCGTCGGAATTCATCTTCACGGTGAACGCAGCGGCGGATGCGGGCAGCAACACCACGTTCACCATTTGTATCAACGATCCAGCGGTGCAACTGATCACCTTGCTGGGGGGAAGTCCACAAGCCGGTGGCACATGGATCGACCCATCCGGCGCGCCTTTCGATGGGCTGTTGAACCCGGCAACGGACGATTCCGGTTTGTACACCTACCTGGTCGCCGGTGTGCCGCCCTGTGCTGACGCTGATGCGGTGGTCGCCGTGGTGGTGGATCCATGCACGGGCTTGGAGGAAGTGCGGAACGGAACGCTCTCTGCGCATTGGTTGGGGCAGGAGGGGACCGACCAGATCATCGCACTGGAAGGGAACGAAGTGTTGGACTACACGGTGCTCGATGCAACGGGGCGGCAGGTCGCCATGGGCCGTGAACGCGTGAGCGCAGGGCGTATCCGGATCTCAATGGAGGGTCAGGCTTCAGGTCTTCACGTGGTCCGAATGCATACCGAACGCAGCGATATGATGGTTCGCCTGTTGCACGTGGCGCGCTGAGGACGAGGTTCGCTGTGCACAAGTTGTGGATAAGGCGCGGCCCTGAAAATCGTCAGCCGCCTGCTCCCCGGGATACTTTCGGACTACCGATGTTCATTGAGGCCCGGGACTGAAAAGTGCCGGAAGATCAGGAAAGGAAAGATGGGTGTTGCTGGTGGTATCCTACGGTACTGCCGAACCTGGTAAGAGGTCATGCACAACATCCTGTCCGGTGGCATGCCAGTCGTGCCCCAACCTGCTGGATCATCGATGGGAGGGGTTCCGCAAGGAACACTGACCGATCGGCTGAACGAACAGAGGCATACGATCGAGGCTACGGCCGAGATCGAATGGGAGCGGGGATCGCCTAACGGTGGTCCCCGCTTCATTTTTGGTCCCGCGTCAGATCCTTTGCGGCGATAGCAGACCACGATCGATCGTGGATAAGTGCGAAGTAGGGCGGTGATGCATCCTTCGAAGCGCGGATAGTTTTGGACCACACCGTTCATTGATAGGATGAAGAAGAAAGACCGGAAGATCTTCGTACTCGATACATCCGTGATCCTGTACGACCACTCGGCCATTGAGAGCTTTGAGGAGCATGATGTGGCAATACCGATCCAAGTACTTGAAGAACTCGATACGTTCAAAAAAGGGAACGACACGATAAACTACGAGGCGCGCGAATTCATCCGCCACCTCGACGAAATAGCGCAGCGGGATGTCCTCACGGACTGGATCCCGCTCAACGGTGCCACCCACGGCAAGTTCAAGGTTGTGGCTAAGCACGACCTCAATGGGGTCGATGCGACCAAGGTGTTCGATGACACCAAGGCGGACCACCAAATCCTGAACGCAACACTTACGCTGCAACGCCAGAACAAGGACCGCAAGGTGGTTCTGGTGACGAAGGACATCGCCTTGCGCCTCAAGGCGAAGAGCCTCAATATCATCGCGGAGGATTACCTCACCGGCAAGGTGCGCGATGTGCGCGAGAAGCTTTACACCGGTCGCACAGCGGTGGATGATTTTCCGGAGGAGTTGATCGACGGCTTGTTCGAGAAGGGCAGCATGCCGATCGCGGAGCTTGGACTGGCTGAACCCAAGGGCAATCACTTCTTCATCCTCAAGCACAAGAAGAAGAGCATCCTGGCGAAATACGACCCCCGCACAAACTCGGTGGACCGTGTAGAGAAGAAGAACGTGTTCGGTATTGGGCCGAAGAACGCGGAGCAGGCTCTGGCAATGTGCGCACTGCTGGATCCGGAGATCAAGCTCGTGACCCTGCAAGGGACCGCAGGCACCGGTAAGACGCTTCTAGCCCTTGCTTGCGCCTTGGAACAACGTCGTGAATACAGGCAGATCTATGTGACCCGTCCGGTTGTGCCCTTGAGCAACAAGGACATCGGCTACTTACCGGGTGATATCCAGAGCAAACTCGATCCCTACATGCAGCCTTTGTGGGACAATTTGAAACTGATCAAGGGCCAGTTCGAGAAGCACGACAGCACCCCCAAGCGGATCGACGAGATGATGGAGAACGACAAGATCGCGATCGCGCCGCTGGCCTATATCCGTGGCCGCAGTCTGAGCAACATCTTCTTCATCGTGGACGAGGCGCAGAACCTTACCCCCCTCGAAGTGAAGACCGTGATCAGTCGCGCTGGTGAAGGAACCAAGATCGTATTCACCGGTGATATCCATCAGATCGATTCGCCCTTCCTCGATTCGGAGAGCAATGGGCTAAGCTACCTGATCGATAAGGCGAAGGGAGATCCACTCTTCGCGCACATCACCCTGGAGAAAGGGGAGCGCAGCCCGCTCGCGAATCTGGCGAACGACCTGCTCTAACCCCTTACGATGACGGTGCGTAGGCCGTTCATCAAGATGCTCTTCCGGTTCTTTGCGCTTCTATTATTGGGGCGGCGGCCTACCAGGGCATCGCGGTGTTCCGGCACGTGAATGAGCCCCCGGTGTGGCGACATGTCCTGTTCGCTGCTATCGACCTGTCCTGCGCGGTCGGCTTCGTTCATCGACCGTGCTGGTTCGTCTGGATCTTCGCTGCAATTGCCTTTCAACAATGCTATGGACACGGCGGTGCGTTCCTGGCGAAGCTCAACGCGAACGGTCACGTGTCCTTTCTCGATCTCGGCGTGCTGTTGTCCATGGCGGGTGCGCTCGCATGCCTGATCATTGACCGTCCGAAGGACCCTGAACGTTATCCTGAGCGGAATTGACCGGCCGGTGGATCCGGGCGTTATGAGAACACGCGCGGTCGAGGTCCTTAGAACAATTCCGCCACCTCGATGAAGGCGAAATCCAATTTGAAAAGGCTTTGGTAGTCCTTACCGGTCTCGGCCATCTCGTCGTCGCCGGTCTCGAAGTGCCAGTTCACCTGCACATGCTGGCCGCGCTCGCTTACCGCGTCCAGCTTTTGGAAGATATTGTACAGGTGCTTCGAGGAGCTCGTATCCAAGTAGTCGAGCTTCATGTTCACCACGGTCTCCACTTTCGGTTCCTGCAGGTACTCCTCGATCCAACGATAAACGCGTGAATAGAATTGCTCGGAGTTATGGGGCAGGGAACGCCCGATGAAATCGAGTACCCCCTGGTCAAGATCCATATCGATCTGTGGTGAGGTCTCGGTGCGGTCGATGTGGAATCGTTTGGCGGCCATGGAGCGGAAGCGCACTAGTGCGCAAGCCAAAGGTGCTAGCGGATCCCGCAACAGGGGGAGCATCGTTCGACCGATGATCAACACGGCCGGGTGGAAAACACAAAGGCCGGGTCCGGCCCGGCCTTTCGATGTGTAGGCGCAAAACTCAGTGGCTGCGGTACTCGGTCAGGATCTCCGCATCGCTTGGCAGTATGATCTCCGTGTCGTTCACGCGGCGCACCCAGTAGAGGTATTTGCCGGTGCCCTGGCAGGCGAAGGCGCTCATCGTCTCCTCGGCCCCGAGCGCCTTCACTGGGAAGGTGCGCCAGGTCCCGTTCTTCTCCTGTACAGCCACCTTTACCTCGATCATTTCCTTGCAAGCGTTCTTCAGCTCTATCTGGTAGGTTCCGCTGTAGTCGCGCTTGAACCCTTCCTTGTAGGCTTCGCATTTCTCGCAAGGTGCTCCCCATCGGCTGGCTGTCTTCACTAGGCAGTCGGTGAAGCTTTGGTCCTGTGCACCCGCCCAGAAGGCGAGCAGCAGCATGAGGATGAGGAGGATCGTCTTCTTCGGGTTCATTTGCAGCGATTGTTTGAAAGGATGATGCGGGCTTCGGCGTTGCCCATGCGCTGGCTGGCCTTCCAGTCCTTGCAGGCACCGGCCGGATCGCCCTTGGCTTTTCGGGCCCAACCCCTGTTGTTGAAGGCTTCCTCGTTCTTCGGATCGAGCGCGATCACGTGATCGAAGTCGGCAATGGCTTCATCCTGTCGGCCCAGCTTGTTGTATGCGCTGCCTCGGCTCGTGTAGGCCCACAGGTGGTCCGGCTTGCGTTCGATGACCGACGTGAAATCGGCTACCGCCTTGTCGTACTCTTTTAGCAGCGTATGGCAGAAACCCCGTTGCAGGTGAGCATTGATGTGTTCCGGGTCCAACTCCAGCACTTGGTTGTACAACGCTATCGCGGTGGTTTGGTCACCCGCACGGTAGGCACGCTCGCCCGCCTGGAAGATCTCCTCGGTACGTGACGTACCGCTATTATCCGCCAGGTATTGCGCCGGGGAAGATCCGGCGATGAGCGAGGCGGTGAGCAGGAGCAATGTCGTTCGCATGTGGAAAGCCATTTTCAAGCGTCACTTCCTACGCACGGTTCGTTCCCGGGTTTCGTTCGGCACAGTGGCCAATTGTTCCTGTGCCGTTGTGATCAGGTCCTTCAGGGCGGCCATGGCCTGCTCACCACCGGGATCCTGTGGTGGGCGCGGCAGGTTGGAGCGCCCTGTGCGACGGATCGCATTGAGCTTGAATATTTCCTTGTCGATGCACTGCCCATGTGCTGCAAGACAGCCGATCACAACGGCATCCTCCTCCGGTGAGAAAGCCACAGCCAGGGTGTCCAGTTGGACCAGGAGAACGAGGTCCTGGCGGAAGCGGTTGCTGCCATCGAAGAAGTCGATCACGAGGCGTTGCTGTTTGTCCATCTTCATATGGACGGCCCCACCGAAAACGGCGTTCACCGCAGCGATGCGTTCATCGACTGTCTGGCTCCATAAGGTTGGAGCGGTAAGTAACAGGACGGATGCAAGGATCGGAATTCGCATGTGCGGAACCTATGTGCGCCTTGGTACGTAGACCGTGCCCACAAGTTCCCGCCAACGGCCGATGCAACAGAGTCGATCGATCCTCCTACGTTCCCTTTCCCTCGTACTTGCCACGGTGGCGTGCTCGGTCGCGTTCGGACAGGGCGCTTTCACCGTGAACGGTCGCATGAAGATCGAGGGAGGCGATCTGAGCGGCGCTCGAGCCGTGGTCTATAAGGATGGCCAGAAGGAGCGGACCATCACCACAGGCTTGAGCAAATTCTCACTGGACCTGGCGCTGAACGCCAACTATGTCATCTCGTTCGAGAAGGACGGGTTCGTGGCCAAGAAGCTCTCCTTCAACACCCGCGTGCCAGCCGAGGCTGTTGCGAACGGCTTCACTCCGTTCGATTTCGCGGTCTCCTTGTTCAAACAGTACGATGACATCAATATCGTGGTGTTCAACCAACCAGTGGGGCTGATCCGCTACGAGAGCAGCATCGGCGATTTCGACTACGACACCGACTATACGAAGTCCATCCAGTCACAACTTCAGCAAGTGCTGGCCGAGGTGGAGAAGAAACAGAAGGAAGAGACGCAGGCGGCTGAAGAAGGAGCGAAGCGTGCCGCTGAGGAGACCAAAGAGAAGGCACGAGCCGATGCGGAGGCCCAAAAGCAAGCGGCGGCCCAGCAAGCTGCGCAACAGCGGGCGGAAGCTGAGGCGAAGAAGAAGGCGGAAGCGGATGCCAGGGCCGAACAAGCGCGACTGGAATCGGCGCGCAAGGAAGAGGAGAAACGCCAGGCTGAAGCGCGCCGCTCCGAAGAGGAACAACGGAAAGCCCAACCGGCGCCTGTAGCTGAGGTGCCGAAGCCAGCGCCCAAGCCCCCTGCTCCTTTGGTGGCGGCCAAAAAGGAGCCGCCTCCACCACCACGGGTTCAACGCAGTGGCCTGCAGGCGAAAGCATCCGAAGACCAGGACTCGCGGCGCACGGCGACCCCGACCATGGTCGAGGAAGCTTCGCGAATGGCGGCTGCTCGTGCGGCGCAAGCCGAGGAAGCGCGCCCGGAGGTTGTCGCTGAAGTCCCCGAGACGATCCGTACCGAAGAACTTCTGGTGGAACCGACCAAGGTGATGACGGTGGTGCACCTCGAGACCGCGGGTGTGAAGACCGAATACCGCAAGGTCATTCACAAGTGGGGCGCCGTGTTCTATTTCAAGGACGGGAAGGCCTGCACACAACAGGTTTATGAGCAGGAGGCCATTGGCGAGCAGCTGGCCGCCAGTCCGAGGGGCAAGATGGATTGATCCATCGACGCCTACTTTCGGGCATGCCCGAGCGCAGCTATATCCGTGACGGTCGCGCACCGGTGCCCAAGGACGAGCGCACCAGTGCGACGATGAGCCGCATACGCGCCACCAACACAGGGCCGGAGCTGGCGATGCGCTCTGCCTTGTGCGCCCGGGGCATCAGAGGATATCGGTTGCACTACGCCAAAGTCGCGGGCCGACCGGACATCGCGTTCGTCGGGAAAAGGGTCGCGGTCTTCGTGCATGGCTGTTTCTGGCACAGGTGCCCTTACTGCAAGCGGCAGGGGCCCAAGAGCAACAGTGCATGGTGGCGCAAAAAGCTGGATGCGAACCAACTCCGCGACCGACGTAAGCAACGGCAACTCCGCACGGCGGGTTGGAGCGTGATCACCGTATGGGAATGCCGCCTGCGCTCCAACCCACGCGCACAAGCCGATCGGGTCGGTCGTGGATTGGCGCTGATCAATGCCCTTGGGACTTCCTACCGAAGAGTCGGCGAAAGAACCGCGTCTCAAAGGCCCAGAAGAACCTGAACTGTCCGAACAACGCCCCATAAACCAACAGGAGCACGTTGTAGATCGGAAGGATCAGGATGTAGTACAGTACGGAGAATAACAAGGGTGGTGCCTCGTTGCCGGAGGCCCATTCCACCACGGGCCTCTTCAGTAGCATGACCGTGGTCCCTGTGCACACGAACACGAGCAGGACGACCAATACCCGGCTGGGCGATACACCCCACCGGGCGCCCAAACGATCAACCCATCTCCTACGTGGCGCTTCGCCTCCTTCGTTCATTGAGGCGCGAAGATCGGTGCGTGACGGATAGGACCATCACCATGTCGTAGAAAACGGGATCGCGGTACAGCCCTTCAATCCACCCATTCGGCCAGGAACAGATTCGTCTCGTGCGTGCCTCCATTGTGCCTGTTACTGCTGAACACGAGGTAACGGCCATCCGGACTAAAAACAGGGAAAGCGTCGAACGTGTCGCCGTAGCTCACCTGCTCCAACCCGGTACCATCGATGTTGATCATGTAGAGGGTGAAGGGGAATCCTCGTTCCGTGGTATGGTTCGTGGCGAAAATGATCTTGTTACCGCTCGGATGCCAGAAGGGAGCCCAATTGGCTTTTCCCAAGTCGGTGACCTGGTGCGCATCACTACCATCGGCGTTGGCGACATACAGTTCCATGTTGGTAGGCATTACCAAGCCCTGCTTCAGAAGATCCTTGTACTCCGTTTGTTCCTCCTTCGTCTTCGGACGCGAGGCCCGCCATAGCAATTTGGTACCATCGGGGCTGAAGAAGGCGCCACCATCGTAGCCCAACAGGTTGGTCACGCGCTTCACATCGCTTCCATCGACGTTCATGGTGTATAGGTCAAGGTCGCCGTCGCGCGTGCTTGTGAATACGATGCGATCCCCCTTCGGTGAGAGCGTTGCTTCGGCATCATAGCCCTTGCTCTTCGTCAACTGGCGGCGTATGTGCCCTTGGAGGTCGCTCACGTAGATGTCGAAACTGGAATAGATCGGCCAGACGTATTTGTGGTCCGCCCGCTTTTCCGGTTTCGCGGGGCAGGATGCGTTCGCCGCGTGCGTACTCGCGAAGAGGATCAAGCTGTCGCCTGGCAGGAAGTAACTGCATGTGGTGCGGCCACCTTCCACGCTGATCCGCCGAGGTGGTCCCTTGCGCAGGTCGTCGGTGAATGGGTTGAACGTGTAGATCTGGTCGCATTCCTGACCCCATGCCGGTGCGGTGGCTTGAAAGGTGAGCCTTGTGCCGTCGAAGCTCCAGTACGCCTCTGCGTTGTCACCCCCGAACGTGAGTTGTTTCAGGCTCTTGAAGTGTTTCTCCAAGGGATGGATCAATGAGTCCTTTACCGAGGTGGTATCCGCAGCAGGAACAGTGGTCGTTTCAGGAGAAGGGGCCTGTGAACAGCCGATCAGCAGGAGAGGGAGAAGGAGTGAAGCGCGCATGTGTCGTCGTTCCGAAGAAGGAGGTGTTTCGCTAAGGGCGGCAAAACTATTCCTCGGATCGTGCCCGAACGTCACGGAAGATCCACGGCCGCGTGTTTCGTTCCGAATATGCCCCAAGGCGGAAGATCCGCTTTCGGACAGGGAATGGTGCAGGTGCCGAACGTTGAAAGTGCCGGACGAGGGAGATGGGACACCGACATCAAACGAACGACCGAGAATGAGGTGAACCCTCTGATCGGACCTGGTCCCACGGTCACGTTCTCCACGTGCGCAAGTGGTGGTCCCTTGTGGCACCATGAGATGAAGCGTTCCACCGCCCCAGGATCACCTTCAGCCTCGATCTGAACCGACCCATCGGGCAGGTTGCGCGCGGTGCCCATCAGACCGAGCTCCACCGCCTTGCTCAAGACACCTGCGCGGTAGGCGACGCCTTGTACCCTGCCGGTGATCACCAAATGTCGGTTCACAAGGTCCATCCAAGTCCAAATTGGTGCGCCCTGAAAGGGATCCAGGCCATTGACCTCGGAGGGCGCTTCATTTATCTTCGTCGGCCGAAAAGTACTATCCGTAGTTGAATTCATATGGTTCGTCGGGTACGAACAAGCGCATGGCATACCTCCGTATCGTTCGCAATGTTCTACAGCCACTGCTCCAAGTGGTGGCCTTGGTCCTCCTGACAACAAGAGGTTATTCCCAGACGCTGCAACCCAATTTCAGCGATGCGCTCGTCTTGGGTGGCTGGACCCAACCCGTGGGTGCCACGTGGGATGCTAACGGAAGAATGTACGTGTGGGAGAAGAGTGGGATGGTATGGATCGTACAGGGTGGTGTGCGGCTTGCGACCCCGCTGATCGACATCAGTGCTGAGGTCGGGAACTGGCGGGATCATGGTTGCCTGGGCTTCGCGTTGGACCCGAATTTTTTAAGCAACGGGCGCATCTACCTGATGTACGCGGTGGATCGACACCATCTGATGAACTTCGGAACAGGCAGCTACAATGCGGCCACCAACGAGTATTACGCCGCGACGATCATGCGCATCACGCGCTACTCCGCCATCGGACCCAACTTCAACACCGTCGATTACAACAGCAGGCTTGTCCTTGTCGGGGAGACCCGGAAGACCGGTGTACCGATGACGCACGAATCGCACAGCACGGGGTCCTTGGTCTTCGGGACGGATGGCACTTTGCTCGCCAGCGTTGGTGATGGAGCGAGCTACAACAATGTGGATGTGGGCAGCGATGGGGGCACCTACTATGCGCAGGCACTTGCCGATAGCATCATCCGCACAGCGGAGAACGTGGGCGCGTTGCGCTCGCAGCTGGTGAACTGCCTGAACGGGAAAGTGCTGCGGATCGACCCGAACACCGGGAACGGTGTTCCGAGTAACCCATGGTACGATCCTGCGCAGCCGCGTGCTGCGAAGTCAAGGGTATGGGCCATGGGTTTGCGCAATCCGTATCGCATGACCATGCGCCCGGGCACCGGTAGTAACGATCCTGCCGTCGGTGATCCCGGCACATTGTACATCGGTGATGTGGGTTGGACACAATGGGAGGAGGTGAACGTTGCGTACGAAGGCGGCATGAACTTCGGTTGGCCGTTGTTCGAGGGAATGGAAACGCAACCGGGCTATGCCGCCGCGCTCACCCAGAACCTGGATGCGCCCAACCCGCTTTATGATGGTGTCGCATGCAACCGCCAGTATTTCTATTTCCAAGACCTGATCATTCAGGATACGCCGATCCATACCAACGCACACCCGAACCCCTGTAGTGCGGCACAACAGATCCCCAACACCATCCCGAAGCATTTCCACTCACGCCCCTCGATCGATTGGCAGCATGACAACCGCTCGCGCTGCGGCGGTTTCAGCGGGAACAACGCCGTGACCTATGATCTGGACGCTGTTGGTTCACCAGTGCCGGGTCCCCGGTATGGAGGCTATGCGGCGCTGGGCGGCCCATGGATCACCGGCCTGAACATGCCGGCCGGTTACCAGAACAGCAGTTTCCACGGTGACTATGCAAGCGGCTGGATCCGTCGGTTCATGTATGATGCGCAAGACAAGCCGGTGAGCGTGTCCGACTTCGCTTCCGGTTTGGGGAGCATAACGTGGATCGGCAGTGGTCCGGATGGATGCATCTGGTACATGCGTTACAACACGAACGAACTCCGTCGCATCTGCTATACCCTCGCGGTGAACCTTCCTCCGGTGGCCCAGGCGCAACAAAGCGCACAGTATGGTCCAGGACCTTTGAGTGTGACATTCACCAGTAGCGGGAGCAGTGATCCGGAGAATGGGCCGTTGACCTACCTGTGGAATTTCGGTGATGGGACACCGACCAGCAATCAGGCGAACCCCTTGCCTGCGCATGTTTTCACCGCGACACCCGGAGTGGTGACCACGCGCACTGTGACATTGAGCGTTACGGACAACGGTGGCCAAAGCGCGGTAACAACCTTGATCGTTTCCGTGAACAATACACCACCATCCGTCAACATCACCAGTTTCGCGAACGGGGCTACGTACCCTGTGGGCGTGGACACCACGTTCCAGTTGGCTGCGGCTGTATCGGACTTGGAGCACAGCGCCGCGCAGCTTACCTACGCATGGCGCACAACGCTGCATCACAACACGCATACCCATCCGGAAGTGATCGATCCGAACGTGTTCAGCAACACGGTGATCAGCGGGGCCGGGTGTGATGGAGAGACGTTCTACTATGATGTGACCCTGAAGGTGACGGATGCCGGTGGTTTGAGCACCTCCGTGACCAAGTACCTCTATCCCCGTTGTTATGCGATCGCACCGACCGCGTTGATCAGCGCGTCGGTCAGCGCGGGCCCGGGTCCCTTGCTCGTGGTGCTCGATGGCAGTAGTTCTTATGATCCCGGCGGGATCACATCGTACCACTGGGACTTCGGCGATGGGACGTCCAGTTCAAGCGCATCGCCGAGCAAGGTGTTCAGTGAGACGGGCGACTATTATGTAACGCTCACGGTCGCCGACAGCGATGGGCTCACAGGCCAGGCGGTGAAGGTGATCAGTGTGATCACCTTTCCAGTGCCGCAGTGTGTTGGTGCTGCGGGAAGCATACTCCGGGAGTATTGGCTTAATGTGAGCGGAAGTTCGGTGAGCGACCTGTTGAATAGCCCGAACTACCCGAACAGTCCCACTGGTACATCGTTCCCCACTTCGTTCCAAGGTCCGGTCAACTTCGCGAACACGTTCGGTACGCGTATGCGTGGTTACATCATCGCGCCGCAGACCGGCAACTATGTCTTCACCGCTACTTCCGATGATGCGTGCGCCGTATACCTGAGTTGGAACTCGGATCCGCAGTATAAACAGCTGATCTGTAGCGCACCGGGTTGGACGGGGGACACCGAGTACAACAAGTATCCCTCGCAGACCAGTGCCTCCATCGCTTTGCAGGCAGGCGTTTACTACTACGTGGAGATGGTGCATAAGGAGAACAGCGGGGGAGACCACCTGACGCTGCGCTGGCAGACGCCATCGAACAGTACCCGTACCGTTGTCCCAGGCTCGGTGTTGGCGCGCTGGCAGAATTGTTCACCCAGTGTCGAGCTGCGTGTCGACCTGCAGGGCGCTTTCGATCCTGTGGCAGGCCTGATGCGCGATGACTTGCGTGTTGCCGGGCTCGTGCCGACATCGGAACCATACACCGGATTGGGCTTTACGCAAGTGGGAGGCGGTGGCGAGACAGTAAGTGCTGCGCGTTTGGCGCAGACCGGAAAGAACGCCGTGGTGGACTGGGTGCTTGTGGAACTCCGGAACAAGAACACCCCTTCGCAGATCGTGGCGACGCGATGTGCACTCTTGGAACGCGACGGTGATGTCGTTGGAACAGACGGCTACGGTCGGCTCTTGTTCAATGTGACACCGGACAACTACTACGTTGCGATCCGGCACCGGAACCACCATGGCGCGATGACCTTCGCCAGCGTTCTATTGAACTCGAACGAGGTACCTGTGGACCTCACATCGAGCGGCCAGGCCACCTGGGGAACATCAGCGCGCGCGCCACTTGGCAATGGAAGCAACGCGTTGTGGAGCGGCAATACGTTCCGCGATGGAAGTGTGAAGTATACAGGCCAGGATAATGACAGGGACCCGATCCTCCTTCGGATCGGCGGAACGATCCCTACGGCCACCTGGAATGGCTATCACCTGACGGATGTGAATATGGATGGTACTGTTCGCTATACCGGCCAGAACAACGACCGCGATCCGGTGTTGTTGAACATCGGTGGCACCGTGCCGACGACCATACGCGTTGAACAGCTTCCTTGACCCGCTTCAACGCTTATTGAGGGCCTTGGCGTGCAAGTAAGCTTCCAGGGATCGTGTTTGTGGCTCGGTCAGGACGGCGTTGAGCATCGCGCGCGTTCGGGCATCAAGCACGCGTTGCTCCGTGGTATCCTTGGTCCGTTGGGCGTATTTCCGGCCGATGGTCATGTGCGCTGGATCGATGGGATAAAGCTCCCAACGCTCACGGCGATCCGCAATACCGCGATCATGGTACCCGACCGAAGGACCATCAACGATCGACGGTTCACCCGCTCAGTCGCCCAATGCGTTCCGCCGCAGCAGGAGCACTTGCCGGGAGAGCTCTGTGAAGGACCATCCGGTCGCGACAACGCCATCGGGCAGCGCGCGTAGTCCGAGCAGTTTCTCCTCCTTGCCGGTGTCGATGCCGCGTTCCCAAATAAGCGCGCCGCTAGTGTCAACGCGCTGCACGAGTGCATCGCTCAAGCCTTGCGAGTAGCGCTCGCCGCCCAGAAGCAGATCGCCGTTCCCCGCGCGATCAAGACACCAGGCTCCATGGTCAAAGAGCGTATCGCCTACGCTCCGTGTCCACAGGGTGTCGCCGTTCGTATTGATCGCGATGAGCCACACGTTGTCCTTGATCCGATGCTCCGTGGTATCGAACATGCCGTAGCTGTCCGTTACACCCGCCATTACGAAGTGATCAGCCCCGACCGGGATCAACGCGCGGCCTGCTTCGGTACCTGGGCCACCCCAGGAGGTGGTCATCTGGACAACACCCCCCAGATCGATCCACGCGAACCAGGCATCGGAAGTGCCTCCGAAATTCATTTGACGCCCTGTGAGCATGGCCCCATCCGCGTTCACAGCGACGGCGTTCGCTTCTTCGTCCAAAGGGCCACCTGCACTGGTGTTCCAGAGTGTTCCTCCGTCCGCGTTGAACCGGCAGGTCCATGCATCGTGTCCAGCACCCGTGTTCTCGACACCGCAGACCACCGCACCACCGTCGGGTAATGAAGCGATATCGAAATACTGCTCGTCACCTGTGCGCTCAGGCTGGGCCACCCATTGTAGCGCGCCGGTGGCGTCCAACTTCACCAGCAGGCCATCGTGTGTGGAACCACCGGGAACGATCACGCTTCCGGCGAGGAAGACACCACCATCAGAGGACGGTTCCGCTGCATGGAGGAATACCGCTCCAGCGATGGGGAGTTCATTCCAACTCACCTGCTGGCCATCGCTTCCTGTGATCAGCAATTTGCCCCGGTGTTGCACCGTCGTGCTGTCGAAAACGGTGGTAGCGATCAAATACTGGCCACCCCTAAGCGCAATGCCGACACCATCCTGGGAGAGCCGGCCACCGTACTGCTGAGTGAAACTCTGTGCGTGTGCCACCAGCGAACTCAAGCCGCAGATGATGATGACCGACCGTGACGCATGGGATAGTCCTGCGGTGAACATGGACCGAAAGTACCAACGCGATCGATCTTCAGCGCACTACGGCGGCCTGTCCTAGTTTCGCTGCATGCGGGATACGGTTGTCAGCGTAAGGGTGTTCACTCTGGCTTGGATGGTGATGGCATTGGCGGTGCTGCTCGTCGTGCTCAACACGGAAAAGCTCTCCCTTCACGCCGCGATCAACTGCTGCCACACCCACGGCGCGGATCTGTTCTTCACACATGCCACTAAACTGGCGGACGGACTGGTACCCACCGCACTGGCTTTGGCGCTGCTTCTTTTTCGAGACCTGCGTTCGTTCCTGATGATGGGGCTCAGCGCCGGGCTGAGCGCGATCGTGGTGCAACTGTTGAAACACAACGTGTTCCCCGATTCGGACAGGCCGTTCATGTTCAAGGAGCAACTGGGTGTCATGGATTGGGTCGAGGGCATCGACATGAACCATTATTTCAGTTTCCCCAGTGGACATTCCACAGCCGCTTTCAGCATGTGCATCGCCCTCGCCGTGGTCATCGGCAAGCGCCGTTGGGCCGTCCCGCTCGCCTTATGCGCAGCCTTGTTGGCGTTCTCCCGCGTCTATCTATCCCAGCACTTCACCGAGGATGTCCTCGCGGGATCATTGCTCGGAACGGCGACCGGTGTGGCGGTCCATTGGTGGTTATACCTGAGCACGTTCAGCCGACGCGCCTGGCTGGACAAAAGGATCCTGAAGGCTCAGAACCAGTAACGTGCGCCGATGCCTCCATCGAGTTCGAACGCGGTGGATGGTATCAGATCAAGTGTCGGCACGATCTCCAGGAAGATGTCCACCGGCGCGCCTTCGAAGAGATAAGCGAGACCTACCGGGAAGCGCACACCGAGATCCACATGGCTGCCATCGCTGTCGTGCCAGCTCCCGTGGTGCCAGTATTCGTCACCGCTCCATGTCCGCATGCGCAAGCCTGGACCGTAGTAAAGTGGGAGTTTGCCCTTCGAAACGGAGATCAGCCCGCTGTTGTGGAAGAGGTAGTCCGCATGCACATGGAAATACCCGCTATGCACAGTGCCCCAAGCCAGGCCTCCATCCAAGGCGCGATCATCGCTCAACCAATACTTGAGCGATATTCCGGTCGGGTCGCCCAACAAAAGGCCCGCGCCAAAACCGCTGTCCTGCGCTTTCGCATGAAGGCCGCACATGACCAGCCCTGCGATGATCCACTTCTTCATGGTACAAAGATCCGTCCCATGCACGGGGCTGGACCGTGGTTCGGGGTCCGGGTTTCAACCACCCATGTGTTGATGGCGCGGCCCCCTCACTTCGCGGCGTAGCTGATCCGGTAGATCAGGTTCGCCGAATCATCGCTCACCAACAGGCTGCCGTCGGGCGCCTCCACGACATCCGCAGGTCGGCCCCATGCGCGGTTGCCGTTCAGCCAGCCTTCGGCGAAGACCTCGGTCGTTGCAGTGCCATCGGGTTGTGGAAAAGCTACAGCCACCCGGTAACCACTGGGCGTGCTGCGGTTCCAACTACCGTGCTCGGCGATGAAGATGGCGTGGTGGTACTTCTCGGGGAACGCGTTGCCGCGATAGAAGCGCATGCCCAGCGGGGCAACGTGCGCACCCAGCTTCGCAGCAGGAGGCGTGAACTCGGAGCAGGGCCGTTTTTCGCCGAACTCGGGATCGGCCACAGTGCCCGCATGGCAGAACGGATAACCAAAGTGCTGTCCGGCGCTATCGAGCCTGTTCAACTCGCAATCGGGAATGTCATCGCTCATCAGGTCGCGTCCGTTGTCGGTGAACCACAACTTGCCGGTTAGGGGATCCCAGTCGAACCCGACCGAGTTGCGCACCCCGTTGGCCACGATGGTTCGTTCCGTGCCGTCCGCGTGGATCCGAGTGATCGATGCGTAGATGGGATCATCGCTCAGGCAGATGTTGCAAGGCGCGCCGACGGGCACATACAGGTCGCCATCGGGTCCGAAAGCGATGAACTTCCAACCGTGATGCTCTTCCTTTGGGTACGTGTCGATCACCACGACCGGCGCGGGTGGATCCGTGAGGTGGTCTTCTATACCTGTGAGTTTCACGATACGGCTCACGGCACTGATGTACAGGTCGCCATCCTTGAAAGCAACACCGCACGGCATGTTCAGATCCTTCGCGACGATATGCTGCTCGTCCGCCTTGCCATCGCCATCGGTGTCCAGCAGTGCATACACCACGCCCTCATCGCGGCTGCCGACGAAAAGCGTCCCCTTTTCACCCCAGCACATGGCACGGGCGTTCTTCACGTTCTCGGCGAACACGCTGATCGTGAATCCTTCGGGCAGGCGTATGGACTTGAGGTCCGGCCCCCCGCCATGGATGGAAGGCACGCAAACGGATCCGGTGATCATGAACGCACTGCCGAGAAGAAGGAGGGAGGTCCACGTACCGGCGCTCCTCATCGGCGATCAGGGGATGGTATGATGAGCACAGGCACCCGGCTCTCACTGAGCACCTGCTCGCATACGCTGCCAACGAGTGCCCTGAAGAGGCCGCCCCGTCCGTGCGATCCCATCACGATCAGGTCCGCCTTCAACCGGTCCACTTCGTTCAGGAGTGTTTCGGTGGTGGGGCCTTGCACCAGCAAGGCTTCCGAGGAAAGGCCCTGTGCGGTCAAACCGGCGGCCATGGTCTGCAGATCAGCGTGCTCGTGCCGCAGCACATCGACGCGTTGTTCGCGCACATGCGCGGGTCCGGCCTGGTACCCGACGAATTCCGGGTCTGGCGCAGCGACATGCACCAGCCATAGTTTGGCGTTCATAGCGAGCGCCAGTTCCGAGGCTGTGGCGAGCACATCTTTCCCGATGGGTGAGAAATCGATCGGAACCAGGATGTTCTTCATGGCCTTGTGTATTGAGCCGAAGGTAAGGTGGGCTTGACGGATCCCAACGGCAGAAGCGCCCTTCAAAAGCACTACGCCTCCTCCGAAAGCACCAACTTGTCCAGGTGCAGTTTGCGGAGTTTGCCCGTACTGGCGAAGAACCAATCCTTGATGCCGTAATGGTAGCCACGGCGCAGGCCGCTGCGGTAGGTGCCCAGGGCACCGCGCTTGCCGCTCAGTTTCTGCAGTACCCGCGTGAGCTTCAACTCCACGTCGGCGGTTTTCATGCGGGGCTCGTTCTTCCTGGCCCAGGCCTTGGCGGTCTCGAAGAGGTCCGCTTTCGGCAGCAATCGATCCGCACGCTTGATGTTGTCGATCACCATCAGATCCCAGTTGCTCAGCCGGTAACCGCCGTTCTTGATCGTGCGCTTCTTGCGTCGGCCTGCCACGCCGCTGGCCTTCTTAACCGTGTTCACACTGCCGCGCGGACGACCCGGACCACGTTTCACTTGGGCCTCGTCATCTTCCTCCACCGTGGTGCGGTCGCCTTGCAGTGCTTTGAGGTCGGCCATCGCGGCGCGCACCGCGTCAAGCTGGAAATTCAGGCGGCGGCGCTCGCTGCGGTATTGGTTCAGCAGGCTGTCTATGTCCTTAGCGTTCAATCGCTTTCTGGCCATGATGTCAAAAGGGGTTGGGCGTTCTACTGGAGCGGGACAAAGCTATGATCGCTCACAGGGCAGGTCCGTTGTTTCGACATACCCTGCCCAATGCCGACGAACCCGGCCCCGCTGACGGACGAACCGGGAGATCCCGGTTTCAAACAACCACTACCACGCGTTCGTCACCATGCGGAACGATCGTCCCGATCCGCTGGAACAGGACCTGATCGCCACCCGGTATCGCTTTCAATTGTTCGAGGACCTCTGGCGAAACCGAGATCAACAGTCCGCCGCTCGTCTGTGGGTCGCTGAGCAGCATCATGCGTTCAAGGCCATCCGCGCCGCTCACCTTGTGCGCATAGCTCTTCCAATTACGGAACGAGC
>JBDTNF010000205.1:0-5043 GCA_039933875.1 Flavobacteriales bacterium | reverse complement strand
GCAACGTATTCTTGGCTGGTTATACCGCATCAACATCCGCCATTGCATCCGGAGGGCATCAAAACACTCACGGTGGTGGTAATGGTTACGCTTTCGATGCGTTCCTGGTGAAGTTCAATACCAATGGGGTTCGGTCCTGGGCCACCTACTATGGCGGATCAGGAGGTGACTTTGCAACTTCATGTGTGGTGGATGGGAGTGGTAATGTCTACTTGGCTGGAGACACCGATTCCCCAAATGCCATCGCTTCGGGTGGCCATCAGAACACTATTGCCGGCGTAGTAAGCGACGCATTCCTTGTGAAATTCAATACCAGCGGCGTGAGGCTCTGGGGCACTTACTGTGGGGGAGAGTCTACCGAGACTAACAGATCCTGCACTGTTGACCCTAGCGGAAATGTATATCTGGCAGGACAGACTGCGTCCAACGCAGGGATCGCATCTGGCGGTCATCAGAACAGCAAAGGCTCCTCCCTTTGGGCAGCCTACTTGGTCAAATTCACCCCATCCGGAGTAAGGCAGTGGGGTACCTACTACGGTGGTGATCCCGGCACGTTTGGATACGCATGTGCAGCAGACCCCAGTGGCAATGTCTATCTGGCAGGTGAAACAACTGCCACAACCGGCATTTCCTCTGGAGGGCATCAAAACACAAACGCCGGAGATTGGGAAGCCTTCTTGGTAAAATTCAATACCAGCGGCACACGGCTATGGGCTACGTACTATGGCGGACCCGGTCATGATGAAGCCCTTTCCGTGGCGGTTAGTGGAAGTGGGGACGTGCATTTGTCGGGAAAAACCACTTCCACAAGTGGCATTGCTTCGGAGGGGCACCAGAACACGGGCGGAGGTGGTCTGGATGCCTTCCTCGTGAGGTTCAGCGGGAGTGGGGAGCGGCAATGGGGTACGTATTATGGAGCTGAAAATTTTGATGATTGGGGAAATTCATGTGCTGTGGACGGAAATGGCGAGGTGTACATGGCCGGGCAGACCTACTCACCTACCTCCATAGCCTCCGGAGGGCACCAGAACACGCACGGTGGCGGAATTTTTGATGCCTTCCTGGCGAAGTTCGAAGGTGAAGCACCGATCGATCTCGGATGTGCAACCGCCGCATTTGCTGAAACCGAACCCAACAACAGCGTTGGCACCTCGAACCCGCTCACCTATGCCACCCCGATGAGCGGAGCGATGGGCGTATGCTCAACCACGGACAATACCTCGGACTTCTTCGGCTTCACCACCACCGGCCAAGGCGTTCTGCGCGTAGAGGCCTGTCTCTCCAACTCGGGGTCGATCGCCTTGGATGTGACCTTCCGCGTGGTAGACAGCGGAGGCAGCACCTTGGGGACCTTCACCTTGCCTGCTGGTGCGGATAATGCTGCGGTCGAAGGAGAATTCCTTTTCCCATGCGTGGGCGTTGGATCCTATCGCATCGTGGTGGACAACCCGAGCACCACCGTTTGCACACACTACGCCTTCTCCTACACCCTCCTTCCTCCGGTGTTCGGCAACGATCCCGAGCCGAACGATGCGATCGGTGCCACTGCGACGCCGGTCGCGTACGATACTTACCGTGACGGCCGCAACAACTTCGATCTGGAGAGCACCTACGACTACTACAGCATCGTCCTCCCGATCAACGGTGTGCTGAACATCGAAACGGAGGCCGAGCACGCAGGCGCAATAGCGAGCACCATGGCCGTGGCGCTCCTCAACTCGGTGGGCACTGTCCTGCAGATCTGGGACGTTGCCGTCGGTACGAACGGAACACCGGCTCCCAGCAATGTGAGTATCAACTGCCGGAGCACCGTCAGCCCGTATTACATCCGTATCAATGCGGCCGTCTGCGGGACGTCATACCGCTTCAAATACACCGTGACCCCTCCGCTGTTCGCCAGCGATGTGGAACCGAACGATGCCATACCCGGTTCGGCGCTGGCCAGTGCCACCTACACGGAAGGTAATGTACAATTCGATGGGGACGTGTTCGACTATTACAACATCGTCGCTCCCACCAATGGCGTGATGTCCTTCGAGGTGCAGGCCGAGCACGCTGGTGCAACGGCAGGAACCCTTGACCTGACGTTGCTCAACAATTTCGGATCCGTCATCCAGACCTGGACCATTGACGTTGGGGCCAATGGCGTGCCCGATACCTCCACGGTTAGCATACTGTGCCGGAGCACGGTGAATGCTTACAACGTGCGGTTGTCCTCCGCCACCTGCGGCATCTCGTATCAACTCAAGTACACCATGACGGCACCGTATTTCGCAGCCGACGTGGAACCCAATAACTCCACGCCGGGCACATCGTTGGCGCACAACACTTACACCGAGGGTCACCTCTCGTTCGATGCGGAGAACCAGTACGACCATTTCAATATCGTTCCGCCGACCAATGGCGTGATGACCTTCGAGGTGCAGGCCGAACATGCCGACATTACAGCGGGGACCTTGGTGTTGGCACTGCTCAACTCGGCAGGAGCTAGTATTCAGTCCTGGACCCTTGACGCAGGTGCGACCGGAATACCTGTCACCAACACGGTAAGTATCACCTGCCGAAGCACGGTGAATCCTTATAACATCCGGTTGTCCTCCGCCACCTGTGGCATTTCGTACCGGCTGAAGTACACCATGACCGGTCCGTTCTTCGCGCCCGATGCAGAACCGAACAACGGGCCTCCGGGCACGGCTCTGGCACCTGACACCTACACCGAGGGCCATGTCGCGTTCGATGCGGAAAGCACGTATGACTACTACCGGATCGAGCAACCCGCGAACGGCAGGGTGAACGTGGAGATACAAGCGGAGCACACCGGCGCCGCCCCCGGCACAATGACAGCATCGCTGGTTACCACTGCTGGCGCGATTGTGCACACCTGGACCTTCCCAGTGGGCGCGAACAGCATTCCCCTGACCACCGCCCAGAGTCGCACCTGCTTGAACGGACCCACTACTTATGACCTCCGGGTGTCCTCATCGACCTGTGGCGTTTCGTACAAGATGAAGTACACGATCACACCGGCGGTCTTCTCCAACGATGTCGAGCCGAACAACAGCAGTGGCCAGGCGATCATCCTGCCCGAGACGCAGACCACGCAGGGCCAGTTGAATTTTCCGGGCGCGGACAATTATGATGTGTATCGCGCGAACCTCAGCAGCGACGGGATCCTGAACGTGCTGATCGAGGCGGAGCATGCTGGCCTGGAGACCAATGGGACCATGACGGTCGTGCTGTTCCTGAGTTCCGGAACGGTGCTACAATCCTGGTCGGCTCCCATCGGTGCGGATGCGGTGCCCATCAGCACCGTACTCAAGAGGAGCTGTCTTGGCAACACCGTGAACTACTATGTGAGCGTGAGCACTACCCTCTGCGGCACATCCTACCGCATCAGTTACACGACCACGCCTCCAGGCTTCGCGAACGATCCTGAACCGAACAACGGAACGCCGGGCGGAGGCGGACCATTGGTGGCGCATGACACATTCCAGGACGGTCGTCTCAAATTCTATCCGGCAACGGACAATGATCTGTTCAACATCATTCCGCCCATCAATGGGGTGATGAGATTCGAGGTGCATGCCGAGCACGCTGGAACCGTTGCGGACTCCATGGAGCTTCGTCTTTATACATCGGCTGGCACCACCATTCAATTCTGGACCATACCAGTGGGCCCCAACGGTTCTCCGGTAACAAGCGTGTTCACTATCCCTTGTCGCGGTTCCGCGACGGATTATGATGTGCGCATCAGCTCCTATGGATGCGGGGTGAGCTACAGCTGGAAGTACACCATGATCCCGGCCTTCTTCCCCACCGATCTGGAGCCGAACAACGCATCACCTGGTGGAGGTGGGCCGCTCGTGGCGCATGACACCTATCAGGACGGTCAGCTCGAGTTCTATGCCCAGACCGGCGGTGATCAGTACAACATCATTCCACCAACGAACGGTGCGATGACCTTCGAGGTCCAGGCCGAGCATGTGGGTGCAGCGGTAGGCTCCATGGAACTTCGTCTGTATACATCGGCGGGCAGCACCATTCAATTCTGGACCATTCCGGTCGGCGCGAACGGTGTTCCGGTAACCAGCACCTTCAGCATCCCCTGCCGAGGGAACACCACGGACTATGACGTGCGCCTCACCTCTGCGACCTGTGGCACCAGCTACCGCTGGAAGTACACCATGTCAGCTCCCGTATTCGCGAACGACGCGGAGCCGAACAGTACACTAGGCGGCAGCACCGAAGCCCCCGACACTTGGTACGAAGGCCAGATCTCGTTCAACACGACCGACGCAGACATCTATAACCTGGTTCCGCCCTACAACGGGATCATGAACATTCAAGTGGAGGCCGAGCATGCGGATGCTAGCCCGGGCAGCGTGCAGATGTCTCTGCTCACCACTTCAAGCAGCGTCATTCAAACCTGGAGCATGACGGCCGGCGCCAATAGCGTCCCAGCATCCACTGTAGTGAGCATTCCTTGCAGAAGCAGCACCACGGATTACGACCTGCGTTTCACCGGCGTCACCTGCGGCGTTTCATACCGCTGGAAGTATTGGATAACCGCCCCGGTCTTTGCCAACGACCCTGAGCCGAACAGCAGCACCAGTAACGCGATAGCGATGAACCTGAACAACGCATCGCGAACCGGTCAGATCGGGTTCGACAACCAGACCGATGACGATTGGTACACGTTCTCGCACCCCGGTGGCCCGTGGTCCGTGACCGTGAGTGCGGAGCATGCCGACGCCAGCGCAGGCAGCCTCACCATGACCCTGCGCACCCAGGCAAGCACGTTCATCACCTCGTTCAGCGTTCCGGCGGGCGGTTCATCGACCCCATTGACGAACACCTTTACCTGGCCCTCATTGGGGGTAGCCACTTACCGTCTCAACTTGAGCGATGTGACCTGCGGTGTGAGTTACCGGATCCACTGCAACGACACGGACGGCGACGGCACCTGCAATGGTTCCGACCTGTGCGCTGGAGGCCCTGAACCCGGTACACCGTGCAACGATGGGAACAGTGCCACCATCAACG
>JBDTNF010000204.1:0-10882 GCA_039933875.1 Flavobacteriales bacterium | reverse complement strand
ATCGCACACCGCTTCAATGTGATTTTGTCATTCCGGGCTTGACCCGGAATCTCGAAAAAGCCAGCGCGTGTGCCCGACCAAGATCACTCCGGCCCAAACGCGGCCCCTGATGACGTTGAGGTGGGTGCGCACATCAGCTTCTGCGTCTCCTCGAACTGCTATCAGCTTGTTCACTGCTTCGATGCCTCGGCATTCTGCTACTCCTCAGCGATCCATTCACCTCCCTGTATCTGCCCGTCCTTCGCCAAGGTCCAGATCCTGCGCCCGGTGGCACTCATTTCAACCAGTTCGCGATATCGGTGATTGCCTTTGCGTATGCGGCAGTCGTAGGTGATGGCCCATACTCGTTGCTCGCGATCCACGCTATAGTCGGTCCGATCGTATCGCTTCCGCGACTGATCCACATCCGGATGATCGCATACGTGTACCATATCCATGGGTATGTTCCGCAAGCGATCGAAGCTCATGAGGTAATAACCGGAACTCGTAGCACTCGCATCTCCTATCGCCATGATCGTAAAAAGGAGCGAGTCCGAGATCAACACTGTGGTATCGATCGATGCGGTTTCCAGGTCCAACCCGCTCGAAAGGGTATCGAAGACCCCTAGCCGGGTGACGTCCTCTCTACTCAGTTGGCTCTCAACCAAGAGTTTTTCTTGAATGCTCTGTGCCGACAGGCTTCCAGTAACAGCTATCACCAGAAGTGTCCAAATAGCAAACCGGATCATCTGATCACCCATTTTCTGATCTTCTGATCACCTCCTCATCCCCTGCGCCTGTTGCATGCGCTGCATCATCGCCTTCATCTTGGTCTTGTCCCCCATCATCTTCATCATCTTCCTGGTCTCCTCGAACTGCTTCATCAGCTTGTTCACCGCTTCGATGTTGGTGCCGCTGCCCTTGGCCAGCCGTAGGCGGCGCGCGCCGTTGATCACGCCCGGGTTCGTGCGCTCCTCGACCGTCATGCTGCGGATGATCGCCTCGATCCCCTTGAAGGCATCGTCGGGGATGTCCATGTTCTTCATCGCCTTGCCCATGCCGGGCACCATGGCCATCAGGTCCTTCATGTTGCCCATCTTCTTGATCTGCTGGATCTGCTCCAGGAAATCGTCGAAGCCGAACTGGTCCTTGGCGATCTTCTTCTGCAGCTTCCGTTGCTCCTCCTCGTCGAAGTGTTCCTGCGCCTTCTCCACCAGGCTCACCACGTCGCCCATGCCGAGGATGCGGCCGGCCATGCGCTCCGGGTAGAACTCATCCAGCGCGTCCATCTTCTCGCCGGTACCGATGAACTTGATCGGCTTGTCCACCACACTGCGGATCGATAGCGCCGCACCGCCGCGCGTGTCGCCGTCCAACTTGGTCAACACCACGCCATCGATGTTGAGCCGCTCGTTGAAGGCCTTCGCGGTGTTCACCGCGTCCTGGCCGGTCATCGCGTCCACCACGAAAAGCGTCTCTTGTGGATTGATCGCCTTCTTCACGCGGGCGATCTCGTCCATCATCACCTCGTCGATCGCCAGTCGGCCGGCGGTATCGATGATCACCAGCGTGTGGCCGTGCGTCTTCGCGTAGGCGACGCCTTTCTGTGCGATCGCCACGGGATCCTTGCTGTCGCGGTCGCTGAAGACATCGATCTCCAACTGTTTGCCTAGCGTCTCCAATTGATCGATCGCCGCAGGGCGATACACGTCGCAGGCTACCAGCAGGGGCTTGCGGCCTTTCTTGCGCAGGTGCGCGGCCAACTTGCCGCTGAAGGTGGTCTTGCCACTCCCCTGCAGGCCGCTCATCAGGATCACCGTCGGGTTGCCGGCAAGGCTGATGCCCGCGTTGCGGCCACCCATCAGCTCGGCCAGCTCGTCGTGCGCCAGCTTGATCAGCAGCTGGCCGGGGCTCACGCTGGTGAGCACATTCGCGCCCAGCGCCTTCGCCTTCACACGGTCGGTGAAATCCTTGGCCGTCTTGAAGTTCACGTCGGCGTCCAACAGGGCGCGTCGCACCTCCTTCATGGTCTCGGCCACGTTGATCTCCGTGATCTGGCCCTGGCCCTTCAGCACTTTGAAGGCCCGCTCCAGCTTCTCGCTTAGGTTCTCGAACATGTCCTGGAAAAATGGACCGCGAAGGTAACTGGCATCAGCCTTGGGTCGCCTGACCAGCGCAGTGGAAAGCAGCCAAGTGAAGCACTGATCAACGAACTTCGTTCTCATGAAGTGGATACTACCTATTGCCCTGCTCTGCTTGGTCACCTTGGCTACTGGCTGTAAGAAGGACGACGAGAGCGACGCGGTGCCAGACGAGGATCTCTCTGCCTTCGGTCAGAACAATGGTTGGACAACAACCCTGAACGATGAGGTGCAGTTCAGCATGGCAAGCGCACCGGGGAACTTCTTCCGTAGTTACAAGCCGAACGGAGGGATCTACCGTTTCGGTCGATCGACCGACGATGGCGCCAGCTGGACTTCTTGGGTGCTGCCCCACTCGAACTCCGAGATGCTGTTCGTTGATGCGCTGCTCGGATTGAGCCGGGCCTCCAATATTGCGCGGCGGACGCAGGACGGTGGCCATACTTGGAATGAACTGCCCCTTGACCCGGGGCGCATGCGAGCGGTCCCTGGAACGAACCGCATGTTCGGTTTCCTCTACAACAGCACTTATTTCACAGAAGATCTGGGAGCGACCTGGGCCGATGCCGGTAGCAGTGGACCAGGAAATGTTGTGTTCGACATGCACTTTGTCAACAGCGATACCGGCTATGCCGCGCTCTACGGGGGCACTCTCCGCCGTAGCACGGACGGCGGCTTGAATTGGGTCACGTTGCTGGACCTAGGCGGCCACTTCAAGAAGGTGGTGCACCGCAACGGCTTGGATGGTGTGGCGTTGCACAAGCCCAATGATGGTGTTGTGAACCTGCTGCACACCACCGATAGCTGGAACACATATAGCACCACAAGTGTAGGGTCGGCAATTGGGGAAACAGAGTTCCTCTGGGAGGATGCGAATGGCACCTTGTACGCAGGCAGCGGCCTTTTCCTGCACCGCTCAACGGACAATGGCACCACTTGGTCCGTTGACCTGCGCGCACCGATCGGGAACTCCGTCGGTGGCATCACACGTTCGGGCGATGAGCTTTGGGTTTGGTGCTCAACCGGATTCGCCCATAAAACCGTGCCCCTGTGATGCACTGATCCGCATCGGAAGCGGGTTCCGCTATTCCCCACTACGGTGATCGATCACCGCTCCATTCGTCTTGAAGTTCACGTCGGCGTCCAACAGCGCGCGCTGCACCTCCTATGGTCTAGGCCACGTTGATCTCCGTGATCTGGCCCTGTCCCTTCAGCACTTTGAAGGCCCGCTCCAGCTTGTCACTCAGGTTCTCGAACATGTCCGCTTTTCTAAAGGTGATCGCCCACGCCAAGGCTTCGGCGAGCGAAGCGCGAAAGTACAGGCTGGCGGGGCTAACCGCAGTGGCGCCGAGAATGCCGGGCACGCAAGAACATCGGACAACGCCGCGACGGACGCGCGGGGTCTACTCCTTCACGAACCGCAGCACTTCCCCTCCTTCCAGCCGCAATACATAGGCCCCGGCACCCAGCCCGGCCAGCGATAGCGCATTCGTTCCGCTCACCAGTCTCGTCGTCCCACACACGCGACCGGTCGCATCATGGATCCATGCGCTCTGGTTCGTATTCGGCACTTTCACAAAGAGCTGATCGCTCGCGGGGTTCGGCCAGACGCCCAGACCTCCGGCGCTCACCACGTCCGCCAAGCCCATGCTCAAACATCCCGGCAGGTTAGCACAGTTGGCTGTCCGTAAGCGCCGTACGGAAAGTACTTTCGTGTACCGAAAAGCCCCCCCAATGCCACGCATCATTTTCCTGCCTGCCCTATTGTTCACGATGGCTTCCCACGCACAGCTCCAACAGGCGTGCATCAAGATGGATTCACCGTTCTTCATCAACTCGGCCTTGGGCGGGTTCGTGCAGACGGCCGATGGCGGCTACGCTTCCGTCGGCACCTTCAGCGAGACGAACGATGGGAACAGTGATATCGGCATCACCAAGTTCGACGCGAACGGCAACGTGCAATGGATGCACCAGTTGAACGCCACGGGGTCCGTCGGTGCCTATGCCTATGCCGCTGTTCCTACAGCGGACGGCGGCTTGGCCATCGCCGGTCCGCATTACCTGCTGGGGGGTGTGTTCATCGCCAAGCTTGATGCGGATGGCATCGTGGAATGGGCCAATACCTATACCAGCCCCGACTACACGGTGCAACCGAACATCTACTTCGACTCCTTTGTGCAGATGAATGATGGGGGCTTCGCATACCTCCTCACCCAGAGCACCATCAGCCGGGGCTATTGCGTGCTGCGCACCGATGCGAACGGGGAGATCCTCTGGAGCGATGAGGTGCGCTTCACCTATTTCGCATCGGATCTGGCCGAGCTGCCGAACGGGGACCTCATCCTGTCAGGCTGGGAAAGCCAGGGCGCTGCCCTCACCATGCGCAAGGACGGTCTCACCGGTGCAACGGAATGGATGCATTGGTTCAAAGGCGAGAACGAGAATTTCGGTGTCAACGGTGTCACGATCGGACCGGACAGCACCATCGTGCTGGTGGGTGAATGCGCCGTGCCGGTGTTGGGCGAGCGGCTGCACTTGTGCGCCATGGGCCTTTCTCCCGACGGCACACCGTTGTGGATGACCAAAGTGTCCACCGCTGATCACGGTGGAGGTTGGGAAGTGGCCACGCACCCGGACGGTGGTTATGTCATTGCGGGACGTTCCTTCGATTTTTCCACCCTGGCCGAGATCGCGCCGACGGTGACACGGCTCACGAACGATGGCCAACTGGAATGGAGCAAGCGCTATACACCTACTGGCCTGCTCACGAGTTGGATGACCCGGATCTCCGTAGCCGACGACGGCGACCTGCTCGTGAGCGGTTACGACGCGGATGACACCGACTACCCCCAACTGTTGCGCAAGCTGGGACCTGATGGATCTTCCTGCCCGTACTGCCCGAGCCAGGACACCGGATCGTACGTGGCGCTCACGCCGATCATCGCCCCGGAACAAGGCTTTATGAGCGCCGGTCCGTGGGCGATCTCGCAACCGACGCCGTTCACGCTGACGGACCATACGGCCCAAGTAGTAGCCGACATCTGTGGCACCACAGCGGTGGAAGAATATCCGGAGCCTGTGCTCGCCACCGTGGCACCCAACCCCTGCGAGGACCGTTGCACCATCACTCTGTCATCAGCGCTTGCGCAACGTCCCGTGGTGATCGAACTGCGCGATGCACTCGGACGCATCGTCCATCGGCAACGGGCGACCGGTCAAGCAAACACGATCGATATCGCTTCTCTGCCGGCCGCCAGTTATAGCTACCGGATCGTAGAGGGGAATACGACCCTTGCCACAGGCAAGCTGCATGTGATGCGTCCGTAAACGTCAGCCACCCTTCTCCCAAGCCCCTGCGGGCGCTCGGCTTACACCTTCATCAGCGAACGCCGAGTGCCGCGCGAACTGTCGGCCTCCCCGATGGATCGGGCTTCGTAGTCCCGACTTGTCGGGGACGATGACGCTGGCCGTCTCGATCCCCTTCAACATTCCCGGAGGCCGCCGGAGGTGGATCAGTGCCTGCCACTCGGCAGCGCATAGTGGTCATCGAAAAGCCGAGCGGCGGAGTTTGCCCGAGCGCGGGTTGGGGGCCGGGCCCTAAGCACATAGCGGGTGGACGGGGCGGACGGAGTGTGCGCCGCACGTACTCCGTCACCCCGTCCACCCTACGACAATGCCAGCTAACTTGGTGGCATGGCAGAGCGCCCACCCAACAGCAAGGTTTTCGGAAAGAGCGGCGGCTACGAAAAGCTGAAGAGCTACCAAGTGGCCGAGCTGGTCTTGGACATCACGGTGCGCTTTGTGAAGCGGTACATCGAACCGGGTAGTCGCACCAACGACCAAATGGTGCAAGCCGCGCGCAGCGGAAGTCGCAACATCACGGAGGGAAGCGTGTTCAGCGCGACCTCCAAGAAGTTGGAGATGAACCTGACCAATGTGGCCAAGGCAAGCCTTGCCGAACTGAAGAAGGACTACGCCGCCTTTCTCCGCCACAACAAGTTGAAGCAATGGGGCAGCGAAGACCCCGTGCGCCAAGAGTTGGTGGACAAGCGTTTCACGGATGCGGACGCCGTAGCACGCTGGGGCCGCGATATACACGCCCGCTTCCCGGAGCGCAGCACCCCGGAGATCGCCGGGAATATCGGTTTCATTCTGGCCAACGTGGCCTTTGGCCTAAGCGACCGCCAACTACAAAGTCTCGGCCGCGACTTCGAACAAAACGGCGGCTTCAATGAGCGGTTGTACAAGGTGCGCACCGAAACGCGCAAGGCCGGCAAGGATCAAGGGAAGTGAGGGTTGGTGGATCTACCTGTGGTTGCTTCCAAGGCCTTCGGTTGGGCTTGCCCGTCGCAAAGATTCGGCTCCGCCTACTTCCTTCTATCCCACCCGCGATGCAGCAACGGCCTTTCTTTGCTACTGTAAATCGATTCCGGTTCAATCATGAGCGCACAGTTCCTTCAAAGCAAAATCTCTGAGAAGGTGCTTTACAGTCAAATCCTATCCTATGATACGCTACAGGTGACTACCGCCAGACGCACGCGAGTGGTTTACATACCGTTCAACAACTACAATGGCACAGCTGATATCGTAGCAGCAGCGAAGGCAAAGAGAGCCGATACTGTGGCATGCCCAAAAGGCATGGCGATAACCGAGCAGGCAAGGGCCTACGGGAGGAGCATCGGTATCGCCATTCACTCCATACGGGAGTTCATAGTTCTTGTTGAAAATGAACGCTCTGTTCTTTAGTACATGGTTGCACGAGCACCTGCCGAGCGGCAGATTCGCCGTTGCATTTCTCTTCGGCTCGGCGGTAAGAGCAGATACCAACCCTGGAGACTGCGATTTGTTCCTTGTGACTAGACAAACCCCTGGAACACCCCAGTGGAATCTGCTCAGACATGACCTAGAAGATTTGCGTGAGCACTTTCATTCCTCTTTTGGCATTCCCCTTTCTATCGAACTGCTGTCCTCCATAGAGTATGCTGAATGGCTAACATGGAAAGACCCAGTGTACTGCTCTCCCAAACTCTACATACTCGAAGAGGATGCCTCAGCATAGTTTGCTCCTAATGGATAACTGGACCTTGGAGGACTCCGGAGAGCTTCTGTCCGAAGGACTTAAAGGCGAACAAGCCTCTGTGATGCGCTTTAGTGAGGATGGGAAGTCCTACTTCTACGAGGACCTCAATTGGGACATGGTTGCTTTCGAGTGTCTTGCTCAGACCTTGAGTAACGTCGTTCTAGCGGATGTCTGCTATGTGGATGCCGATAACAGTGGTTCTTGGGCTGGCCGGTATGATTGCTTGGGTTTGCTGACAAAGGCAGATGTAATCCGCCCGCGTTCCTTCGGACAACACCGTGAGCGCTGGGTTCCAATCAGGGAGGCCATTGTGGACGACCTCATCGTCTGCCCCGAAATGCGAGAAAGCCACGAAGAGAACAAGCGAGCATTTATTGAAGACCGCGAAATGCCAGACGAAATGTTATCTCAGATACTCCATGGCGGAGCCGGGATGATGGCACGTGCTCGGCTCGCCGAGATGGCCTACGTAACGCACCCACAGCGAGAGCGATTAGTTGAACGAGGCGCGTTCATGGCATACCAGCCGAGTGCTCAGCACAGATTTAGTCGTGTACTTCAATCAACTCGAATGAGCATGTTCGAGAGAACGGATTCACCAGGCTTCTTCGCCCAGTTGAGACTTCCACCTCTTGCTATCCAGATCATCAACGAGGCCAATGGAACGGATGACCTACTAACCACGGCATTGCAAATGCGTGAACGTTATCGAGGACTTCGTGAATGGCTATCCGAGTTTCAGCAGGCTGTGGATGGCGAGAACGTCGCCGAAATCAAAGGTCGTTTGAAGCTCCTCACTGAACTTGGGAAATCTCTTGAAGGGAAGTCAGCTGAAGACGTTTTGGGTGGAACGACTGTGCAAATGGGAATTACGGACTGGCTCAAACTCACGATCAAACCAGGCATGCTTGGCTCCGTTCGCAACCACTTCGGAGTTCGATCACAAATCACCAAGCTGATTCTGACGGAGCCGGGACTCAAAGCGATTCGTAGGTTCTGCGGGTTCTTTGAAATGCGGCATAGCGTGCACGCACTGAACTTGGAGCGCGACCTTCAGAAGCGATGGTCAGCTTGATTTACTTTCGCTTCCAACGCGAGCCCGCATCGTCCATGGTAGGCGCGAGTGATGAGCCGCGCGTTGCCCTTGGGCGTTGTGGGCCGTCCACCGGTGCCAAAGATTCTCCCCTCCGGCCGAGATCTCCCTCCATGCGTCAGCGCGTGAGCGATCGCACCATCGCCTAAGCCGATCAGCGTTTCTGGATCCACAGCGCCCGCATCCATTTGCTGGAGACCACCCGCGCGAGCACTGCGGCCACTCCACAACTGAGCAGGAAGAAGCCCACGAGCAAGGGCCACTTCCACGCGCGTTGCAGATCATTGCGCCCGAGCTGGTCGCGTATGACGCCCAGCACGATGATGTGGAAGAGGTAGATCTCGTAGCTGTGCCTGCCCATCCAGCGGATCGCCGCGCCGGGCCATCGGATCATTTGGCGCCAGCCCGTTACCGTGCTCTGCGCACCCTCCGATGTCCCTGTTAGGAGGAGGACCCCGGTACTGATGGCGATGCCCGTGAAGCCGAACACTTCGTGCCCACCAATACCGCTGAGGTACACGATGCACAAGGCCAATGCGGCCAGCACGGTAATGCCGCTTCGCCAAGGAAAGGATGGCCGCACGCGCGGCGCCAGGAAGGCCGCAAGGCAACCGAGGGCGATGGCATCGAAGCAGGCGAGGTAGCCGTACAGGTAGTCCAGTTCCTCTTGCACATGCAACGCGCGATAGATGGGACCGGCGATCACCAGCAGCGCGCACAGACCAAGGAAGATGCGTTTCGGCAGCAGCGAAGACAGCAGCGGGAACGCGAGGTAGAAGACCTCTTCCACCGAGAGGGACCAGTAGATGTTGAGCGCATAGTTGAAGTAGCCTTCCGCTTGCATGAGCACGTTGTGCCAGAAGGTGAGCACCGAGCCAATGGCGATCCACCAGAAACCCGGCTCCATCACTACGCCCTTCTGCTTGTTGACGAACGATGGCTGATCGAATAAGCCAAGCGCGAGGATCACCACCACGGCGATGATCAGCGGTGGCAATATCCGTTCGGCCCTTCGTCGGTAGAAAGCCGACCGGTCCACCTGCTGCAAGCTGCCCCAGCGGCGTAAGCTGTTGGTGGTGATGAGGAAGCCGGAGATGACGAAGAACATGGTGACGCCGTAGTTGCCGTTCATCACCAGCCGCGCCACGTTCTTCGGCGTGATCAGGTCGCCGAGCCAGCTATCCGGCAGGCGATAGGTGAGCGAGAAGTGCAAGAGCATCACCAGCGCCACGGCAATGCCGCGCAACAGATCGATGCGTGCGTTGCGTGGCAAGACGGCTTCCATTTCACGAACGTACAGGTCGGGTGCCGATCGCACCGAATTGCCGCATCCACTGGACCATAATTGAGCTTCGTACGCTGCGGCGTGTACACCTGCACCAGCTGTTCTCCCCTCCGGCCGGTCATTGCGAGGAGGAACGACGAAGCAACCGGCCCTGCGTCAGCCGTGCCTTCGACAAGTTGGCGCGCGAGCGAGTTGCGCAATCGCACCTTCCATCCCCATCCGCACAACTACGCATGTCCCGTGAGTATCCTTGAGCATGCGTTATCGGCTCCCGCTCCTGTTCGTTCTATTGGCCGCCTGTGCTGGTCCATCGCCCACGAAGGAGGAGGACGGCCTATCGGAAAAGCACCGCTCGATCGCCCACGACTGCGACAGCCTGCTTACCGCCATGGTCGGCGATGCTTACGGTGCCGCTGTGCTGATCGCCCAGAACGACACGGTGATCCTCAGCAAAGGCTACGGCCCTATCGACAGCACAAACAGCGCGCGCCCATCGGACCTGACGCTGTTCAACCTCGCATCGATCAGCAAGAGTTTCACGGCGGTGTGCATCGCGCAATTGGAAGCGGAGGGAAAGCTGCGCCGCTCTGATCCACTCGTGCAGTTCTTCCCGGACCTTCCAGCGGACAAGCGTGCCATCACCATCGAGCAATGCCTCACGCACACCAGCGGCCTTGGCCAGAACTACGCCGCCGATAGCACACACACCCTGGCCGATGCGGTGGCTGCGATCGGGCGTGACACGCTGGACACGATACCGGGCGCACGCTTCGGTTACTCCAACGAGAACTTCGAGTTGCTCGCGGCCATTGTCGAGAAGGTGAGCGGCACTCCTTACGAAGCTTATGTACGTGCATACGAGCTGCTGCCGGCCGGCATGTTGAACACCAAGGTCTGGAGCGACCTGCCCGCACCCGCACCGCCGCAAGTCGCGGCCTTCAGCCGGAATCTGGACCCCGAGGTGTTCGGCACCAACTGGGGCTACATCGGTTCGGGCGGGCTTTACAGTTGCACGAGCGATCTCTACGCCTGGTTCCATGCGCTGCGCGACGGGCAACTCCTTTCTCCCGCGCTGCTCGATACGCTGTGGGCCCCGTGTGTGAACGTTTCGGTCGGTAGCATCGCACGCGGCTGGTTCATTTCCGAGACCAACGGCACCAAGGAGATCTGGACGCGCGGTAATGAGGACTGGGGTCACAATGGCGTGGTACGCTGGTTCCCCGAACGCGGGCTGCTGATCATCGTCCTCACCAATTCCGGCGAGCGGGGCGACAAGAACATTACCGGGAACAGGTTGCTTGGTG
>JBDTNF010000203.1:0-17248 GCA_039933875.1 Flavobacteriales bacterium | reverse complement strand
CTTGCGGAAGGTCTTTGGATTGGAGCATGGGAGGTATTACTTTTCAGCGAGGTCAGGCCAAAACACATCACCATGAGCATCAACACCATCCTGGTCCCCTACGATTTCTCGGATTGCGCTACGGATGCGTTGCGCGTGGCGGCCAAGATCGCCCGGCATACGGGGGCGTGCATCGATGTGGTGCACCTCTACGAGCAGATGACCGATTTCCACACGGAGAACCAGCGCATCCGGGAAGAGATCGAGGCCAAATTGGAAATGGTGCCGACACTGCCCTTCCTCGAGGGGATCGAACTGAAGAAGTTCATGCTGCGGCAGATGTCGCTGAACGACATGTTCAAGAACGAGCGTCTCGCGGCCGTGGACCTGATCGTGATGGGCTCGCATGGGGCTGCGGGCCTGCGCGGGATCGTCGGGTCGAACACCCAGCGAATCGTCCGGCAGGCACCGATGCCCGTGCTGGTGATCAAGCAGCACATCGAGGACTTCGAGGTGCGCGACATCGTTTACGCCTCGAACTTCACCCAGCAGGACGTGGAGAAGTTCGATGCCTTCCTTCCCTTGATCGAGATCTTCGACCCGAAGATCCATCTGCTCAAGGTGAACACACCGAAGAACTTCGAGCGCAGCGAGGACAGCAACCGGAGCATCGACGCCTTCCTGCAACGCCACCCACTGCGCAAGTTCACCGCCACCATCTATAACGACCTGAGTATCGAGGAGGGCATCCTGAACTTCTCCCGGGGCATCGATGCCGACCTGATCGCCATGGCCACCCACGGCCGCACGGGCTTCTTCCACGTGGTGAACGGCAGCCTCACGGAGGATATCGTGAATCACACCACCTTCCCCGTGCTCAGCGTGAAACTTTAACGTCCTCACTATCTTTACGCGAACAGAAAGCAGCAGCATGAAAGTCCTCACCAAGGCCTTCGAGGCCAAGAAGAAGGAGATCATCGAGGTATCGATCGACAAGCCCACCAAGGTCAAATTCATGACCGGACGGGACATGAAGGCCTACAAGATGGGCAAGACGTACACCTATTTCGGGGGGCTTTTCGAAGAGTCGCCTGTACGTTTCGTGGTCCCTTACGATTCGATGTGGAACGTGGTGGTGGAGAAGGGCACGTACATGAACCCGCTCGCGGTGCACGCCAGCAGCGCGCTTGTGCCACCGAACGGTTCGGCCCGGTCCTCCATCGCAGCCGACGCACCGGAGCATGTGCGGCTGGCCTCCGGATTGAGCGAGGAGGAAATGATCAGCCTTGCCGCGAAAAGCGAGGGCTGACGAACGGATCCGCCTTTGGGCACGTTCTTGCAACGAACGCCATGGCAACATCGACCGAACGCGACCGGCTGGAGCGGATGCTCCGCGGTCAATTACAGCTTGTTGAACAGGTGCACCAATGGTTGCGCGAAGAGCAGAAGCACGATGACATCCTGCGTGCGGTGGTGCTCAGTTCGCGCAAGGAACGGGCGGCTGTGATCCATGGGATCGACCCGGACCGTGTGTTCTCCGCAACGACCATCAGGAAACTCTGTGTGAAGTACCGGCTGCGCTTCCTCGATGGGGCGCTTTACAAAGGCCAGTTGCCGAACCAGGCTGTTCAGGCCGTGAGGGTATTGGAGCGTAAGGCGGACGCGCCGCTCACCAGTTTCAAGATCATGGCTCCCGCCGAGCGGTTCAGGCTCTGCGATAGTGAGGTGGACCCGCTCCTGTTCGTGCCCTTGGGCAAAGACACGTACTACCTGGTGCACAAATGGGGCAATGACCTGGCATGGCACCGCGTCCTCCTGAACTGGCCGTTCCGCTCGCCGGTGCAATTGATGCTCTCCGTTCTTCTAGCAGCCATGGTGCTGGCTTCGCTGGTCCCCTCGCAATGGCTCTCGCCGGACGCCCCCGTTTTCTTCAACGGACAGCGTTTGATGCTCCTCTTCTGGAGCACCATGGTTTGTGCGGGGTTCACGGCGTTCGGCTGGTTCGCCTTCTTCGGGCAGTTCAGTGCCCAAGCCTGGAATAGCCGGTACTTCAACTAGACCTTCCCGGCTCGATCATCGCTCCGGATCGGTGCGAGCAAGGGTTGGGGCACCTTGCAAAGGCAGGCTTCCCGGAACCACCGTTTCAGTTCCTGTCGCTCTTCGGGTAACAAGCGCTTGAAGGCCTTGCGCAGTTCCTTGCGGAACACTCGCGCGTCGGCATGACTGATCTTGTTCAACACTTCCTGGTAGTAGCTGATGGGTACCTTTTTCATGGCTTCCGTGCAAGGTGGTGGGAGCCTACTTACGTCAGCCCGCACCGCCAGGTTCCGTGTCTATGGTTTCACGAACAGTTCCGAGTAGGGGTATTTGAACTGCAGGCTGGCGATCACATCGGCGGTACCCTTGGACGCCGGCACCAACCGGGGGAGGCCGTAAAGGGCGAGCGTGACCGCCTTGTTCAATGCGACATCGCCGGGGTGTTCAACCCGGATATCCTTCACATCCCCGAACTGGTTCACAACGAAGGTGACGGTGACCGGGCTCGCTCCGAAGGCTTTCATGTCCAATGCGGGTGCTCCGACCTGCCCACGTATCGCAGCAAGGACCTTTTCAGCGGAACAGTCCAGGCGGGGTTGCTCCTTCAGGTCGCCGCAACCTTTCACCGCAGGTGCACTGGTGAAGTCACCGAGCGCAACCGCGGTCGCGCCGCCGGCTGAAGGGGTTGGGGCGGGATCCCCGGACTTCATTTCCATGGCGTCGCTCTTCACCACCTTGACGCTGGTGGGTGTTGTCTCCTGACCGAATACCGCACAGGCGGAGCCAGCGAGGAACAGAACGTGGAGGAGGCGTGCCATGGTCGTGTGGGTTTGAAGGTGCATGAAGGTAGCATAAGCCCGAAAGCCCCGGCGCCCTTCGACTTCGCTCAGGGTGCCAGGTCTTTCGAACCTAAGGGTGCTCCGTTCAGCCGATCGCGATCTCGTGGCTCTTCGGTTTGGCGACCTCCGCTTTCGGGATGGTCACGGTGAGCACACCGTCGGAGTAGTCGGCCTTTATCGCCTCAACGTTCACCGTCTCGGGCAGTTTGAAGCTGCGGCTGAAGGCGCTGTGCGTGAACTCGCGGCGCGTAAAGCGCTCGTTCTCCTTGCGCTCTTCCACTTTCTTCTCCGCGCTGATGGTGAGCACGTCCCTCTCCACGTTCAGTTTGAGGTCCTGCTTGCTGAAGCCGGGCACGAGCATTTTCAGTTCGAAGTCCTTCTCGCGGTCCAGGATGTTCACGCTGGGCACGGTGCCTCGCGCATCGTCGTGGCCCAGGAAGTGGCCGATGTGCGCATGCCTCCCGAACGCTGGTCCGAAGAACTCGTTCACGAGATCATTGATGGGGGCCACGAACGTGGCCTGCGGGCGATACTTGGCGATCGTCATGGGGTTATGTTTTTGGGTTGGATTGCAATTGTTCATGGTGGCTCCCTCCGATCAAAGCCGATGCCGTCGGAACGGATACGCCGAAATGACCGGAAGCCCCCGGTCACACAGGACAAAGTGGCTTGATGCGGTCTCGGATAATGACGAAGTGTTCACGCGGTCAACGACGATCGAACGGTCGCTCCGGACCATCGGCCGTACCTTGTACTCCTTCATCAACCCTTGAACATGCTTTTACGCTTCCTCTTCTCCGCTGTGCTCTTTGTAGCCATCTCTGCGACCCATGCCCAGAACTGGGACCCTAGTGTCTACCACAGCGGTGAACTCTATCCCGGTTATATCATCGATGCTTCAGGCAAGAAGACCGAAGGCTACATCAAGATGCAGGACCGCTACAGCATGCAGAACGAAGTGCTGTTCTTCACCGATAAGGAGGATAAGAAGAGCAAGGTGAAGTACAAGGCGGATGATCTCAAGGAATACAGGATCGCCGACAAGGTTTATCGGTGCATCAACTATTCGGGCGGCCTGAGCGGTTCCGCGATCCGTGCGAACCTCGTGGTGGCCGAGGGGTGCATCACGCAATATGTGTGGTATAACCGTGCTGAAAACTGGGCCCTGTTGCAGAAAGGCGCCAGCGAGACGGAAGAGGAGTTCATGGCCCGCCTCTATCCATCGGTCATGGTCTTCATGAAACCCGGTGATGAGAAGCCGCGCTCGCTGGACTACTTCGGATTGAAGTTCGCCACCAAGATGAGCGAGTACGTGGCCGAGAACAAGGAACTGGCCGCCAAGGTGGCGAACAAGGAGGATGGTTATGGTATGCTGCGGATCCTGGAGATCATCCAGGAGTACAACGCGGCCTGCACCCCGAAATAAGTACCCATGATCACGAGAACGCTGCTGGCCCTGGCCATTGGTGTCGGCACGTCCGTGTCCGCCCAGGAACCGGTATATCGCTGGGGGCAGCCCGCCACCAACGACTTTCCGGAAAGGCGCATCGAGCAGTTGCTCCAACTCGGGGATCAGGGTTTTGTGCTATTGCGCGCCAGTGAGGACGCCACCACGGTGAAGCACTACTGGCTGGAGCGCTACTCGAGCAAGTTGGAGTACCAGAGCACCACCGAGGTCGCCTTCAACGTCGGGGTCATGGGCGATTCGCAGTTCCTCGATGAGGTGAAGGCGGTGAACGGCGTCATCTACGCCTTCATCACACGGTGGAACAAGGCGTCCGGCAAGCATACCCTGTCCGTGAAGCGTTTGGGGTTCGATGGCTCGCTTACCGATATCGCGGACCTGGATGTGATCCAAGCCGAGAAGATGGGTAACCGGGGCAACTACCGCAGGGCCTTCTCTGATGATGGCACCAAGTTGCTCGTCCTTGCCGAATTGCCGTTCGAGAAGGGCATGAAGGAGAAGATCAGGCTCATGAGCTTCTCTGTTCCGGGAATGGAGCGCACCTGGACCCTGGACAAGGAACTGGAACTGGACGCCGATCGCGGTGCGAGCCAGGAGATCGCCACGGACAACAAGGGCCGCGCCTTCATCTTCAAGCGCAGCTGGCAGAAGCCCGTGTGGACCTATACGCTCTATGCCAGCGATGGCAAAGCTTGGAAACGACACGCGGTGACCGGACCAACGGGGATGGAGATCGAGGACCTGCGCATGGATTTCGATCAGGCCAACGCCTGTGTGGTCTACGCCACCTACACCACCAACCCTTCGGCCTACAGCAAGGAACTCAACGGCTCGTGGTTCGCGCGCTTCGGCGACGATCTTGAACTGGCCACGAACCGCATGCAGCCCTGGCCCACCGACATCGTGACGCATTTCAGCGGAGAGCACAATGCGGAGAACGCCGCCAAAGCAAAGCTTGACGACTTCACCATCAAGGACCTGCTCTTCCGGAGTGATGGCCGCATGCTCGTGCTCCTGGAGCAGCAGCGCAGCGAGAGTAAGCCCGTCGCCGGCTCGTCACCGATCCAATACAGCTACACCTGGAACTATGGCGATGTCCTCGCCATCTGCCTCGATGTCCAGAGCGGAGACCCTGTGTGGTGGCAATCCTTCGACAAGCAGCAGGAGGTGCACAGCAACACATCCGTGGACGAGTACGGGTCCTTCGTGTACTTCCTCAGCAAGGACCGCTTGTACATGCTCTGGAACAACACCGAACTCTCAGTGCCCTCCATCCCGGCTGCCAACTGGACCGAACCCGACGGCACCCGCTACGTGAAGCACAAGGCCTTCGATGCGATGACCGTTCACGCCACCTTCATGCATGTGATCGAGCCCGATGGCAAGCTGGCTTACATCGATCGCAAGTATGGCCTGCCGCTGTTCCACCTCCACGAAGGCGCGGTCTTCGAGATGAGCCTTTCGCCCAGCTTCTTCTTCGTCCTCAACGGCGACCTCGTAGTGCTTGCCACCATGCATAACGGCGGCAAGCGCTACCGCTTCGGATTCATCGGCTTGTAGCCTTTGTTCTACTAATACGCATATAGGCGACAACGGCCTTGTTATAGCTGTCCGGCTAACCGTGCCGCTACTGCGGAAGGAACAGGAAGAACACGGTGCCTTTTTGCGGGTCCGGTGCTGATGAAAGGCCATTGAACCGCGCACGCTTTGCTGAGCGTAGAGCTTGTTCGATCATGCAATCGTCGGCGTTGGCGCTGCGCACGGGATCCACTTCGGCTTTCAGTACGCTGCCGTTTCGGTCCACGGCGATGGCCACAGCCACACGACCTTCCTCCTTGCATAAGTATCCAGGCACATCATCGGAGCGCACACGGCCTTGCAAGTCATGCCACACGGTGGTCGCACCTTCCACGCGCACCGGCTCTGCGGCCTTCTCCATGTAACGCTCCTTGTTCCATTTGCTCGGGTCCAGTTGCGGGATGGTCACTTCCTCACCACGCTCATGGCGCTCCTGTGCCAACCGATCGAACTCGCTTTGTTCCATCTCGCGCAGGTCGCTCTCGACACGTTCCTCCATGCGCTGAGCGTTGTAGCTGGGCTTCAGCTCCGCCGTGATGTTGCTCGTTAGGTTGGTGACCTGCTTGGGCATGCCGTTCGCGTCCAGTTCCATCGGATCCATCGGCTGTTCCTCTTCGTCGGGCACCATCTCGATCGCCATCTCGTGGAATTCCTCCTTGGGCTCCTGGGAACGGATCGTCGACAACGTGAACACGAAGAGCAGCGCGGAATGCACCGCGAGGGTACCGATGACACCGGTCTTATGCCGGTCGAACCAGTCGAGGAAGCTGTCGGTCATCGCGCTGCACCGCTTGATGCGCCCGACCAAGATACGCGGGGTGCGTTGGGCTGTTGTGCCCGGATGCGCCATGCCTGCGGCCAGCGGTTGTTCCACCGGCTTCCGGCGCCCTGGACCCAGCCGAGCGGATGACCTTGAAAGGTCACCAGTGCCGTGCCCTGGGCAGCATGCGCAGGGATGGCCTGTCCCTGCAAATAGTTGATGGCCGCTCCTTCGTCCAGGTCCAATTCAGCGAATACGGTCCGATCGAGCCAGTCGCTCGTCGCACACGCGGCATGGGGTTTCCAGTCATCCCCCTTCCGCTCGGCGAACGGTATACCCGGGGCGACAACACGAAGCGTTGACGAGAGTTCCTCGCATTCCGCTTCCCACCGTCCGCTCAGTGCATGCAGGGTCCCCTGATGTTCCACCAGCACCTTGTTCCCTGGATCACGCAACCACAGGATGTGCTGTGAGCGTGCGTTCTCCTGTATCGTCAACGATCCACGAAGTGTTCCGGGCTTGCGCATCATGCCGAGGAAGAAACCCTCGCCGCGCACTTGGTGCGGATAGCAGCGATAGCTTTTCATGGTCCCTCGCTCTGTACACACCATGCCCCATGCGGGATCGATCGGAATAGCGACCGACTCACCTCCACGTTCAAGTAACACTGCGAGTTGGTCTTCATTCTCTGCGACCTCCCACGTGCAGGTGCTGTAGATGAGGATGCCGCCCGGGGCAAGTGCGTCCCATGCCTGTTCCACGATGCGGCGCTGGGTGAGGGCGCATCGGTCCACCAAAGCGGGAGTCCATTGTTGGCGGGCGAAGGGATCCTTGCGGAACATGCCCTCACCGGAGCACGGTGCATCCACAAGGATCAAGTCAAAATGCCCGGGAAGCTTGCGCAGATCGGAGGGGGCACTGCCTGTGATGATGACGTTGCCGCCGCCCCATTTCCACAAGTTCTCCGCCAGCGCATGCCGGCGAGCACCGTCCACTTCATTCGCCACCAGCAACGATCCCGGCGAAAGCAAGGAACGCAAGTGCGTGCTCTTTCCTCCGGGCGCGGCGCACAGGTCCAGTGCGAGAACATCGCGATCCAGGAACCCGGCAGCGCGCAGCGCTTGTTCGAGGAGCATCGATGATGCTTCCTGGACGTAGTAGGCTCCGGCGTGCAGCAATGGGTCGAACGTGAACGCCGGACGTTCGCCGAGGTAGCGTCCGGTTGAACACCATGGGATCGGATCACCGGTGGCCGCGCAAGGCTTGGAGGGGTTCAGTCGGAGACTGATCGGGGAAGGTCCCTCAAGCGCCTGAATGAGCGCAGGAACTTCTGCTCCAAGAAGATCGGTCAACGAACCTTCCAGTTCCGTCGGCAGCACAGGGATCGGTCCGGTCGCACGCCTATCCGATCGGGGTGCTCGGCGACCCATACGCGGTTCAGTTCGTGAGCGCCGGTTCGCGCAGGATCGTTTCCGTGCGGTCGGGTCCTAACGACACAAGGGTGATGGGTACATCCACCGCTTCCTCGATGCGTTGGATGTATCGCTCGAACGTTCCTGGCATTGGCGTGTCCTTGTTCAGCGGACCCCAGCCCGGCATGTCCTCATAGACCGGCTCAACGCCAGTGCTGATGTCGTACGGCATGCGTTCCATCTTCACACCGTCGACGCGATAGTGGGTGCACACGCGCACGGTTTCCATGTCGCTCAGCACATCCGCCTTCATCATGGCCAGTTCGGTCACCCCGTTCACCATCACGGCGTAACGCAATGCGGGCAGGTCCAGCCATCCACAGCGCCGCGGACGGCCCGTGGTACTGCCGAACTCATTGCCGGCCTTGCGGATATGCTCGCCCGTGGCATCCTCCAGTTCGGTGGGGAAGGGGCCACTACCCACACGCGTGCAATAGGCTTTGAAGATGCCCGTGACCGAGCCGATACGGCTCGGGGCGACACCTGTCCCTGTGCAGGCACCAGCGCTTATCGTGTTGCTGCTCGTAACGAACGGATAGGTGCCGAAGTCGATATCGAGCAGGGTGCCTTGGGCACCTTCGGCGAGCACACGTTTGCCATCGCGCAATGCTTGATCGAGGTAGTGCTCGCTGTCCACGAACCGGATGCTCCGGAGCTCCTTCACGGCTTCCAACCACTCCTGCTCGGCCGCCGCATCGGCACCGGGATGATCATACAGCGCCAGCAGCCGTTCGTGCTTCCGCACCAGGGCTTGGTACCGATCGCCCAGGTCCGCCCGCTCCAGATCGCCAGCGCGCAGCCCATTGCGACCTGTCTTGTCCATGTAGGTCGGACCAATGCCTTTCAGCGTGCTGCCAATGCGCGACTTTCCCTTGTCGGCTTCACTTGCCGCGTCCAGTGCACGGTGGGTGGGTAGGATCAAATGCGCCCGGCGCGATACCATCAGCGACGCCCGCACATCCACACCGATCGCCTCCAGTGCTCGTACTTCCTTCAGGAAGATCACCGGGTCGATCACCACACCATTGCCCACGAGGTTCACCGTGCCCGGGTGGAACACGCCGCTGGGGATCGTGTGCAGCACATGCTTGCGTCCCTCGAAGATCAGGGTGTGCCCGGCATTGGGTCCACCCTGGAAGCGCACGATGATGTCGTAGCGCGGGGCGATCACATCAACGACCTTGCCCTTGCCCTCATCGCCCCACTGGGCGCCGAGCAGCACATCCATTTTAGCCGCCATGGTCCGATCAGGCCTGCAGTTTGGCCACGGCCTCGTCCACGCTCGCGGTGATCACGAACACGGAGTCGAGTTTGGTGACCACGAACAACTGGCGCACGCTGCTGCTCACGCCGGCGATCATGGTGTCACCGCCCGCGTTACGGGTGCGGGTGAGCACGTTGATCAGGATATTGAGACCCGTGCTGTTCATGTATTGCAACTCGCTCATGTCCAGGACCACTGAGGCATGACCACCGGCCAGTTCCTCCTCCAAAGTGTTCATCAGGCGGTCGGCCTGCTGCTGGTCCATCAAGCGGCCTTTGAGGTGGAACACCTTGCAGCCCTTCTCCTCGGAGACGGCCAGGTCGAAAGCGGGACGATCGGTCACGGTCATTTGTCTTGGCTTTTAGCTTGGCATTCGCTGCACGTCCCGTGGATGTGCAGTGCGTGATAATGTACATGGAACCGCATCACCTCGCTGGCGGTGTTGCGGATCTGCTGGATGCGTGGGTCACAGAACTCCTGCACCTTGCCACAGCGGTCGCAGATCAGGTGGTCATGTTGCCGGTTGGCGAGGGACTTCTCGAAATGGGCCTGGGTGCCGACGAAGCGGTGCCTGCGCACAAGTTCGCAATCGAGCAGGAGCTCCATCGTGTTGTACAGGGTGGCCCGGCTCACCCTGTACTTCTTCGATTTCATGCGCCCGTAAAGGCGTTCGATGTCGAAGTGGCCCTCCTGCGCGTAGATCTCACTGAGTATGGCGAAACGCTCGGGGGTCTTCCGGTGACCCTTGCTTTCCAGGTATTCGCTGAAGAGGCGCTGTACGCTGGCTTGCTGTTCGGCAGCTACCATGCGGCAAATGTAACTCCCTGTCGCGGTCCGCACCCGGTGTGCCCGGCTGTGTTGTGAACCGTGCGCATCACTGCTCCACGCGCTCCACGCTGCGCACCCCTCGTACACGCTTCAGTTTGTCCATGAGGGCGTTCAGGTGGTCGGTGTCGTGTACGTAGGCCATCACCTTGCCCTCGAAGATGCCATCGTGGCTTTCGAAGCTGATGGCGCGCATGTTCACGTTGTGCTCGTGGCTGATGATGGTGGTGATCTTGTTCACCAGCCCCACGTCGTCGATGCCGTTGAATTTGATGCCCGCCAGGAACTCCACGGTGTCCTTGCCCTTCCAGCGCGCTTTCACGATGCGGTAGGCGAAGTTGCTCATCAACTGCACGGCGTTAGGGCAGTTCACCCGGTGGATCCTGATGCCTTCGTTCTCGGTGATGAAGCCGAACACATCGTCGCCGGCGATGGGGCTGCAGCAGGGCGAGAGCTTGTAGTCGATCTTCTGGAGGTCGTCGCCGATCAGGAGCGCGCCTTGCTGTCCACCGCGGATCTCGGCCACCACCTCCTCCAGTGTGCGTTCCTCGGGATCGCGTTTGATGCGAGGAAGAAGGAGCTTGCCGTTCTTCACATGCACGTTCGCCAGGCTGGCCAGGTCGTATTTGCCGCGGGCGATGTGGTAGTAGAGGTCTGTGGTGGTGTTGCAGTGATAGTGCTCCAGGAGCATGCGCACATTGGGCAGGTCGACCTTCGCGCCCCACTTGCGCAGTTGCCGCGCCACGGCCTCCCGGCCCACCACGGCCAGTTTCTTCTTCTGGTCGCGCAAGGCCTGCTTCACCCGGTGGCGTGCCTTGGCGGTCACCACGTAGTTCAGCCAGTCCTCCTTGGGCTGCTGCTTCTTGCTTGTGATGATCTCGATCTGGTCGCCGCTCTTCAAAGGCTGGCTCAAGGGCACGAGTTTGTGGTTCACCTTGGCACCGATGCATTGCCGGCCGATCTGGCTGTGGATGTCGAAGGCGAAGTCCAGGGCCGTGGCACCAGCGGGCAGGTTGCGCATTTCCCCCTGTGGGGTGAAGACCATGATCTCGTCGCTGAAGAGGTTCAACTTGAAATCGTTCACGAAATCGAGCGCATCTGTGCTGGGGTCCTCGAGCACTTCACGGATGCGGGTGAGCCAGGCGTCCAGCGCCGATGCATGTTCTTCGTCGTCCTTGTAGCGGTAGTGGGCGGCCAGGCCCATCTCGGCGATCTCATCCATCCGCGTGCTGCGGATCTGCACCTCCACCCAGCGGCCCCCGGGGCTCATCACGGTGGTGTGCAGGCTCTCATAGCCGTTCGCCTTGGGCAGGCTGATCCAATCACGCAGCCGGTCGGGGTTCGGTTGGTAGTAGTCCGTCACGATCGAGTAGACCTTCCAGCAATCCGCCTTCTCGAGTTCCTGCTTCGTCTCGATGATGATGCGGATGGCGAAAACGTCGTAGACCTCCTCGAAACTCACGTGCTTCTTGAGCATCTTGTTGTAGATGCTGTGCACGCTCTTCGGCCGGCCCTTGATGTCGTAGGTGAAGCCCTCCCGGTCGAGCGATTCGCGGATCGGCAGGATGAAACGACTGATGAACCGTTTGCGCACGGCCTCGCCCTTCTTCAGTTTCTGGCTGATCTCATCATAGATCGCCGGTTCCTTGAAGCGCAACGAGTGGTCCTCCAGTTCGCTCTTGATGGTGTAAAGACCCAGGCGATGGGCGAGGGGAGCATAGAGGTAGCTCGTCTCGCTGGCGATCTTCAACTGCTTGTCGCGTGCCATGCTGTCCAACGTCCGCATGTTGTGCAGCCGGTCGGCCAGCTTGATCAGGATCACGCGCACGTCCTGTGCAAGGGTCAGCAACACCTTGCGGAAATTCTCTGCCTGGATGCTGTCGATGCCGAACTGCAAGCCGCTGATCTTCGTCAACCCGTCGATGATGGTGGCCACCGTGGGACCGAACAGGTCCTTCACATCCTCCAGCGTCAGGTCGGTGTCCTCCACGGTGTCGTGGAGCAATGCCGCCACAACGCTGGTCGTGCCCAGCCCGATCTCTTCGGCGCAGATGCGCGCCACGGCGATCGGGTGGTAGATGTACGGTTCACCGCTCTTGCGCCGCTGTTGTTTGTGGGCCTCAACAGCGATGTTGAAGGCCTTGCGGATCATCCGGTTGTCCTCGGGTAAGCGCTCACCACGGATCGATCGCAGGAGCCCTCGGTACCGGCGAAGGATCTCGGCGTTCTCCGCCACCACATCGATCACCGGGGTGGGCGCCACCTTGCCGCTGCCGTCGGTCTGCACGTTACTCATCCGCCGCAAGTTACGAGGACCGTTGCGCGCTCATCGCGCTGGCAGCACCTTCCCTTCAACAGGGCCGAACCCGATCCGGACGCCATCCTTCTCGCAATGGCCGCGCATCACCACCGTATCGCCATCCTGAATGAACGTACGCTCGGTACCATCGTTCAGCTTCACAGGCTTGGTGCCTTTCCACGAGAGTTCGAGCATGCTGCCGTAGCTATCCGGTGTGTCGCCACTGATGGTGCCACTGGCCATCACGTCGCCGGCGCGGACATTGCAGCCATTGACCGTGTGGTGGGCCAGTTGCTGCGCCATGCTCCAGTACATGTGCTTGAAGTTGCTCCGCGAGACGATGGTCTCCTTCCCGCTTTCGGGCAAGATGCCTACTTCCAGAGCAATGTCGAAGTGCATGTCGGCCGCGCCTTTCAGGTAGGGCAGCACTTCGGGTTCCTGTTTCGGTGACGGAATGCGGAAGGGCTCCAGCGCATCGAGTGCGATCACCCACGGGCTCATGCTGCTGCCGAAGTTCTTGCCGAGGAAGGGACCGAGCGGCACGTACTCCCATGCCTGTATGTCCCGCGCGCTCCAGTCGTTGAAGAGTACCAGACCGAAGATCCTCTCTTCCGCTTCAGCCGTACTGATGCGCTCGCCGAGCGCGTTGCCGTCGTATGTGATGAAGCCCACCTCGAGTTCGAAATCGAGCTGGCGCGATGCCCCGAACACCGGTGCGGCATCGGGACCTGGCTTGAACTGGCCCATGGGTCGGCGGATCGGTGTGCCGCTCACCACGATGCTGCTGGCCCGACCGTGATAACCCACGGGCAGGTGCAGCCAGTTCGGCAGCAATGCGTTCGCTGGATCGCGGAACATGACGCCGACGTTGTAGGCGTGTTGGCGGCTGCTGTAGAAGTCCGTGTAGTCGCCGATGCGGACGGGCAGGTGCATGACGACCTGGTCCACGGCGATCAAGGCATCCTCGCGCAGGGTGTTGTTGTCGCGCAGCGTGGCCTCCTCGGCGCGTAGCAGCTGGCTCAAGCGTGCGCGCAACGAACGGGTCGCGGCTTTGCCGAACGCCAGCATGGCGTTCAGGTCGGGGGCACTGAACGTCACGCGGGGGATCCCGCATCCGTCCAGCAGGCCCGCTTCGGCGAGCACGCTCAGGTCGATGACCCGGTCGCCGATGCGCGACACAGGCACGGGTGGTTCACCGTTCCAACTCCCGATGCCGAAGGGGATGTTCTGGATGGGGAAGTCGCTGTTGGCGGGAACAGGGACCCAGGACCTGAGCTGCGGATCGTTGGCTGGTTGGTGCATGTGTTTCATCCCGATCACATCGGGGTGGTTCATCCCGGCGCGCGGGACAGCAAAGGTGGTAACGACGGACGAAGTGCCCACCTGCACCATCTTCACGATCGGAAGTGAACGCCATGGACAAGGAACGAAGAGCGATCGTAGCCGGGGTCGTGGCGCTGCACATGGCGCTGCTGGCGGCTTACACGTTCCCGGAACGTCTTGTTCCGGAGCGTGTGCGCGTGATCGCCTTGGCCTACGTGCGCCCCTTGTTCCATCAGCAATGGCAGCTCTTCGCACCTGATCCGCCGCTGTGCTCGTGCGAAGTGCAGGTCCTGCTGGGGGCCGAGGAGCCGCGCCCGTTGTACGCATCGGATGCGAACTATCTCACACGGCGCATGGCCGCGACCATCGCCTGGCATGTCCAGGCGGAAGTGGGAGCGGGTCGTGTTCCTTCCAAGGAACTCCAGCAGGCCATGCGCTCGATGGTCCGTGACATCGGTCGCGAAGTGCCCGGCCTGCGTTTCCAGTTGGTGCAGCAGTGCGTCGCGGATCCAACGCGGCCGGAAGAGCGCGAGACCAGCGTCGTTCCATTGGAAATGCGCTAGGGCATGATGGTCCCCTGGAATTCCGTCAAGCTCTTCCGCGTCGCGATCCACTTGTGGGTGATCGGTTTCCTCCTGAGCGCGTTGCCTGAGGCTGAATGGCTGTGGGAATACCCTGTATCACCGGCGCTGCCCACGCCACCCGGTCCCTTCGTGTTCTTCACGCATGCCTTCACCACCTGGGTGCCTTCGGGCTGGACGCTGATCGCTGTCCCCGTTCTGCTGCTGGTCTGCGTGCGCAACCTGTTGCGCCCGGCGCGTTGGTGGAGCGCGTTGCCCGTCTGGATGCTTTACACCAGTTTGATGAACCATGCCTGGATGGCCGGTAGCGGTGGTCAACAGCTCATCAGCAACCTGTTGTTCTGGCTCATCCTTGTTCCGGATCGGTCACGACCCTTGTCACCGAACGGATGGCGCTTGGTCCTGGGAACTTCCGCTTTCTGGATCCTGCGGCTTCAGCTTCTGCTGGCGTATGCGGCCACCGGCCTGCACAAACTCACCGGCACCCATTGGCTCGATGGTACCGCGCTGGGGATCGTCGCGACGGACCCTGCCTATGGGCCAGCCTGGTTGGTGCGTGCACCTGCGATCGCCATGACGATGACATGGGCAGTGCTCCTTTTCCAGCTGAGCTTCCCGATCGCCGTCTGGTTCCGCCGGACCCGCATCCCGTGGATGGTGATCGGCGTCGTGTTCCACCTGGGCACGGCCATCAGCTTGGGGATCCCTGAAATGGCGCTGGCGTTCATCTCCGCGTATGCGATCTGGTTGAGCGACGAGGAGGCGCTGCGGCTCTTGCGCCGTTGGTTCTCCAGGCGGAGGTCGATCGGCTAGCCCGCTGGTTTCGCGGTGGCTTGCGACTTCCCCGATCCGCACAAACGGAACTGCCCGCCAATGACGACGGCATTCTGCACGAACCAGAAGTGCTGGCTCGCATGGTCCTCGTCGGTACCAGTGGTGAGCACATGCGGAAGATCCACCCAGCCGGCCTTCAGCGTATTCCGGATGAAAAAGTGCTGGAGGAAGTTGAACTGGATCCCCACCTGCGCGCCGACGCCGACACCTGCGATGTTCCAACGGTTGTTGAGGCCCACCCCGAAGAGCCGTACATCGCTCCGCGGGATCACCGGGCCGGCGTGCACCCCCTCGAACACGCGCAGCCTGAAGCGTCCATCGGTGTTCGACCACAACGGATCGTAGTGCTCCACATCCACGCTCAGCAGGTTCAATCCATCGGTATGCTCGTACTGCAGGAAGTCCTTGCTCAGCGTCACATCGCGCGAACCTTCCGCGGTGGTGTAGTTCACCGAGCGCGTGCCGTCGATGTACCCGTCCATGCGCACGACCTGGTCCTCCACGACAACGTACTTCATGTGGTCCAGTCCGAGCGAGATGCTCCACCGCTCATCGAAGAACCAACCTGCGCGGTAGTTGTATTGCGGGATCCACATCGTGCTCGGGCTGAAATAGAGCTTGGCGCTGAATGGCTCCGGACGGTCCTGCGCCACCACATGGCGCAACGTGAAGTCGTAGTCAGGCCCGTCGAAGTGGATGTCGCTCCAACTGTACCATGAGCGGTTGTAGCCCCAGTAGGCGAAGAAGGTTCCTTTGTCGCTGATGGCACTCGTCTGCGCGTCCGCGTTCTCCACTGCGAGCGCAAGCGTCGCGACCAGCAACACGCCGTTGATATGGGCCTTGAGGTTCACAGCCAGGCGAAGTCAGGGGTTCGTGGAAGATGGTCGAGCGCGTCGGAGGCGATGGCTGGTGGCGCGGTCAGTTTGCGCAGCACCGTGTCCATCCACGCACCATCCACGATCAATGTCGCGCAATGCGTGCCATCCGCTTTCATGAACGTATGCGCGAAGGAGAACCGGCCATGGTCCTTGGAGAGATGCCGCACAGCGAGTTCAACATACACCTCGTCATGGAGCTGGATCTCCCGGCGGAAGATGCACTCCTCGCGGAAGAGGATCGGGCCGAAGTGCTGATCTTTCATCACCTGCATGTTCAGTCCAACGGACTGCAAGGCATCCATGCGCTGTTGTGCGCAGAGGTCGTAGAAGACGGAATGGCGCAGGTGGAAATTCGCATCGATATCCGCCCAGCGCAGGTTGAGCTTGGTACGGAAGGGAAGGGGACTCATGTGCGGTGTGTATCAGCGCGTGGGTCCACCAAGGACTAGCTCGTCACCGACCAACCATACAGCGCTTTCAGTCGCATCATGCCGTTCACCTGGAAACGGATACGATCCAATTCAGCAGGGCTGTCATGGTGCTGCAGCGCGGCATCGATCAATTGAACGACCTGGGCGCATTCTGTTTCCTTCAACCCACGGGTGGTCACCGCAGGCGTGCCGATGCGGATGCCGCTGGTCACGAACGGGCTCTGGGTATCGAAGGGCACCATGTTCTTGTTCACGGTGATGTCCACCAGGCCCAGTGCGCGCTCGGCGTCCTTGCCGGTGATGTTCTTGTTGCGCAGGTCGATGAGCATGCTGTGGTTATCCGTACCGCCGCTGATCACCTGGTACCCTTTCGCCATGAGCGCTTTGGCCAGCGCTTGCGCATTGGCGATGACCTGCTTGCCGTATTCGGCGAAGGAAGGATCCAACGCTTCGCCGAACGCGATCGCCTTGGCGGCGATCACATGCTCCAGGGGGCCTCCCTGTGTGCCGGGGAAGACGGCAGCATCCAACACCGCGCTCATCATCCGGGCCTCGCCCTTCGGTGTCTTCAGGCCCCAGGGGTTCTCGAAGTCCTTGCCCATCATGATCAACCCACCACGTGGGCCGCGCAGGGTCTTGTGCGTGGTGGTGGTCACCACATGGCAATGGGGCAGGGGGTCGTT
>JBDTNF010000202.1:0-38927 GCA_039933875.1 Flavobacteriales bacterium | reverse complement strand
CAAGCAGGCGGACAGTTCACCCCAGATGGAAGCGCAGGTCGTGGTGTTCGTTGAAGCATTGAAGCAGGTGCGCATGGGCTTCTTCACGGCCGATGTGTGGCGCAGCTTCGCCTTCGTGGCGGCAGCTGGTGTGTTGATCCTCCTGTTCGGCCGCAAGGTCATTGGCAAGGTGGTGCTCATCACCGGCATCGGCGTGCTGATGCTGCTGGACCAGTGGACCGTGGACAAGCGTTACGTGAGCAACGAGAAGCAGCGTGGCCGCTACCTGCAATGGGAGGATGATTCAAGCGCCGACATGCCGTTCCAGCCGGATGCGGCCGACGACGCGATCCTGAAAGCCGAGTGGAACCCTGCGGCGGAGGCCGATCTACAAGCCGCACTCGAACGGTTGAAAGCGAAGAAGCAACACGAGAGCGGACGCAACAAGATGGTGACGCCTGCCGAGAACACACTGGCACGCTATGGCAGTTTGCGCCGCAACTCGCATTTCCGCGTGTGGTGGTTGCAGAACCCGTTCAGCGATTCGCGCACGAGCTACTTCCACAAGAGTGTGGGTGGTTACCACGGTGCGAAATTGAAACGCTACCAGGATCTCATCGAGTTCCACCTGATGCCTGCCCGGTCCCACATCGGCGACCTGTTGCAAGGCCGCACCTCCATGCAGCAGATGGACAGTTTGCTCGCCAAGGAAGGCGTGGTGAATATGCTCAATACGCGCTACATCAAGTACGACGACAAGGCGGCGCCCATCCTCAATACGAACGCGCTCGGCGCTGCGTGGTTCGTGGACGAATTGCGGTGGGTGAAGAACGCCGATGAAGAGATCACAACGCTGGGCACCATCGATCCGGCGCGTACTGTTCTGGTGGACGAGCGCTACCGCGATGGGCTTGGAGCGGCCAAGGCGATCGCGGACCCTTCAGCAAGCGTGCAACTCGACGAGTATCGTACCAACCAGATCACCTATACGGTTCGGTCGGCGCAGGGCGGGGTGGTGGTCTTCAGCGAGATCTGGTACGGATCGGATTGGAAGGCGAGCATCGACGGTCAGCCTGCGGATCATGTGCGTGCGGATTATGTGTTGCGTGCGATGGCGGTACCGGCTGGTGAGCACAAGGTGGTCTTCAAGATCGAGAGCAAGGCTTACACCACGTCGCGACCGATCATGCTGGGCGGCAGCATCCTGGTGTTGTTGCTGGTCATCGGTGTCGTGGCGATGGAACTTCGTCCGGCGAAGGCCGAGGCATGAGGCGTGTCCTGATCATCACCTACTACTGGCCACCCAACGGTGGAGCCGGCGTTTACCGCTGGCTGAAGTTCAGCAAGTACCTGCCCGGGTATGGATGGAAGCCGGTGGTGTATACACCGAGCAATCCGGAGTTGACCGCCGATGATCCAGGACTCTTGCGCGACGTACATCCCGATGTGGAACTGGTGAAGCAGCCCATCAGCGAACCGTACACGATGTACAAGCGCCTCACGGGTCGGAAGGCCGATGAGAAAGTGGAGACCGCGTTCCTGAGCGAAAGGAAGCGCAAGAGCTGGCGCGATGACCTCGCGCTGTGGGTGCGTAGTAACTTCTTCGTTCCAGATGCACGCGTCGGTTGGGTGCGTCCTTCGGTCGCCTTCTTGAAGGCTTACCTGAAGGAGCATCCCGTGGAGGCCATCATCACCACAGGCCCGCCGCACAGCATGCACTTGATCGGCCTGGAGTTGAAGCGCGCTCTGGGCGTGAAGTGGATCGCCGACTTCCGCGATCCGTGGACCGATATCGACTTCTACCACCAGCTGGCCCTCACCGGCTGGGCGGATCGGCGACACCGGCGACGTGAGCGCAGTGTGCTGCAGAACGCGGATCGCGTGGTGACCGTGAGTTGGAGCTGGGCGAAGGACCTGGAGAAGCTCGGTGGGCGCAAGGTGGAAGTGATCACGAACGGTTTCGATCCGGCGGATATCCCGGCGCCACCGGTTCCCGTGGATGAAGCGTGGAGCTTGGTGCATCTCGGTGCGATGAGCGCGACGCGCGATTGCCCGGCGTTGTGGAAGCGCCTGAGCGCGCTATGCGAGAGCGATCCGGAGTTCGCCGCGCGGTTCAAGTTGCGTTTTGTCGGGCCGGTGGATCACAGCATCATGGAAAGTGTGCGTGCGGCCGGGTTGTTGGACAAGGTGGAACGGCTGGGCCGCGTATCGCACGACGATGCGATGCGGGAAATGCAGCGCGCGCGTGTCCTCCTGTTGCCGATCAACGACACGCCGAACAAGCAGGGCATCCTGCCGGGCAAATTGTTCGAGTACCTCGGTGTCGGTCGCCCTATCCTGGCCGTTGGTCCTGCTGGTGGCGACGTGGTGCGCGTTCTGGGCGATGCGCATTTGCGGCTTGATCGCGAGTTGTCCGGGGTGGACGATGCCCGCATCCTCGCGTTCTTTCGAAGCTCGGATCGGGCGGTCACTTCTTCCGTTGACCGGTTCAGCCGGCGGACCCTCGCTGGCGAAGTGGCGGAGCTGCTTGGTGCTGCGACGACGGGGCGGTTGACCTGATCCACCGATCCGACGGGCCTACTTTCGCAGCGCATCATGGGCATTCTCGCCAGACAGGCCACCCTCAACACCTTGCTCGCTTACCTGGGCATCGGGCTGGGCTTTGTCAATGTGGTGCTGCTCTATCCGAAGGTGCTGCAAGCCGACCAGTTCGGGCTCACCCGACTGCTGGTCTCCATCGCCACCATCGCCGCGCAGATCGCCCAGTTGGGTGCGGACAACACGGTGAACCGCTACTTCCCGTATTTCCGCGATCCGGCCCGCGCGCACCGGGGGATCCTCGGCATGCTCATGCTCTTCGGGACGATCACCGGGCTCCTCTCCATGCTCGCGCTCGGCCTGATGCACGGCGTACTGTCCGATGTCTTCTCCGATCGCAGCACGCTGTACGCCGACCACGGTCTGTTGCTGCTGCCGCTGGTGCTTTCCGAGGTGTTCTTCATCCTGCTGCGTAGCTACAGCCGTTCGCTCCGACGCACCGTACAGCCGAGTTTCATCCGGGAGTTCCTGTTGCGCGTATTGCAGACGGTGCTCATCGGTGTCCAGGCCTGGCGGCCCATGCCGTTCGCAACGTTCATGGTGCTGTACACCGCGATCTTCCTCATCTGCACACTCGCCCTCGCGTTCGACCTGAAGCGCGCAGGCCACTGGGTGCTGGGTTGGTCGGAGCGTTGGATGCCCGGCCGCCTGCGGCGCAGCATGCTGATGTATAGCACGTTCACGTTCTCGGCGAGCATGGCAGGCATCGTGCTGGGCAACATGGACCAGATGATGATCGGCGCATTGCTGAAGGACGCGCTGCCGCATGTGGCGCACTACGCGGTGGCCTTTTACTTCGGGTCGGTCATCGCCGCGCCGGGCCGCGCACTGAACCAGGCGGCCATACCGTTGCTCGCCGATGCCTGGAAGCGGGGCGATACGGTCATGATCGGGGCGCTCTACAAGCGTTCGGCGCTCGTGCAGCTCGTGGTCAGCGGTTTCCTCTTCCTGCTCATGTGGATGGGTCTCGACGATCTCTTCGAGCTGTTGCCCGCTGAATACGCCGATGCCTCGCAAGTGGCGCTCATCATCGGGCTCGCCTATTTGCTGAACAGCGCGATAGGGCTTAGCACGGGCATCATCTCCATGTCGCGTTCCTACCGCCTCGATGCGTGGTCGAGCCTCTCGATGCTGTTGATCAATGCGCTCGCCAACTTCTTCCTGATCCGTAGCATGGGGATCGTTGGCGCGGCGTGGGCCACCCTGATCTCGCTCGTCTCGGTGAACGCATACCGCACCTGGTTCCTTTACCTGCGCTACCGCATGTGGCCCTTCGAACGCCGCACGCTGGGGGTCTTCGCCTTGGTCGCCCTGATCGGTTCCGTTGTGCCGTGGGTACCGCTCACGGGTACTCCGACGCTCGACCTCGTATTGCGCAGCGTGTTGATCACCGTCGTGTTCTGGCCCGCCGCGCATGTGCTCGGGTTGATGCCGGAGCTCGCGGGGATGATGCGGCAGGTGAAGGAACGCTATCTCTGAGGAAGGGGACGATCGGGCTATTTGCTCAAGACCGCGACCACACGGCGCGTCAAACGCGCATCAAGCCAGGGCCACCAGGCGAACAGCGCGATCCCCTTGATCCGTTCATAGCGGAACACCCGGATGTCGAACGTGAGCTGTTCGAAGAGCGATCGGGCCTCGGGAATGGTGATGCGGTTGAGCTCGAGAAAATGCTCGATCACCGAACTACTGCCGATCATCGGGCCTTGTGCGTCCATATGCTTCAGCACGTTCACCAGCGTACGATCGGAAAAGATCAGTTGGCACCACGGGATATGGATGTGGTCGTACAGGTGCCCCGCATCAAAGCTTGTCCAAGGAGGGAACTCCATGCAGATCGTGCCTCCCGGCTTCAGCACGCGCTTCAATTCCCGGAGCACCTGCTCTAACAGTGGCCTGTCGATATGCTCGAAAACATCGTTCAGGAAGATGACGTCGAAGGAGTCAGCCGCGAAGTCCAGTTTGGAAAGATCCGCCACGCGAAAGGAGACGTTACCCACCGGATGCTCCTTCAGGAACGCCTGCGCATGGCCGATGCGCACGGGATCCAGATCCACGCCGATGATGCTGCGGCATCCCTTCCGCGCGTAGAACAGTGTCTTTCCACCCGGCCCGCATCCAGCATCGAGCACCACCTTATCGGTAAGGTCGACGGATGATGCGAAAAGGCGGAAGTTCTTTTCGGCCCATGCGTATTGAGCCTGTGAATAGGTGCCCGGTGCTCCCCTCCCTTCGATTTTGCGCTTGGGGAAGAGGTGGTTGACCGCCAGACACAGGTGTTCGCTCAGACGCATCGTGTTGTGGTCGTTGTTGAGGATCCCTTCTCTCAAAGGATCATTTCCCTATAGGCAGAGAAGTTGCAATGATAGCGCGACTGGTCCGTGATGGTCCGCACATTTCATTTCACTCGCCACTGATCACAAGCCTCTCCCAACCGACCGACTTGCCCAGGGAGTCACGCAGAAATAGCGTGTAGATACCGGGAGTGGGATGTACTGACATCTCTATGGATCCCTCACGCGCGGTCACGGGCGTTTGCTCCACGAGTTTTCCGCACGGGTCGACAAGAACAACGATCAACCCGCCGCTCACATTCGGAGGAACACTGATGCGGATCGATCCCGCCCCACTGGCAGGATTCGGGAAAAGGGGCAAGCGCGACAGGCCATGCTCCGCTATCGAGACCGCTTCATGCGGCTTGATGTTCAGTCGTGGACGCTTCAAGGGGTCCGGGAAGTCTTTCCCACAAAAGAAAAGTCCGCGAGTGATGTCCTCGGTTATCAGGCGGATCTCCATGCCATGATCAAGTGTGGGGTCATCGATCATGGCCTGGACCATATTGGTCACATCGATCCCGATATAGTCCTCAATGACCTGCGTGCTCGGGGGGAGCACGACACCATTCATGAAGGAAATGTCCGGCTCCGTATTCCAAGTCACCGAATTGTCGGACCACGGCTCGATCACCTGCAGCAGTAGCGCCGCATTGTCCCCAATGTTCCCCACAGAAGCGGCATCTCCTAACCCAACCGCTCCTCTTCCGAAAAGATCCAACGTCGCATCGTCTATCAATGTGCCAGCGGGGAAGGAGCTGAGATCAAAAGCCATCAACGCACGAAAATTGTTCTCACCACCAAGGTTGCCCGGCTGCGATCCTGCACCGAACCAATCAACGTCGTTGTAATTCGTGTTCTCGCTGGCATACCCTGGGTGGATCCCGATCGCTGCGTCCATGCTTGGATAGAGTTGGATCACTTCCTGTGCATGCAGCAGGGTCGGAGCGACCAATAGGGTAAACACGGTTGTCCGGTCAAGCATGACGTTGAAGTTAGTCTTCCAATGTAGCGTATCCCTGTAAGTACAAAATGCGCCAGGATCGACTAGCATACCCAACGGAGTCCGGCTTGTTCCCAGGCATCCGCCCTGATCTAGTTTCGCCACGCTTTGGAGAACCGGTCATCACAACGCAAGCGCAAGTTGGTCTACTGCACGACGATCATGGCTTCGTTCGCGCGCCACGATGTGGCTTTGCTCGAACGCGAGTACCGCGTGGTGTCCTTCGTGTTCGCACCGAAGCCGAAATGGCTGGCGCCATTGACCTTGGTCCGACAGTTCTTTTTCCTCCTCCATCATCTGCCTGGTTCGGTAGTGAGCGTCACGCAGTTCGGTGGCTTTCATTCCTTCCTACCCGCGCTGCTGGGTCGGCTGTTCCGTGTTCCTGCCGTGATCGTTCTTGGTGGCTTCGATTGCGCTTCGTTCCCATCGTTCCGCTACGGCGCGCACCACCGCTTTCCCATGGGTTGGCTGACCCGCACGTCCCTCCGGATGGCGAGTCATCTGGTTCCGTGCAGTGACAACCTCATCCTTTCGGAGCAACATTATTCCACGGCGCCCGGCGATCCCGTTCGGCAGGGCTACAAGGCGTTCGACATTGACAATACGACACCGTGCACGGTGCTAGCGTATGGTTATGATGCCGAGCGTTTCAAACCTGAGGGAGAGCGAAAGCCGAACTCGTTCCTCACCGTGGCACAGATGAACGCCCCGAACTTCCGCCGGAAGGGCATCGACCTGATGTTCGCCATGGCGGAGCGGTTCCCACAGTGTCGCTTCACCCTCGTAGGCAACACGCCGGCGATGCGCTACGACCGTGTTCCCGCGAATGTGGATCTGATCGGTTTTGTGCCATATGGGGAACTACCGGCGATCTACGCCCGGCACACGTTCTACCTGCAATTGAGCATTTGGGAAGGTTTCCCGAGCGCACCGTGCGAGGCCATGCTCTGCGGATGTGTGCCCATCGTCAGCAACGTTGCAGCGTTACCGGGGATCGCTGGCCACGTCGGGTTTGTACTCGATCATCGGGATGAGGAACGTTTGGAACGGTTGATCAACGAAGCCCTGTCGAGCGAGGTACTTCATCGCTCCGCACATGCGCGCCAGCGGATCATTGAAAGGTATCCGGTACACTTGCGCGCGGAACTTCTTGCTCTCGTTCGCAGGATCGAACGGACCGGGAAGTGGTGATCATGTCCTGCCCGTGATCACGGGTCACCGGGTATGTGGCTCAGAAACTGCGGCCGATGGCCACCACGTAGCGGAAGCCGAAGTGGTCCGTCTCGCCTGCGGGCAGTGCCGATAGCACCAGCGGCATATCGAACCGGATGGTCAGCGGCTTGATGTCCGTAAGAGGACCCCACTTCTTGATGGTGATCGCAGCGCCAAGGCCTGCATCTGCCCGTGGTTCCGCGATGCGTAGACGCTCATTGCCGTTATGGATCGAACGATAGCCCATCATGCCCACATCGCCGAACGCGTAAATGTCCATGTGCAGGCAGCGCGCGAGTTTGCCGGGCCGGAAAGGGATCAGGCCATCAAGGTCCACTTCGCAACTGGCGCTTGTTCCAGTATTGCCACGATAGGTGTAGATCAGATCACCGTTCTCATCCACCTCGGGTGCGAGGTAGCCCGCATAGCCGCGGAGGCCAAGCCCACCGCCGTGTTGGAAGTGTTGCACATCCGCACCGTAGCCCAGCCAATCGTATGGCACCATCCCTATGCTGCGCACGTATTTGTTCTCCATCATCTCCTCCGGTGATGCCCCGGCGAGGTACAACGCGCTTTCACGTGGTGTGGACCCGGTGCCGAACTGCCCCAGTACCCGGGTACGGATCTGGAACTTGCCAAGGTTGTTCTGGTTCACGGCGGTAAGCCGCACCTGCCCATAGCCACTGGCCGAACCAACACCGCTCGATCGTGTTTCCAGCTTCACGTCGCCCTGTCCGTGGCTGTAGTTGTAACGATGGCGCAGGCTCAGGTCAATGGCGCCGTTGAGGCGATCGAGGTCCCACTGGTCGGGGTAGAGCAAATAGGTAAGGTCGGTGCTATCCCTCCGGATAAAGTAGAGTGCTTCGATGTTGGCTTCGGTCTTCCCATCAGGCATGTTCCAGTGGAAGCCTGCGCCATACCGCTCCAGACCGTCGAGCAGGCGCGCTTGGACATACACCGATGAGCCCTTCACCAGTTTCTCTGTGCCGTTCTCGTACCGGAAGTTGAAGGAGATGGGGTCGAAGCCTGTGTCGCTGTTGCCTGGAATGGCCTCGAATTGGGTGGCGCTATTGCTCGGCGGGAGGTACTGCCCGATACCTGTGTTGACCCATGCAGTAAACCACAGCTTATGCTTGTATTTCATGTAGCTCCCGTTCATGTGGAAGCCCGCTTTCACACCGTCGTAGCCATTCCACCATATATCGGGTCGCACGAAGGCTTCGTAAGTGCGGCGATCGGGCCTGTTCGAAATGTGGTGGTCGAACGTGACTTCGAGCGGCAGCTTCAGGTGATCGTTCAACTTATAGCGATCGGCCAGGCGGTTGGTCGGGTCGATCGTGATCTCCTCGATACCCGTGGGGATGTTCACATGCGCGGTGTAGTCCCGACGCAATTCATCGAAGCCTATCCAGCGGGGAAGCACGGTGGCGGCGGTTTTCTTCTCGAACCATGTGTTCGGGATGTAGAAGTCGTACTCTTTCCCGTCGCGGGCGGTCACACGCAGGTCGAGCGGCATGTTCAAGCTGCCCTTTCTCCGCAGATGGATCGTTTGGCCCTCGTCGCGGAAGCGGTGTGACACGCTCTTCACGGCGTAGTCGATGGTTTTGTCCGTCTCGATCCACTGGTCGAAGAACCAGTTGAGGTCCACGCCGGTGAAGTCATGGAAACTCTGCCGCATGTCCTCCACATAAGGGTGGCACATGTGCCACTGTTCGAAGTAGTGCTGGAACGCGGCCAGGAAGAGCGAGTCACCAAGGACGTACTGCAGGTTGTACAGCATGGTGGCCGTCTTGGTGTACACCTGCCCGTATCCGTAACCGCCAGCCGGTGTCACGTGGTCGAACTCATCGCTGTGCGTATTGATCGGGGGCAATTGGTCACGTACGGCATCGCGCATGTAACCGTAGTACACTTCCTCCTCGCGAGGCAATTCCGGAAGTTTGTAGCGCGCTTCATATTTCGTCTTCGGGGCTTCCACCACAGCGGTGTCGCCATCGATGCGTTCAAGACCCCAACTCGTGAGGAACTGCGTGAAGCCTTCGTCCAGCATGGCGCGATAAGTCTCGTTGTTCCCGACCATGCCGAAGAACCAGTTGTGCCCGATCTCGTGCACGAAGAGGCCCCGGTAGTTGGGTTCGTTGCCGCTGTCCAGTGTCAACATCGGATATTCCATCCCATCGCGGGCATCGGCCACGATCATCTTCGGATACACATACATGCCAAAAGAGATCGAATGCGCCTCGATGACCTTGGCACAGTAGTCGGCCGCGTTCTGCCAGCCGCTGGCGTGCGGCTCCTGGGCGAGCGCGATGCACTTCACGCCGTTCCACTCCGCTTCCCCGATCCGGTAAGTAGGATCGGCGGTGAAGGCGAAATCGTGTACGTTCTCGGCATGATACTTCCATGTCTTGCGCTTGGTCGGGTCCGGTGTGATGATCACACTGGGCGCCTCATCCCACGGTTTGTCCTTGAAGTTGGCGATGTCCAGTCGGGTGCGCAGGTCCGATGGCATAACCTGTTGCGGGTTCTGTAACCAGCCGGTGGCATCCACAACGTATTGGTTCGGGAAGTCCAGTTCCACATCGAAGGTGCCGTAGTCGCCATAGAACTCATTGCCGAGGTGCTGCTGCGTGTCCCAACCGAATTTGCGGTCGTACACCGCGATGCGCGGATACCACTGTGTGCCATCGTAGTGCTTCGATCCCCACGCGTTGAACAGCTTCATGCGGCGCTGCACACCCATGGCCCAGTGTGTGGTGAAGTTGATCCTGAACGTGGCCCGGTCGCCTGGTGCGAGCGCTTTCTTCAACCAGACCTTCAGGATCGTGTTGTCCTGCTCCTGGCGTAACGTATCGTCCTCGGAGGTGAGGCTGTTGATGTGCGTGCCCGCGTACGGCCGGTCGGGGTCCTTGGCCCCTTTACCCTGTGGGTCCTTGAGATAGGAGCCGGGTATGTACGCCTCCTCGTAGAGATGGAAGTAGACGTAACGGAGCGTATCAGGCGAATTGTTGTTGTAGTAGAGCGTGAGGTCACCATCCGCCACGTCGCGCTCATCATCGATACGTGCCTTGATCAGGTAGTGGACATCCTGCTGCCAATAGCCCTCGTAGGGTGGGCGGTTCTTCCAATAATGCGGGTTGTCCGCATTGCGGTATGTATTGGGCGGATGCTTGTCGTCGAACCGTTGTCCGATGGCCAGCAAGGGGATCAGGACGGGGAGCAGAAGGAACCGGGACCGCATGGCTACGGCGCCGAAGTTATCCGAAACCTCAGGATGCCGCGAGGTGGGGTACCTGCAGGGTTTGCCGATGCAGGACGCGGGCCCGGGTGATGCTGGTGTTCAGCTCATAGCCGACGAGCAGGACGATCATGTTGATGTAGATCCACAACTGCACCGCGAGGATGGCCCCGATGGAGCCGTAGAGCGCGTTGTAGTTGGTGATGTGGCCGAAGACGTAGCCCAGGGCCTGCGAAACGAGGAGGATCAGGACAACGGCCAATAGCGAACCGGGTGTGATGATCCGGAAGCGTCGGGTCGTTGGATCCCCGGCACTGTACAGCAGCGACACGAACGTGAGAACAAGCAGGATGCTCACGACCCATTTCGCGACGAAGAGCGCGAAGACCTGAAGGCCGCTGGTGAAGACGCCCAATTCGTTCAAACTCCTGATGGCCGTGCCGCCCAGGGCGAGCACCGGTATGGAGATGACGATGAGCAGGGGCAGGGCGAGCAACAAGCCGAGGCTAAGCAGGCGCTGTTTGATGGGGCTGTGCCAGGTGGTGTGGTTGGTGCTGCCACTGAACCCGCGCAGGATGGCATCGATGCTGTTGCTCGCCACGAACACACCGACCAGGAAGCTCACGGAGAGCAGTGTGCCGTGTTTCTTCACCACCAGGTCGTGGAGGGTATTCTCAATGAAGCGGTACACTTCCTGTGGCAACATCTCCGCGAAGCTTCCGAGCAGTTTTTCCTGGAAGTTCTCGATCGGGATGAAGGGGATCAACGTGAGCAATACGATCACCGCCGGGAAGAACGCCACGAAGAGTTTGAAGGAGATCGCCGAGGCGCGGGTCACCAGATCGCCTTCGGCAAGGGCCTTGAAGAAGAAGCGTGAGATCTGGTAGAGGCTGAACCCTTCGAAACCGGGAGGCAGGATGCGTTTGGCCCATCCGATCAGGCGCCTGAACCCGCGCGTGTAGAACAGTTTTCTCCTCAGCTTCTTCAGCATGGGGTCACAACGCTTTCAGGCTCAAGTCCAGGCTTGGTGCGCTGTGGGTGAGGGCGCCCACGGAAATGAAGTCCACGCCGGTCTCCGCGAAGGTGCGGGCGGTCGCCAGTGTGATCCCGCCTGAGGCTTCCGTCTCGAAGCGGCCACCGATGCGTTCCACCGCCTTGCGCATGATGAACGGCGTGAAATTATCGAGCATGATACGCTGGATGCCACCGATACGCATCACCTGCTCCACCTCTTCCAAATTCCTCGTTTCCACCTCGATCGGCAGTTCGAGCCCCTTGGCCTCCAGATAGGCACGGGCCGCGGTGATGGCCTGCGGTATCCCGCCTGCGAGGTCGGCATGGTTGTCCTTGATCATCACCATGTCATACAAGCCATGGCGATGGTTCTGGCCACCGCCGATGCGCACCGCCCACTTCTCGATGGCCCGCAGGTTGGGGGTGGTTTTCCGCGTGTCCAGCACAACGCATCCGGTGCCATCGATCGCCTCCACGAAACGGTGGGTGAGCGTCGCGATACCGCTCATGCGCTGCATGAAGTTCAACACCAGGCGTTCCACCATCAGTATGCTGCGCGCCGAACCGAGCAGGGTGAAGGGCACGTCGCCAAGGTCCACCGCGGCCCCGTCCAGCATATAAGGCTTGAGGGTGAGCTCAGGGTCGAATCGATGAACGATGGCCTGCGCCAGTTCCAAGCCGGCAAGGATGCCCTTGTCCTTGACGAGCAGCCGTGCCGCACCACGCGCTTCGGGAGGTATTGTGGACAGTGTGGTGTGATCGCCTGTACCGAGATCCTCGCGCAAGGCGCGGTCGATCAGGTCCTCGGTGCCTTCGGGAAGCACGGTCAGAAGTCGTTCTTGCTGCTTTCGATCCGCAGCTGCTTCACCTGGAGGTCCGCATCGGTCTTCTTCAGGAAGAAGGTGACCCGGAAGTAGCCTGTACGCGTGCGCAGTATGCCGATGAAATACTTGTCGCCGAACTTGCTTACACCGCTGTGCTCGATCACCATATCCACCGGCGGGTTGTCGTTGAAGAACTTGCGTAGGATCTGCTCGGCCTGGGCCTTGCTGTACACATCGGCCGTTTCCTTCACCGTCAGGTCGATGTTGGCGATGAAGTGCGCGGCCAGGTCCTTGGCGTTCCCCGTCTTCATGGCGAGCACCACTTGGTCCTTCACTTCATCCTGGGCCTGCAGGCCGAGTGATAGGAGCAAAGTGACCAGCACCATCGTCATCCGGTTCATCGCGTGTCGCATTAGTGCCGAAATTTGGCAAATACCGGGCCAAGGGAATGCACGTTCCCCCGGGGAATTACCAACAAGTTGAAGGGATATGAGGATCAGGCTCATACTGGTCGGGCGGACCGATCGCGGCCATGTGGCCGAAGGGGTGGCCGCCTACATGGACCGATTGGCCCGCACCGTGCCTGTTGAACAGGTGGTATTGCCTGAAGCGGGCCGGGGCGAGCCAGCCTACCAACAGCGTATCGAGGGGGAGCGGATCCTGGCCGCGCTGAAGCCGGGCGAACGTGTGGTGGTATTGGACGAACGTGGTCGCCCGATGACCAGCCCGCAATTCGCCGAACGGCTCGGGAGTTGGCGCGACCAGGGTGTGCGACAGGTGGCGTTCGTGGTCGGGGGCGCGTATGGCCTTACCGATGAGGTGCGTCAGCGCGCGGATCTGGTGCTGGCCCTGTCCGCGATGACCTTTCCGCATCAGCTGGTGCGCGTGCTGTTCGCCGAACAATTGTACCGGGCTTTCAGCATCCTGCAGGGTAGCCCTTATCACCACTGAGGTGAAGGGCCCAGCGGTTGCGACCAACGGGATCAGGCTCCCGGTTTCACGAACGTGCCCTTCATGCTGTCGCCGATGCCGAAAAGGTCGAGTACAGCGTTGATCATCCGTTTGGCCAGTTTCAAAAGCGGCTTCACCTCCAGTTGTTCGCGGAAGTCGTCCTGTGAGGCCATCACAGCTTTTCTCCGTTCGCTATCGTCGGTATGGCGGCCGCGCAACCGCACCAGACTCACACCGGTGGTGAGCATCGTCGTGGGTCGCAAATGCTGGGTGGCCCCCAGCTGGCGCAATGTTCGCGGGGTGAAGTAGTTCAGGTGTTCCGGGTAGTTGACGATACTCCATGCCGAACCGGCCAACTCATGTCCCAAACTCCGGTAGTTCGGTGTGGTCATGTACAAGGCGCCACCGGGCCGAAGGATACGCACCATGCGTTCAAGTTCCTCCTTGGGGCGCGGCAGGTGTTCGATCACCTCGAAGGAGCACACCACATCGAAGCCTTCCGGTTCGTAGTTGGCCGGGTCCAACGCCCCTTCGATGATCCTGATGTTACGGGAACGACAGGCCACCAGTGCACGCTCACCATATTCGGTGCCATGCACCTCCCAACCGCGCTTCGCTGCTTCTTCCAGGAAGATACCTGCACCGCACCCTACATCGATGATGCGGTTCGTGCGTCGGTAGTGTTCGAAGCCATCGAGTAGCTCGCTATACCGCTTCACGGTGACCGCCGAGACGTTGTCGTGCACCGGGTAGCCGGCGTAGTAGTTGAAAAGCTCTTCGTCGGTGGGAGCGATCCCCACGAACACCATGGAACAAGAGCCGCAGCGCACCACATGGTGGTCCTTGTGCCGCCCTATGGAACGATGGTCGACAGAATCGCACAAAGGGCATGGACGGGACCCGGGGATCGGCATGGATCGGCGAAAGTACGTTGTGCCCAAGCGCCCGTTGCGCATTGCGATGATCGATCACCACATCAGCGATGCACACCGAGAAAGGCGATCTTTGATCGAATGTCGTTGATCTGGGTCATGTACCACGGTGAGGTGGACATCGCGTACTGGGAGTACGCGATGGGCTTCGTATGCCTGCTCATCGTGTACGTCTACTTCGCCCGACAGAAGAACATGCTGGTAAAGGAGGCGCCGGAGTACCGCCACTTCATGTGGGGTCTCTTCGCCAAGGTCTTCGGTGGCGTGGCCTTCAGCCTGATCTATTTCTACTACTATGCCGGTGGTGATACGATCATGTATTTCTATTCGGCGGTCTCGCTGAGCAAGATGGCGGCGATGGACTTCATGAGCTACCTGGATGTGGTCACAGGGCCGAACGATTGGGACAATCTTGCGCGCTTCAATGACACCATCGGCTATCCTTTCGCCTACGTGTATTTCGATCCCCGATCGTATTTCTTCATCCGGGTGATCAGCCCGCTGGTATACCTCACGTTCAACAGCTACCTCATCACCACGTTGGTGTTGTCCAGTGTTTCGTACATCGGTGTATGGCGGTGTTACCGGACGTTCGTCAGCTACTATCCTTCGCTGATGAACAAGTTCGCCATCGCCTTCCTGTATATGCCATCGGTGGTGTTCTGGGGTTCGGCCATCATGAAGGATACCATGACCTTCAGTGCGGCGTGCTGGTGGATCCATTGTGTGGATGAGGTGTTCTTCAAACGCCGACGGATGGTCTTCAGCATCCTGGGTCTCGCGGTGAGCGCGACGATCATGGTGGTGATGAAACCCTACATCTTCATGGCCGTGTTGCCGATCTCCATCCTGTGGGTGCTGTATTTCCGGGTCTCCAAGATCCGAAGCGCGGTCATCCGGTTCGTGCTCCTACCCATCTCCGGCCTTGCGATGTTCAGCGTTTCGATCTACGTGCTCACTTCGCTGGGCGACAAGCTTGATAAATTCTCTTTGGACAGTGCCATCAGCACGATCCAGACGACCCAGAGCGACATGATCCGTTCGGAACAGTACGGGAACAATTTCTTCGACGTGGGTAAGATGGACGGTACATGGACCAGTGTGTTGTCCAAATTCCCGGTCGCTACGAACGCGGCCTTGTTCAGGCCTTATCTCTGGGAGGCACACTCGATGGTGGTGGCCTTGAGCGCGTTGGAGAATTCCTGGTTGTTGGGCTTCACGCTGCTCTTGCTTTGGCGTACCCGGGTCTGGTTCTTCCTTCGATGCGTTATCGGCAATCCGCTGGTGCTGGTCTGCATTGCCTTCTCCTTGTTGTTCGGATTCACCATCGGGGTTTCAACACCCAACTTCGGCGCACTGGTCCGTTTCAAGATCCCCCTGGTCCCCTTGTATGTTTCGGGATTGTACATCATCGACATGCTCAACCGCAGACGTCTGGCCGCGCTGAGTCGCGGAAAGCGGTTCGATATCGCGCTCTTCATGGCCGGTGAACCACGGAGCGCGCCTGCCCCGGTCAAGGTGCTCAAGCGCGAGCGGTCCAACCCCTTCAGCAAATGATGCGGAGCAGCCGTCGCTACCACGCGCCGATCAGACCTCCATTCGCATGGTCCATCGTTCTGGTGATGGCATGTTCAAACCGCTGGATGGAATGAATACCGAGGCGCAGGTGGGGCGCAGGTGCATGGTGGTGTTCTGCTCCCACGGTATCAGCGACCCATTGGTCTCATCGCTCATGCTGGATTATGCCCTGCGCATGCAGGTGGAGGCACTGGATCGCGACATCCTGTTGTTCACGGAAGAGCCACCAGGGGCCCTCGTTCCCTCCGGCCTGGAGGAGCAACTGGGCGCGGCGCGGATCGCGTGGGTTCCCCTGCGCTACGACGTAAAGGGCGCACAATGGACACAGAAAGGCCGGTCGCTTTTCACCATGTTGCGCCACACCCGGGCGTTCACGAAGCGGTATCGCCACCGTTGGCTGGTCGGCTTCCTTTCCTATGGCGGCGGTTATGCGATGCTGTTCAGGATGCTCGGCATGGGTCCCGTGGCTTCGGTGTGTTTCGAACCGCACAGTCGATACATGATCGAACTCGGCATCTGGCGAAGACGCTCGGCGAAAGCCCTGTTCATGGGGTGGCTGGAGCGGTACCAGATGCACAGGGCCAATGTGCTCGTGGTGCCCACGACCGCTGTTCGCGATCTGGTCATGAACGCCGGACCCAGGGGAACGGTGCATCTCCAGGGCATCACGATCGATGTGGACCAGGCGCGGTTCGATGCAGCGGCACGCGAGACCTTTCGCGATCGTTACAAGCTGCATGGCACCACTGTGCTGGCATACGTGGGCAAGTTCGGTGGCATTTACTACTCCGTCGCCGACTACATGCGCTTCGTTGCGACCGTTTGCGCGGTGGACCACTCTTTGCGTTTTTTGGTGATCTCGGCCAGCGACCAACTGGATGCCATCCGCGCCGATCCCCGATACGCGGAGTTAGCGGAGCGGATGGTTCTGCATGGCCCCGTACCAAGTAAGGATCTCCCGGCATTGCTTTCCGGCGCGGACCTCGGGGTGATCTCGGTGCCACCAACACCCTCACAAGCGTACCGCACGCCGGTCAAGACCGCCCACTATTGGGCAGCGGGTCTTCCGTTGATCATCCCGGAAGGGGTCTCGGATGATTGGCGCATCGCACGCGACGAACGCGTGGGCATCGTGGTTTCTGGTCTGTTGGACCTGGATCTTGCCGCGTTCCAGGGAGCGCTGGAGGCTTTCAGGACCGAGAACAGGGAAGAGGTGCGGGCACGCTGCTTGAATGTCGCGCGACGGTTCCGCGATAGCGGTGCGATGGTTCAATTGCTCAACGAGGTGCTGCGATGAAGGTCGCTTTAACAGGTGGGTCCGGTTTCATCGGTCAGGCGTTCCTGGATCGCATGCTGGCCGTCCCTGGCACTTCAGCCGCCATGCATGTCAAGGCGCTCTCCTCTTCGGCGCAAGGCATGGAGCGACTGCGTGTGAAACATCCAAGCCTGGAGGTGGATGTGCTCTATGACCGCGATGGGGGAGTGAACGCCGACGCTTTTGAAGGCGCGCATACGGTCCTTCATCTGGGTTGGAGCAGCGTGCCAGGCACGGCGAAGGCTGATCCTGTTGCGGACCTCCGGACCAACGTTGAAGGAGGCATCGCCCTGCTCCAGGCCATGGTGCGGGCAGGAGTGCAGCGCATCATTTTCGTTTCCTCCGGTGGGACAGTGTATGGCGATCCCGTGTACCTGCCGATCGATGAACGCCACCCTGTCGCTCCACGCACTCCGTACGGCGCTTCCAAGCTCATCTTCGAGCATTACCTGCGGTGCATGGCGGACCTGCATGGATTTCGACCGGTGGTGTTGAGACCGGGTAATATCTATGGGCGCACGGATGGTCCTGAAAAGCCTCAAGGCGTGGTGGAACATTGGTTCGCGAGCATCGCATCGCAGCGGGCCGTAAAGGTTTGGAACGGCCTTGACGTGGTGCGCGATTACATCCACATCGACGATGTGGTGGAGGTGCTCATTCGCCTGATCCGTTATGATGGTGAGCAGCGGTTGTTCAATGTCGGTACGGGCATCGGAACCTCGTTGCGTGATCTGGCCCTCATGATGGAACGCGTCACTGGTTCGCCGGTCGTCATGGACCAGACACAGCTTGCACCGCCGGATGTGCAGGCGAATATCCTGGACCCATCGCTTCTCATTCAGGAGCTTGGCGTTCCAAAAGCGATGGCCTTGGAAGAAGGGCTTGTACGCACGTGGTCCCGGCTTGCCTTTCGATAGGTCGTTCCGTTCACCTGAAGCGAGCGCGCAACGCGGCCAGGGGCTTGCCCGCCTTGAGCCAGGTGCGGAACATGATGCCACGCCATCGCTTTTCGAATTCGCGCACCTGTGATGCGTTAGCAAGATCAGGTCGGGCTCGCAGCCAACGATCGAGGTAGCGGTACGACCTTTCCAATCCATCCGATCTCGACATGGCCGAAGACCCGGTCACACGGTAATGGAGTACCGGATGCGGAACGGCCTTGTAGCGTTTCCCCTTGGAATAGCTGATGTAGAAGAGGAGGTCCTCCGCATGGGACAATTCGGTGCAAAAGCGGAGCGGCTCGCCTGGCCCCCATCGGATCATCCATGTGGGACCGAAAAAGCACTTGCCCGACAAGGTGATCAGTTCGTTCAAAGGCTCCCCGTCGAAGTCCGGTTTGAAGATCCGCAGAACTTCCTTCATATCATGGTCGAGGACGATCACCTGCCCGTCCACAATGTCCACGTCCGGTTCACGCTCCAGGACGGCCGCCCGCGCGGACAAGCTTCCCGCTGGTAGCACATCATCCGAATCAAAGCTGCACAGGATGGTGCCGCGCACATTGTCAAGGGCCACGTTACGCGCACGGCTGACCCCCACGTTCACGCGCAGGTGGAACACCCGGATCCTCGGATCGGTGAATTCCGCGACGACCCTGGCCGTACCGTCGGTGCTGGCATCGTTCACGATCAGCAATTCCCAGTTCAGGTAGTCCTGGGCCAGCACCGATGCGATGGCCTCACCGATGAACGGTTCGGCATTGTGGCTGGGCATGATGATGGACACCAGAGGGCCCATGCGATCAACGGTTCAGTTCCTGTTCGATGCGATCGATGAGCCGCACCATGGTGCGCGCTTTGGCGAAGGCGATACGATGAGCCCGTTCAGCAGGCGTGTTCAGGCGATCAAGGTCCTGCAGGGCCTGGTCGAAGGTCACGTTCAGGTCGGCACCTTCGGGGGCCATGCACATGAGGTCGGTGCGTCCAACATACTCCATGGTATACGAACCCACGATCACGTTACCTGTGCTCAAGTACTCCAGCACCTTGTGGGGGTTGGCCCTTTCCTTGGCCCGGGTGCCGGAACGGAACCCGAACAGGAGGATATCGGCCGCACGTACGGTCGGGATCAGCTCCGCCTTGGTTTTCAATCCCGTGAAGGTCACGTTCGGTAGCGCCCGCAATGCATGGAACGCCGGTTCCGGGAACGCCGGGTCGAACGGTCCGATGAACGTGAACTCCAGGTCCGGATGTGTTGACGCGATCTTGTGGAACCCTTCCCAATCGTTGTAGTTGATGGCCAATTGTCCTGCGAACGTGACCTGCCTCGGGGGGTGTTGCGCCCTTTGGGCCAGGTCGTCGATACCGTTCAACCAGCGCGCGTCCAGCGCATGGCCGATGTTGATGGTACGCGCCCGGGTGCGGGGCGCCACTTCATCCGCCACCACTTGACATGTGGTGAGGACGATATCAGCCGTGGGGATCAAGCCCTGCCCGATGTAAAGGATATCGTAGTCCGCCAGGTGGAGCAACTTGTAGCCCACACCCTCGGGGAACCACTGCATGCGGCTGGTGTCGAAACACCACACGATATCGAAGGCGCCACCGGTCTTGTCAGCAATGCGTCGGATCAAACGGCGGTAGTACCATTGGTTCACCATCTTGGGAAGCCGGTTCACACCGCGCAGCCAATGTCGGTAGCGCACCACGGTGACACCATCGCGCTGCTCCGTAAGAGTGCCCCTGTTACCAGGGATGGGTGGATCAACGAAGACCACCGTATTGCCGCGCTTCGCGAGCGCCTGAGCAAGGTGGTGCTTGCTCATGTGCAACCCGGTCCATGGCTCTGGACTGAATAGGATGATGCGCTTGCCACTAAGTTCCATGCGTGCTAACTGGTCGTTGCCACGGGGGACAAGGAGGGGGTGGGTTCGAGCCAGGGCGCCTCGCCCTTCCCGATCCGGCCGGGCAAAGATGCGCATGCTGGGCTTTCTCTTCCGGTCGCATGGAATGGGATATCCGCGCTTAAGAGCCGGCCTTGCGACGTGCCGCAGGCCCATAGCCGGCCATCACCGACGGCTCCGCCGAACACTCCATGAGCGCATCGATGGTCGGAAGGCCCATCACGTCGTTCGCGGAGCGTACGTCGCCATGAACGAAATGGATCCCCGCGTCCTTCGGCAAGGCCAGGTTGACTTCGCTGCCGCGCCGCTTCAGGTTATCAAAAGCGATCACTTCGCTCTTCGGGTGCCGTGCTTTCCAATGCACCGCCAAGTTCGAACCAACGAAACCGGCACCGCCCGTTACGAGCAGCTTGCAGCGTGAAGGATCGGTTATCATGGGGCTTCGATGAAGGCGGCCAAAGGTAGTCGGGCATCGCGGTCGTGGAGGCTCCAAGGGTGCGCCTCGCGGCCGACGCGTCACGTGATCGCCTGCACGGATTTTTGTTTTGAAAGGTGCTCCACGTCCTTCAGGACATTGAAGTACCGCTCGCCCACTGTCCCGGAGTTCACCCGTTCCATCATGTCCCTCGCGAAATGTGCGCGATCCATCCGCAACACCTCGCTCCAAGCCGCGCTCCACACACGGGTCCACGCCTCCACTGTGTTCTCGGGTACCAGCACACCACGGTCCGGCAGCACCAATCCTGGAACACCACCGACCGCCGAGGCGATCACCGGGGTGCCACAGCAAAGGGCCTCCGCGCAGACAGCCGAGTAGGTCTCGTAATCCGATGAATGCACGAGGGCGTGGGCATTGCGCATCTCGTTCGCTACATCCTCCGGACCCAGCTGCCCGAGGAATACCACATGATCCTCCAACCCCAGTGCGGCGATGCGCGCCCGCATGGCGGCTATTTTCGGTCCAGTGCCTGCGATGCGGAGCTGTGCGACGAGCTCGCCTTCGCGCATACATGCCATGGCCTCCAGCAGCATCTCGGGTCGTTTGGGGCTCTGCCAACCCGCAATGGTGAGGAACACACCCAACCGTGGACTTACCTCCGGTCGGTAGTGGAACACCTCGGGTTCCACCGCGTTGTCGATGATGTACGCCTTGGGGCGTGGGGGACCAGCGAATCGCGCGATGTCATCCTCCAGGGCTTGCGACACCACGATCAGGGGTACTCCCGCATGGAAGATGGCGCGCACACGGTCCAGTCCTTTCGCCTTGCTGTTGAAGGAGAAATGGTAGATGCTCCAGTGTTCGGTGATCAACATGGGACGACGCATCACCCATCGCAGCAAGCGGATATGGGTGCAGTTGGGGTAGGCGATGTGGAAATTCACCAGATCCACGCGCTGGCTGCGGTCGCGTGTAAGCCATGACCACAGGATAAGCAGGGTACTGATCCACTCGATGATGAACCAGCGGGAAAGTGGTGTGGTGACAAGGAACGTCCTGTGCGCCTTCGGTCCTTTTCGCGTGAAGGTCCACCGATCGCCGGGTCGTGTATCGATGTGCCAGATCGAATTGCGGCAATGCGGTGAGAGCGCCGAAATGTGACGTTCAATGAAAGGTGTCTCGTGCGGGACCAGATAGTTCGGGAACCATCCGGTGATATGGAGCACGTGCATCATGGTGCAGGTACGCATACCATGATCTCCGTGGAAACCCCTTCACGACGTGTACTCACGAACAGGAGTTCGAACGGATAGGCGAGCATCGCGAGCAGGCCGCCGGCCGTGTAGCTGCGGGTGCAGGTCCAACCCACCAGTGCCCACCATCTGTGCAGCAGCGGTGAATCGGAATCCGTTGGCCGGTTCAACAGGTGGAACATGGGTCGGCGTTCCACGACCCTGAACCCCGCCTTGCCCAACGCGGCTTCGTATTCAGCAAGGCTCCGGTTCACGAAGTGCTGCTCGTGCCGTGTCTTCACATGTGTGAAATTGTCGGAGATGAACAGGTGTCCATCGGGCTTGAGGGCCCGCTTGAAATTCGCCAGCGCCTGTGCGAACCGTGCGTCATCGACGATGTGGAACAACACATCCATGCAGCTGACCGCATCGTATGTCCTATCCAGGGGAGCGTCGGCAGCGCTGATGTCCATGCGGAAAATGTTCATCCCCGGATGCGCGGTGCTCAAACGGTCAACGGCGGTTGTGGTGATATCGCTTCCGGCGATCGCTGCTGCGCCCAACTCGCCCCAAAGACGGAGGTACTCGCCCGTGCCGGATCCCACGTCGAGTACCGCCTGGTCCTTCCGTGCAGGCATATGCCGCGACACGAAACGCTTGAACGTTCGGCGGCGCACCCGGTACATCCATTCGTTGAAGGGCTGGCCGAGCCCGAGGTAGCCCACACCTTCGAGCCCTGTGCTCCGTTCCAAGCGCTGTTCCCAATACGCTTTGGGGTCGAATGTGCTCATGCGGCCAAAGATAGACGGGTGTTTTTGTGCGCCTCGTGATCACAAGGTGGGCCACCAGTTGCCCAGGATCGCGTAGCGCAGGGCCGCGAACAACACGGCGATCACGCTGGCGTAAATGATGCTGCGCACTGTGATGATAAGACCGGGGAGCCGTGCTGCGTTCAGAAGCATCACCATGAGCACGATATAGCTCAACAGGCTCACCAACGAGTAGGCGAGCACCACCGCGCCAGAGCCGAGCCCCAGTTGCATCGCCGTCAGCATCGCGGCCAACCGCAAGATCGTGAGCACCACACCGAAGATCAACATGACGTGCTCGCGGCGCAGCACGTTGAACAGGGCGATCATCGGTTCCGTGAGCAGTCTGAAGAAGAAAAAGGCGCCGAGGTAGGCCGTGATCACACCCGCATTGCGCCAGGCGTCACCCATCACGAGGTGGAAGAGTTCGTCGCCGAAGAAGACCAGCATGGTGAAGGGGACCACACCGATCCAGAACAGGCGCTGGAACAGGCCCTTTGTGATGCGGCCGAGCAGTTCCGGGTCGCTGTCCACCGTTTCAGAGGCCTTTTGCAGGTATACCGGGGAGAAGGTGAAGCCAAGCAGTCGCAGCGGGATGAGCAGCAGGCTGGAGCCCAGTGCATATTGTCCCAGCAGGGTCAGGTCGTCCGCCAGCAGGAACAACGGGAGTTGGCCACCGAACAAGGCCACCCAACGTTCGGGGAAGATCAACAGCGGGTAGCGTTTATACTCGATCGCGGCTTCTTTGATAGAGGCCCAGGACCATTCGCTGAACAACCGGTCGAAACCGTAAGGGATCAAGCGACGCCAATAGAGCAACATCGAGGCACCGCGCACCACCACCTCGCCGAGCATCAGGCCATGCAGTGCGCCCTTGCTCAACAAACCGAAGACCAGGTTGAACGAGCGCATCCCCAGATTGGACCACGCACCTGAGAATGCAGCATGCCTGAAGGATTTCGCCCGGATCAGCCATTGTGTGGCGAACACGGTGAGCGAATAGAAGATGAATCCCACCGGCAGGACCATGATCCAGCCTCCCATGGGACGCCAGGACGGGATGACATCATAGATCCGATCGCGGAACAGGCCTGCGGCCAGGCAGAACACGGTCACGGCCAGGAGTATCAGCAAGTTCAACCGCACCAGGTCCTGGAAGCGCTTGTCGTCTTTTGGCAACACATAGGCCAGGGAGTACCCAAGATCGGCCACCGACGAGAGGTTCATCACCAGCGCCAGGAACAAGCCATACACACCATAGGCCTCGGGGCCATAGATGCGCGCGATAAGCGGCGTCAGCACGATCTGGCTCCCGATCGTGATCGTGTTCGCCGAGAAGACCGTGAACGAGTTCCGTGAGAACGTGCCCGGTGTGCGGATCCTGCGCACGTCGTGGCGCAACTGTTCCAATGTCCGTTTGATGGGCAACGTAAGTGCGAATGAGCGCTTGTGAGCGGCAGGCGCGGCCAAATGTACCAAGCGCCTTTCTCCACCTCCGATGATCGTCCAACTTCGCGCCATGGAACTGCTGCTATGCACGGGCAATGCCGGTAAGATCAACGAGATCCTCGCTCTGCTGCCTTCCCGTTTCAGTGTCCGCTCGCTTGAAGACGCGGGCCTGCCGATCGAGTTGCCGGAGACGGGCGCGACCCTCGAAGCGAACGCGCTGGAGAAGGCGCGCTTCGCGTTCGAACGGACGGGATCCGTCTGCATCGCGGATGACACGGGGCTCGAAGTGGATGCCCTGAACGGCTCGCCGGGCGTGCGTTCCGCGCGTTATGCCGGCGAGGCGAAGGATCCCGCGGCGAACATGGTTAAGCTGCTCGCGGAGCTTGAAGGACGGAGTGAGCGAAGCGCACGGTTCCGCACGGTGATCGCCTTGGTGAGCGCCGATGGCGAACACACGTTCGAAGGTGAGGTGCGTGGCAGCATCGCCACCGAGCCCCATGGTGATAAGGGTTTCGGTTACGACCCGATCTTCCTGCCGCACATGAGCGATCTCACGTTCGCCGAGTTGGACGCCGCACGCAAGAACGCGATCAGCCATCGCGGTATGGCCGTCTGGAAACTCGTTCGCTTTTTGGAGGAGCACTACCGCTGAAGCATCCCCTCGAGCAACCCGTTGATCGCTGCGGGAACACCCGTGCCCTCCACCTCCAGCATCTTCGGGAAAATGCTCGCGCCGCTGAACCCCGGTGTGGTGTTCACTTCGATCGTCACGAGCCGATCCCCGGTCCAGAAATGATCCACGCGCGCCATGCCGTTGCAATCGAGCGCCCGGTAGATCGCTACGGAGCGCTGCTGCACCAGCTGCGTCACCTCATCGGGGAGTGGGGCGGGCACCAGTTCCTGTGTATCGGTTGAGTGGTATTTCGCTTCGTAGTCGAAGAACTCGCGCGAAGTGCGGATCTCGCACACCGGCATGGCTTTCACCGATCCGTTCAACCGGATCACGCCACAGGTGAGCTCGCGACCGCTCACCGCGCCCTCCACCATCACAGCAGCACATTCCGCGAAGGCGGCCTGCAGCGCAACGGTGAGATCCCCGGGCTGTTTCACTTTGCTCACGCCCAAGCTGCTCCCGCTTCGATCGGGCTTCACGAAACACGGATAGCCGATCGTGGCGACCCGTTCGGCGGCATCCGCATCAGCGAGCCGCAGGATCACCGATGGCGCCACCTCGAACCCCATCTCGCGGAGCAGCGCCGTGGTGCTGTGCTTGCTGAAGGTGAGCGCCATGTTCAGCACACCGCCGGTCTGGTAGGGTACGTCCAGCATGTCCAGGTAGCCTTGTAACGTCCCATCCTCACCGGGGGGGCCATGGATGGCGATCAATGCGGCACTGAAGCCCTCACGACCGGAGCCCCGATCCACGGAGAGGTCGCCCCGGTCGAACGGAACGCTGGCGCCGTCCGGTCCTTCGCAGGTCCAGCGTTCACGCGTCAGCGTTATGAAGAGCGGCTCGTAGCGATCGGTGTCCACAGCCTGCAACATTCGCAGGGCGCTTTGGTGGCTGATCACCGATTCTCCGGAGTAGCCACCGCGGAAGACGGCGATCAAGGGGCGCGGCATTATGCGATAGGGTCGGGGGCAAAGTTCGATGAGGCCTTCTATGGCGCCTGTTCCTGGTCGGCGAAGTGTGAACGCCCCGGTGTGGAAGAAGCGCCCGGCCCGGCCTTCTATCTTAGCGCCGCTTCCGCCGGGTCGCGCCCGGGGAGCATCTTCCCATCAGGATGTTGAGGAACCGTTTCGTGACCGTTTTGTTGCCCGTGTGCGCGGCGGCTTTGCTGCTTTTGGGCGGCTGGGCATGGCTGCGGTCCTATACGCGGCACAACGTCACGGTCCGCGTGCCCGACCTCCAGGGACTTTCCTTTGAAGAGGCTGAGGCGATGCTCGCCAAACGGGACCTGTTCGCCCTGGTGATCGACTCGGTGTATACCGAGGAGTTGCCCAAGGGAAGTGTGGTGGACCAGCACCCGGACGCCGGGGGCGAGGTGAAACCGGACCGCAAGATCTACCTGGTGCTCAACGCCAGCCAGCCCAAGATGATCGACATGCCCAAGCTGGTGGACCTTTCGAAGCGCCAGGCGATCTCGGTGCTTGACATCATCGGGTTGAAAGTGCGTGAACTCCAATACAAGCCCGACCCCTGTGTGGATTGCGTGATCGCCCAATTGTACAAAGGGAAGCCGATCGCGGCCGAAGAACGGATCCGGCGGGGGGAGGCCATCACACTGGTGCTGGGCAGCGGCGAGAAGGGTGAACGCGTCCCTGTACCGGACCTCTTCGGATTGACGAACGCTGAAGTGCAGATGGTGCTGAACATGGCCTCGGTGAACCTGGGTGTGATCGTGGATTGCGAGGGCTGCAATACCGCTGCCGATTCGACGTTGGCGAGGGTGCGACGCCAATCCCCTGCGGCGGACGCCAACAACCGGATCTCCTTGGGCAGCGCGATCGACATCTGGCTCACCGCGGACACGAGCGGGTTGCGACCGAACTCAGGCTGGAACGATCCAACACGATACGCGAAAACCGATACGCTGGATGAAGTCGAATAAACCGATCCTGTTCCTCCTGGGAGCGATCCTGTGCAATGCCGCGGCTGGGCAGGGAGAATCCCTGCGCGCGCTAACCGGGCGATATGTGCCGCAGGCGGAGAACGCCATGCGCAAGGTCGACGGGTTGAACACCTGGTTCCTCTATGATTACGATTCCGCTTTCCTTCCGATCATGGATGACTTCTCGGTGGACCGCACACGGAAACGTTGGTCCCAGCCGGATGATGCGGATGTGACCCTGATCGAGACCATCTACCGCCTGGAAGTCGCAGGTGTCTCGGAACCCGACATGGTCTTCGCCACGGACACGACGTTCTTCTACACGACCGACATGACCGACACGTCGACCACGCGCGTGGCCTTGCCCGCCGTGGAGGTCACGGTGCGGGACCTGACCGTGTATGTGCCTACGGAGGAAGTGATGACCGGGTGGCCCCCATACAACCTGTACGATACGCTGCAGAGCCCTTCGATAGACACGTTGGATGTATCGTCCTCTTTACTGGTGCAGGACTCACTCATGGTGTATTCCGTTGCAGTTGATCAAGGTACCTATGTGATGCCCGATGGAACAGTGGTGCCGTTGGTCCTTTGGGAGGATGATGATGTGTATGTGAACGGCACCTACCCGATCGAACCACCGACGGTGGGCGTGGCCACGTTCGATGGATTGGCGCGGACGGGCTACCCCTACAACTTCCCCGTTTATTCCTCCCATGGTATCGCGGACCACCTGACCTCCGTGCCCATCCACCTGGATCTCCCGGCGAGCGATTCGATCTACCTCAGTTTCTTCTACCAGCCACAGGGGCTCAGCGGCGACAACAACGTGCAACCCCAGGACAGCCTGGTGCTCGAGTTCTATGCACCGGACGAACAGACGTGGTACCGGGTTTGGCGCACTCAATACCTTCCCCTGCAAGACTTCCAGCAGGTGCTGGTGCCGATCACGTTGGAACGTTACCTCCATGATGATTTCCAGTTCCGCTTCCTGAACTACGCCACCCTCAGTGGTTCGTTCGACCACTGGCATCTGGACTATGTGCGCCTCGGGGCCCAGCGCACCTTCGATGACACACGCCTGGTCGATGTGGCCTACATGTATCCCGAAAGCAGCCTGTTGGAGACCTACACCTCCGTGCCGTTCAACAAGTTCGCCCAAGCTCCGGCCTCTTACATGGCACAGTCCGTCGCGGTCCTGCAACGCAACCTCGATATCGATGACCGTTTCATCACGTATGGAATGGATGTGGGCTTGGACGGTGGTGGGGGTGAAGAGTCTTTCCTTAACGGCACTAACACAAGCGGTAATGCGGAGACCATTTTCGCAAGTGATCATCCGATAAACAGCGGCGCGAACAATTTCGAGTACGACCCAACGCTGTCCACGGACTTCGCTTTCTGGAACGTGGAATTCTGGACCAATGCGACGCCGGACATCAACCGGTACAACGATACCACGCGCTTCACGCAGGAGTTGAGCAACTACTATGCGTACGACGACGGCTCGGCGGAAATGGGCTATGGGCTGAACTCGAGTGGTGCCATCGCCTATCGCTTCGATATGGTGGGTGGGGATTCCCTACGCGCGGTGCGCATGTATTTCAATCCGCAGGCCAACGCACCACCCATGGGAAATCCGCTCACGGGAACGTTCCTGATCACCGTGTGGACAAGCCTGAGCCCTGCGTTCATCCTCCACCAGAACTTCACCCCTTCCTCGCCCAACTATCGCGTCGATGGCATCAACCACTTTGTGGAGTATCCGCTGGATTCGACCATCTACGTGCAAGGCACCTTCTACATCGGCTGGGTGCAGACCGAGGGGGTGAACATGAACCTCGGCTTCGATCGCAATCGCAACAACCAGAACAAGATCTTCAAGAACACCACGGGCACCTTCAGCAATACCTCGTTCCAGGGATCGCTCATGATGCGGCCGGTGTTCGTGGCGGCTGTGGATCCCTTCGCTGGTGTTGAAGAGGGGCCATCGACCCGCATTGGACCGGAACTGATGGTGTACCCGAATCCCGCTCTTGATGCGTTCACCGTTCGGATCGATGGTGTCCATGACGGCGGTGCAATGCTTGTCCTCCTGGATGCGACCGGGCGTGTGGTGATGCAGGAGCGTTACAATGCTGGTGGGGTGATCGCCACGGGCGATCTCGCCGACGGTGTGTATGTGCTGCGCGCAATGGACCGCACTGGATCACCCATCTCCCAGGCACGCCTGATCATACAGCACTGATGGTAGAAGAAGAACAGGAAACGGCATCGGAGGAGCAGGAGCTGTTCGAGCATCACCGCATCGTCTGCGATCCCAAGCAATCGCAGATCCGGCTGGACAAATTCCTGTTCGACCGGCTTGCCAGTACTTCGCGCAACCGCATCCAGGTCGCTGCAAAGGCTGGCAACGTGCTCGTCAACGGCCTTGCCGCGAAGCCAAGCCAGAAGGTGAAACCCGGCGATGAGATCAGCATCGTGCTGCCCTACCCGGTGCGCGATGTGGAACTGCTGCCGGAGAACATTCCGCTCAGCGTGCTGTATGAGGACGCCGAGGTTCTGGTGATCGACAAACCGGCCGGACTGGTGGTGCACCCGGGCCATGGCAATTGGACCGGGACCCTGGTGAACGCGCTCCTATTCCACTTCGGCGAACTGCCTTCGGCCCCCGGACAACCGGTGCCACGGCCGGGCCTCGTGCATCGGCTGGACAAGGACACCAGCGGTGTGATGGTGGTGGGCAAGACCGAGGAGGCGCTCGCGCACCTGGCCCGACAATTCTTCGATCGCACCACCGACCGTCGCTACAACGCCCTGGTTTGGGGCGATTTCGACGAGGAGGAAGGAACGATCGAGGGGAATATCGGTCGGTCGGCGAAGGACCGGATCCGCCAGTTCGTGTTCGCCGATGGTGAACAAGGCAAGCATGCCGTTACGCGCTGGTCGGTGATCGAGCGCTTCCGCTACGTCACCTTGGTGGAGTGCAAATTGGAGACGGGGCGAACACACCAGATCCGGGTGCACATGCAATACACCGGTCATCCGCTCTTCAACGATGCAACGTACGGTGGCGATCGTGTGTTGAAGGGCACCACGTTCACCAAGTACAAGCAGTTCGTGGAGAATTGCTTCAAGCTGCTGCCACGGCAGGCGCTGCACGCGCGCACGCTGGAGTTCGATCATCCCGTCACCGGCAAGCGCATGAAGTTCGAGAGTCCGTTGCCAGCGGATATGAAGGCCGTGCTGGAGAAGTGGCGCAACTACACCAACGTGAAACCGCTGGAGGACGAAGGGGAGGCCTTCGACGAGGAAGCGGCGAACAAGATCAAGTAACGGGGCTCAGCCGTTGCGGACGATCTTCCCACTACCTGTCCGGGTGAATTTTGGAACGATGCGGACCACGCGAGGCAGTTCATGCCTGTCAAGCAGCGGTCGCAATAGTTCCATCGCTTCGGTCGTCGCGGCTTCTTCATCACCAGCGCTCTCAACGAGGAGTGTCAGGGCCTGTCCCAAGGCGGCGTCAGGTGTGCTTGTGAAGTAGTGAGGGTAGGGCAGGATCGCAGCCGTCCGGGCCTCCAACTGCTCAGGGAAGATCTTCTTGCCCCCGCTCAGGATCACATTGTCGAAGCGGCCCAGCCAACGGAAGTGTGTTGCGTCGATCAGCTCGACGAGGTCGTTCGTGATGTGCTGTCTGGTGCTCAGGTGCGGTGTGTGGGTGATGAGGCACCCGCGCGCATCCACTGCGAACGTGACGGCACCGATGGCGGTGAAATGATCGTTGTGTTCTGCGCCGCTCAACCTACGGAGCGCCACGTGCGTCACCGTCTCCGTACTCCCGTATCCTTGGAACACCTTGGTCCGAAAGTCGCTCACATCAGCGATCAACTCATCACTTACCGGACCGCCGCCGAGGAGGATCATATCGAACTGCTGTTCCACACGGAGGCGATCATCCCGCAGTGCCCGATGTAATTGCTGAGGCACCATCGCTGCGAACCGGAAGCGATCCACACTGTTCAATTTCGCCAACACGCTGCCCTCAGGTTCGACGATATGGAGGTCCAGGCCCAGTACCATCGCGCGGACGACCATCATCTTCCCGGCGATGAATTCGCAAGGGAGGCATAGCAGCGCCCGGTCACCGCGCTTTAATCCGAATGTGGTCGCTGTCAGTTCCGCACTGGCCACCAAGTCTTCCCGTTGTATGTCGATCCGCTTAGGAACTCCCGTTGTCCCGCTGGTACGCACGGGCAAGGGGGCCTTCCCGACAAGCACCTCGAACAATTCGAGGATCGATCGGGTCCATGCCGATCCAACGCGCCCGTGCAGCTCACGTGCATAGGCGATGATCGCTTCACCCTTCAGCGGCCTGCCATCGATCGTGATCGCGTCGAAGGGCTGCAGCATGGCTCAGGCGAGTGCGCTCAAGTCCCATTCTTCCTCCGGCCGGTAGCGCAGCGTTCCTTTCTCCGCGAAGAGCGGCGATGGGATGTTGTTGGTGTACACCGAACCCGTACCGAGCCCTTGTGCGATCGAAGCACCCAGCGTGGCTGTCCACTGTGCGATCGCGTTGAGACCGATGCTGCTCTCCAATGCGCTGGTGATCCACCATCGGATGCCCCGTTGGTCCGCGAGCGTGATCCACTCCTGTGCCGCGGTCCAGCCACCCACGAGGCTCGGTTTGATCACAATGAACCTGGGCTTCACGTGGTCCAGCAGGTCGCACCGTGCGTCGCGCGTGTTGAGGCCGATCAGGTCCTCATCCAAGGCGATGGGCACAGGCGAACGCTCGCAGAGCTCGGCCATCACTTCGTACAAACCGGCGGGTACCGGTTGTTCGATGCTATGCACTTCGAGATCGGCCAACCGCTGCAGCACGTCCATGACGTTGCGGCTGTTGAAAGCCCCGTTCGCATCGACGCGCAGGGTGATGTCGTTCGCGCTGAACGCCTCCCGCACGCTCTTCAGTAGCGTGAGTTCCTCCTCGATGCCGATGGCACCGATCTTCAACTTGATGGTCGTGAAGCCGGCGGCGAGCTGCTGTTCCAGGCGTTCGCGCATCGCGGCCTTGTCGCCCATCCAGACCAGGCCATTGATCGGTATGCCTTGTTGGCCCATGGTGAAGGCCGAAGGGAACAGTTGTTTCGTACCGCTCACCTCAAGATCCTTCAGGCATTGCTCCACTGCGAAGCGCACACTGGGCACATCCACGAGATCGGTGTTCAGACGCTGCTGCCAATTCGAGGTGTCCACACAGAGCTCGAGCAACTTGGTCTTCACATCCGCAGGGAACTCCTTGCTGTGGCCCGGGAAAAGGGCCGCTTCACCGATGCCCCTGATCTCCGGTCGATCACTATGCCAGGCGATCAGGTACCAGACCTTGCGCGCTTCGATCGTACCCTTGCTCGTACCGAGCGCGAAGCGGGGCACCAGTGTGTATTCCTTCCAGATCGCGCGGAGCATTCAAGAGAGCCAGAGGCTGGCCGAAAAGGTGATCGCGGTGATGAACGTGAGCAGTGCCAGCCGTTTCAGGTAAGGGTCCATCCGCGACGACCGGCTCCTGTGCAGTTTCGCGAGTATCGCCGCTGCGGCGGAGATCAAGAGCGCCAGTACCATCGCCCACCAGGGCATCACATCCTCGACAAGACTGAAGACGGTAAGTGAGGTGAACGCCACGCCACAGATCACCAATTGGTACACCTTGGCTTGTTCCAATCCGATGCGCACAACGAGCGTGCGTTTGCCCATGCGCGCATCGTTCTTGATATCGCGCATATTGTTCACGTTGAGCACGGCTGCGCTCAGAAGGCCGAACGTGGTGGCGGGCAGCAGCTCCATCGGGTGGAAGCTGAGGGTATGCGAGTAGGCGGTGCCGATGACACCAACGAGCCCGAAGAACACGAACACGGCGATGTCGCCATAGCCGGCATAACCGTAAGGGTTCCTGCCGTATGTGTATTTCACTGCGGCCCCGATGGCGGCAAGGCCGATCAGGAGGAACAGCACGGTGGTCAATGTGTGACCAAAGGCGGTGAGGATGAGCCACAGCCCGCTGCAGAAGGCGAGCACACCACAGAGGACCATCGCGCGCTTCATCGCTGTCGGCGAGATCGCACCGCTTTGCACCGCGCGATCCGGTCCGATGCGTTGGTCGTTGTCCGTACCATGCTGGTGATCGCCCAGATCGTTGGCGAGGTTGCTCAGGATCTGCAGGAGCACCGCGGTGAGCAGCGCCGCCACCATCACCCAAGGATGGAACGCTCCATAGAAATAGCCGAGCGCACTACCCACGATGATGCTGCTCACCGCCAATGGCAGCGTGCGCAGCCGAAAGGCTTGTACCCAGGAGCGTGCGGGCGACAGCTGTTCAATTGCCATTCGCAGGCGGTTTCTTCGCGCCCTTGTCAAGACGGAACCAGTAGATGAGCCGGATCGAACCACCCCCACCGGTATCGTCGATGCGTTGCGGTTCGCTGCTGTCGAGTTCCCCGTTCGTGCTCACATTCCCTGAGCGGATCTTGGCGAAGGTCCAGTCCGATGTGCCCAGTATTTCCGCTCCGAACCGGCGTGTGAAGTACCACCACACACCCATGGAGAAGCCATACTGCTGGAAGTTCCCTTCCTGGCGGTAATACTGATCGTTCCCATCGGTCAGGTTGTTCTCCGAGTCCTGCTCCACCCGTCCGAAGACGGCGCTCAGCTGCCCGAACACCGAAAAGTCCGGCGATCCCAGGTGCCCGCGAACGTATGGACCAATGCCCCCCCAATGGCCTTCCTTGTAGTTGGTCTCGGTGACGCCCGTGATCTCGTTGGTCTTCGCATAGTCGAACTCGCTCAGGCCCCAATTGCCGATGAGCCCCACGCCCACGCGTGGGATGGGGTAGTAACCCAACTGCAGATCGATCTCGCTGTTCAGCGTTTCCTTCAGGTCGTACTGCTTGGCCTTGTAGCTCCCACCCACGGACAGGAGAAGGTCGCCAGTTTCGAACTGGCCATGAGCGGGCATGACCATCATGATCACTGCGCCAAGTACCAATGTGGATGCGCTACGCATGGTCAGGGGAATTTCGGGAACTTCTGGAAATCGGGAGGACGCTTTTCGAGGAAGGCGCTGCGACCTTCCTGTGCTTCATCCATCAGGTAGTACATCAATGTGGCATCGCCAGCGAACTCCATCAGGCCACGCTGGCCGTCGAGTTCGGCGTTGAGGCCGCGCTTGATCATGCGCAACGCCATCGGGCTTCGTTGCAGCATGAGCTGGCACCATTCCACCGTGGTGTCTTCCAAGTGAGCGAGCGGCACCACCTTGTTCACCATGCCCATGTCCTCGGCCTCTTTCGCGGAATATTGCAGGCAGAGGAACCAGATCTCGCGGGCTTTCTTCTGGCCTACGTGCCTTGCGAGGTAGTTGCTGCCGAAGCCTGCATCGAAGCTACCCACTTTCGGTCCGGTCTGTCCGAAGCGTGCGTGGTCCGCAGCGATGGTGAGATCGCATACCACATGCAGCACATGCCCGCCGCCGATGGCGTAGCCGTTCACCATGGCCACCACGGGTTTGGGGATCTCGCGGATGCGCTTGTGTAGGTCCAGGACGTTCAAGCGGGGAATGCCATCGGTGCCGACGTAGCCGCCGCGCCCTTTCACGTTCTGGTCGCCACCGCTGCAGAAGGCCTTGTCCCCTTCACCGGTCAGCACCACCACGCCGACCGAAGGGTCCTCGCGGGCGATGTCCATCGCATCGATCATCTCGGTGTTCGTCTCGGGACGAAAGGCGTTGTACACCTCGGGCCGGTCGATCGTGATCTTGGCGATGCCCTCGAAGAACTCGAACCGGATATCCGTGTACTTCTTGATGGTTTTCCAATCGCGCTTGCTCATGCTTCGCGGAGTCGTTTGAAATGATCGCGCAGTACCTTGGGGGAGGTGAGCGCATCGGTGGTGATGTGTAGGACCGCGGGCCGGTCGTGGGGCGCGTAAAGTTGTTCCAAGGCAGTGGTCAATGAGGCCTGGTCGCTAGCGGCGAAGTACGGCAGGTGATAGCTCTTGACCAAGGCGGCGATATCGCGCTGGTGCGGTGCTTCGAAATAGGGGAGGAGTTCGGCATCGGTGTCCGGTCCTTCGATAAAGCGGAAGATATTGCCCCCGCCGTTATCGATCACGATCACGCGCAGGTGGGCTGGGAGTTGTTCGTTCCAGAAGGCATTGCTGTCATAACAGAACGCCGTATCGCCGGTGATGAGCGTCGTGGGCCTCTGCGTTGCGAAGGCCGCCCCGATCGCCGTGCTGGTGCAGCCATCGATGCCGCTGGCGCCCCGGTTGCTGAACCAACTATGGCCGCGCGTGCGATCGAAAAGTTGTACATAACGGGCTGGTGTGCTGTTCGCCAGATGCACATGGCTGCCCTGGGGTATGCTGTCCAGCAAGGTTTTGAACACGGTGAGGTCGCAGAACGGTGATCCCTCGATGACCTTTTGATGTGTGCTGCGCGTCCGCTCGTCCACCATCTTCCATGCTCCGCTGTAAAGGCTCTCGTTCCCTTTCACCGATGCGGTGATCTGCGCGAAGAAGATCTCCGGTGAAACGGCGATGTCGTGCGTAAGGCTCAGGTAGGTGTCGTAGTGCCGTTGCCCGACATCGACGTTCCAATGCTGCGCGGGCTTCCATTTCCGCAGTAGTGATTTCACCCGTTTGCTCACGATGGCTCCGCCGAAGGTGATGAGCACATCGGGTTTCAAGTCGTTCTCGTTCTTCGCGTTCACGCCTTCGATGGCCCGGTCGATGCAGGTGATGAAAGCGGGGTCGTCCAAGTTCGAGGTCGCTTCCGTGTGGACCGTGATCTGCGACAGCGAAGCCAGTTGTATCAGTTGCTGCTTCAGGCCTGCGCTCCACACCCCCTGGCCTGCCAGTACCATCACCTTGAAGCTGGAGGAGAGTTGCTGGATCAGCCAGCGTGCGTGGTCGGGCAGGATGAACGATTCGGTCATCACTGGAGCGATGAGCCGCGAAGTGCCTTTGGCTTCCGTGGTCCCGTAAAGCGGTTCAGCGAACGGGACATTGACATGCACCGGGCCGGGCACAGGCAACAGCGTGGCATCGATCGCTTCGTTGATCAACCGACCGCAATGCCAGCGTGAAAGGTCGTCGCTCGGGTTCCTCTGCAACTGCAGGCTGCGTTTCATGTGCAGCGCGAGCACGCCATGCTGGCGGATGGCCTGTCCTTCGCCCTGGTCCAGCCATTCCTCGGGTCTGTCAGCAGTGATCACGAGCAGCGGGATACGCTGGTAGAAGGCTTCCGCGATCGCAGGTCCATAGTTGAGAACGGCGCTGCCACTGGTGCAGATCAACACCACCGGGGCATGGAGTTGCTGTGCCACGCCTAGCGCGAAGAACCCCGCGCTGCGCTCGTCGATCACCTGAAGACACTGGATCTCCTGCTCGGCATGGAATGCCCTGACCAGCGGGGCACTGCGCGAACCCGGACTGATCACCGCGAAGCGAACGCCCTTGGCGGCACAGAGCCGGGCCAGTTCGGCCGCTGCGTAGTGGTCGCTGGTAAGCATGGGCGGCTAAGATACCCGCGACCCGGGCAGCCCCTCGATCAGGTTCAGCCATGTGCGAGCCTTCAGTTCGGTCTCGGCCCATTCTTCTTCAGCAATGGACCCGCTCGTAATGCCGGCACCTACATGTATAACAGCGCGGTCCTCCAAGACTTCCATGCAGCGGATGTTCACGTGCAGTTCCGCACGACCATCCCCCCACCAAGGTCCCCAATAGCCTGCGTAGAGCGTGCGGAGGTGGGATTCATGAGCGCGAATAAAGGTCTGCGCTTCGATCACTGGCTCGCCGCAGATGGCTGGCGTGGGGTGCAACAACGACGCAAGCATACCCGGACCGGTGTCACCGGTCTCAGCTGTGACCAGGGTGTGCAAGTGCGCGACCTGGCCGGCCCTTTTCACAAGGGGACCGGTCATGGTGAGGTTCCGCAACCCGAGCGATCGTAGTTTTCGCAGAACGTCCAGGGTAACGAGTTCCTGTTCGTCCCGTTCCTTTGCCCCCCAGCGTGCGGCCTCGTTCGGGGCATCCTCCGCGGGCATGGTACCAGCCAAGGCGTCGATCAACACCCGGCCATGTGCGGCGATGAGCAAGCGCTCGGGTGAAGCACCGATCCACGTCCCGTGCACTGGCGTATGGAGCAGGCAGACGAACGCTTCCGCGTAGGTCGCTTCCGCGGCCAGGAGGAGATCAGCGAGGTGCTTTGTGTCAAGCGATGCTTCAACCGTCCGTGCCAGCACGACCTTCTTCATCGTCCCTGCCTCGAACGCCTTCTTAGCTTCCGAAATGACCAGGGCGTAACCTTCTTGGCTAAGGCCGGAGGCAACAGGGAGCACGTCCTGCGGCCCTCCAACACAGGCGCCCAATTGGGATAGGTCCGGTGGCGATATCGTTCGGTCGAACAGCAGTTCCACTTCGGGCCGGATAAGCCGGGTGGGTCCGCTATCGGAGTAGAACGGAGCGATGACAAAGGCCCGCCCTGCGTTGTTCAGCGCGGTCGCATCGATGATACCAGGATCCGGTGTGAGCTGCGCCCAAAGCCTGATAGGCCCGCCGGGACTTCGGAAGGCTACGAACGATAGCGACCGGTCCAGGCAGCGGTTCAGCGCTTCAAGGACAGGACCCTTCCAGGCGGTCACTTTCGGGCGATGATGAGGTTGGTGAGGCGACAAACCGCACAAAGTTCACCTGCCTCGTTGTGAACACGGATGTCCCAAACATGGGTCGTTCGTCCTTGATGGACCATGATGCCGGTAGCGGTGACGGTGCCTGTGCGCACCCCTTTCAGGTGGTTCGCGTTCACCTCCACACCGACCACACCTTGCGTGGCAAGGTTGATGATGAGCGCTGAGCCCATACTCCCGAGCGATTCGGCGAGCGCGGCAGTGGCTCCCCCATGCAAAAGGCCCATGGGCTGATGGGTCCGGGCATCGACCGGCATGGAGCCACAGAATCGTCCTTCACCGTCAACATGGAATCGGATATCCAAGTGTGCGACCAAGGTGTTGGGTCGAAGGGCGTTCGCACGTTCGGCGTGTACGGGTTCGAATCGCATGGGTGGCCAAAGGTAGCGGCGGTCCATCTTTGCGGTCATGGAGGCGAAACGCATCCTGCTGGTGGAGGACGAGGGCTCGCTGCGGTCCACCTTGAAGCTGAACTTCGAGTTGGAAGGATATGCGGTGACCACGGCGATCACCGGGCCGGAAGCACTGGACAAGTTGCGCGGCGCGCGGTTCGACCTGGTGATCATGGATGTGATGCTACCGGGCTTGGATGGGTATTCGGTCGTGGAAACGGTGCGTTTGGAGGGGGATACCACCCCCGTACTGTTCCTGACCGCCCGGACCGCTCCTGTTGACCGCATTCGGGGTCTGAGGGTCGGGGATGATCACTTGGGTAAGCCCTTTGAATTGGAGGAGCTTTTGCTGCGAGCGGCCAAACTCCTTCATCGGAACACGGAGGGGCCGGGAGCGGCGCTTCCGGTGCGATACGTGTTCAACGGGAATGCCGTGGATTTCGGTCGTTTCGAGGCAACCGGTCGCGATGGTCGCGTTCGCTCGTTAAGCCAGCGGGAATCCATGTTGTTGCGCTTACTCATCGAGCGGGAGGGGCAGGTGGTCTCCCGGGAGGAGATCCTGCAGAAGGTATGGGGATATAACGTGTTCCCTACGACGCGCACGGTGGACAATTTCATCGTGGCGTTCAGGAAATATTTCGAGCCTGATCCGCGCGCGCCAAGGCACTTTCATGCGATCCGGGGTGTCGGCTACAAGTTCACCCCCTGATTTTTTTCGTCCCACTGGCAACCACCCCAGGGTCCTGCCGTCTCCTTTATACCAGGGCCGATCTTCCTGGCCTTGGCTGGTTCCATTTTCCTTGCAGGTTACCGCGCAGGGGTCCGAAAGGGCCCCTGTTCGGTTTTGGTACCGGCCGGTCCGACGGGGAGGAGGCCGCCTTGGTCGAACCTTGCGTAGGACCGGTAATAAGGTCTTGGACAAAATGTTTATGACGGCTTACCTTGCACCTTATTACGGACTGTTCCCGTATCAAGCATACTTATCCAAGCGCACCGCATATGAAGAACATCCTTACCCTCGGAGCCATTGCTTTTGCGATGGCTGCAACCGCTCCGGTTTCGGCCCAGAACCAAGTGGACATCGGCTTGCACCGCAACGGCGATAATCTGGAGGTGCATGTGCGGCCCCAGTCCACGTTCAATGGGATCTTTTCCTCGGTGGTGTTCACCATCCGCTGGGATCGTTCATCGGGTGCATCCCTCGGCAACTTGATACAGGAGGCCCCTGCGGCCCAGTACATCCCCCTGATGCGTTCGGGTGGGCTCCGCCAGGAAGGGACCTTCAACTACCATGTGTACGCCGGGTTCGGTATCTCCCCGCTTGAGAGTATTGGGACCAGCTGGACGGCTGGTGAGGAGTATGTGATCGCCACCATTCCTGTGACCGGCAAGGGCGAATTCGAACTTCTCAATGATGCTTGGACAAGCGAAGCGGT
>JBDTNF010000201.1:0-2762 GCA_039933875.1 Flavobacteriales bacterium | reverse complement strand
TCCTTGCGGAATTCGTCGATCACCGTGTTGATCATGATGCGTCGTGCCCAGAGTTCAAAAGGGACTTCCGGTCTTCGTTTGTCGATGTTCTGGAGGATCCTGAGGAATCCCTGGTTCATCCGTGCGGTGGCGTCTTGTTTGTTGCGCTCGTAGCGGGAGCATATCGACATCATCATCCGGTAGAGCGCTCGGTACAGTTCGTACTGCGCCTTGGTCTCCTCTCGTGCACAACGCGCTATGAGCGCTTCCGTGATCATCAGCGATGTGTGAAAGGGCGTCCGCCGTGCAGCGGACGCCCCCACAAAGTACTACCTGGCTCAGCGGGTTTTCACGAACCGGAGCACCTGTGCTTCGCTACCGTTGCCGATGCGCAGCAGGTACATGCCGGGGTTGAGGTCGCCCGTGGGCATGCTCAGGCGGTTCGCACCGTTGGAGAGCATGTGGTTACCGGCCAGCACCGTGCGGCCGCTGAGGTCGAGGATATCCACGTTCACGCTGCCACGCAGGCTGCTGGTGAGTTGGATGTTCAGTTCATCCGTTACCGGGTTCGGCCAGGTCGCCAGTTCATCAAGCGCTGGTTTCTCGCTCACCCCTGCGGTCAGCGGGTTGATCACATTGATCGTGAAGGTGGAGCGCACTTCGCCTTCCACCACCATGCCGGAGTAGATGCCGTTCTCATCCACCGAGATCGAATCGCAGTACGTGTCCGTGCAGCCCGTGCCATCGGCGATCGTCAGGCACAGCAAGTAGGGGCCACCGTTGGCGTAAGTATGCGTTGGGAAGGCCTCCGTGGAAGGAGCCGAGCCATCGCCGAAGTTCCAGACGAAGGTGAAGGTGCCGTCGCCACCACTGCTCAGGTTCCAAACCCACAACACGTTCGGGATGGGTTCACCCGTGCCACCGACAACAGAGGTATCGGTATAGGCCTGCATCACCCAGAAGTTGGCCTCGCACGGCGGATTGTTGCTCACCACGCAGTCGCAGTTGACGCTCCAGATGGTGTTATCCGTGAGCGGGTTGTTATCGTCGCAAGCGGTGCCCGGTACGTTCGGTCCGTTGATCACGCCCAGGCAATCCGGTGCGTTCGCAGTGTCCGGTATGCAGACACAGTTGCCGCTCCATATGCCGGTGAGGATGGTGCCGGGAATGGTGCATGAGGTACCTGGCAGTGCGGGGCCGTTCGGTACACCGTTGCAATCAAGGTTGGTGGATCCAGCGCAGACGCAGTCCCAGCCCCAGACATCGTTGGAGGTCAGCGGATCGTTGTCGTTGCATGAGGTACCTGGAAGAGCTGATCCGCCCATGACACCGAGACAGTCAATGGTGTTACCAGCGGTGTCGGGGGTGCAGACGCAGTCGATGCTCCAATACGCATCGGTTGCGGGGATACCGTCGTCACAAGCGGTTCCGGGCATATTCGGTCCGTTCAGAATGCCCGTGCAGTCGAATGTGCCACCACCGCCGCAGGTCAGGTTGAGGACGACGGTGTTGAAGAACGGGCTGAAGCCCATGCTGTCGGTCATGTAGGTGATGCCACCGTCGCAGGTGGTGGAAACGCTCACCAAACCCTGGCCCTGGCTCGGGTAGAGCGTGCAGGAATAGCTGCAGTTCGCACCCGTGTACACCACCGTGTCGATCAATACAACGACCGGGGGTGGCGTAGTCAGTTGGATCTGTACAGGATAGGAGACGCCGTTGCAGGGCTGTACCGTGCCCGACACGATGACAATGTTCTGGGCGATGGCGCCGGCGCTGAACAGGGCCGCCAGTCCGAAGGCGAGAGAGCGGAATGTTGGTAGCATGGGTCGAAGAGTTGGGTTCAAGGGTTGTCGGTCACATGCATACACGTAGCCGGGCTGCCCGGGGTTGGGTAGAGCCCACAATTTATCGGTCCTGCGCCGAAGGGGGGAGCCTGGCACGAAAAAGGGCGCCCACCGCGAGGTGGACGCCCTTCAACGAAGAACCTGTGGATCAGCGGGTTTTCACGAATCGAATGACCTGTGCAGCACTTCCGCTGCCGATGCGCAACACATAGACGCCGGGGGTGAGTTCGCTCGTCGGAACGCTCAGGCGGTTGGCTCCATCAGTGAGGGTGCGCTTGTTCGCCATCAACGTGCGGCCGCTCAGGTCGAGGATGTCCACGTTCACGCTACCGCGCAGGCTGCTGCTAAGTTGGATGTTCAGTTCATCCGTCACCGGGTTCGGCCAGGTAGCCATTTCGGCCACCGCAGGGCGCTCGATCACCCCGGTGGTCAAGGGCTGGATCACATTGATGGTGAGCGCGGAGCGCACTTCGCTTCCCACGACCATGCCCGAGTACATACCGTTCTCGTCCACGGAGATGGAATCGCAGTAGGTGTCGGTGCAGCCGGTCACATCCGTGATCGTGAGGCACAGTGCGTAGGGACCACCGTTGGCATAGGTGTGGGTCGGGAAGGCTTCCGTGGAAGAGGTGCCATCGCCGAAGCTCCAGAGGAAGGTGAACTCACCGGTGCCACCGCTGCTCAGGTTCCACACCCAGAGCACGTTGGGAACAGGTTCGCCACCGCCGTTCGGGTTGCCCAGGCTGTCGACACCGGCGTAAGCCTGCATCACCCAGAAGCCCGCTTCGCAAGGGGCCGGGTCATTCGATTCGCACGAGCAGTTCGCGCTCCAGGTCCCTTCGAGGATGGTCCCGGGAATGGTGCACGGCGTGCCCGGCATGGCAGGTCCGTTGAGGACGCCTGCACAATCGTAAACGTTCGTGCTATCGCTTACGCAAA
>JBDTNF010000200.1:0-7847 GCA_039933875.1 Flavobacteriales bacterium | reverse complement strand
GCAACTTGCGCCCGATGGCAAGATCTACATCTCCACGGGCAATGGTACTCAGCACCTTCATGTGATCCACACTCCCGATGAGCCGGGCTTGGCCTGCAACATGGAACAGCATGGTATCGCACTACCACGGTACTTCTCGAATTCCTTGCCCAACCACCCCAACTACCACCTGGGCCCGGTGGATGGCAGCGTGTGCGATAGCTTGGGTATAAACACCGGGTTGGACGAGGAGCAACAATCGATCGAGCTAAAGGCATTCCCTAACCCCAGCGATGGGCGCTTCACGTTGAGCTGGGCGGGCGGGTCGTGCTGCGTGAGCGGATACCATCGTGGAGCCAGGTGCATACGGTGGATCTGCATGGCTTCCCGGCCGGACTCTACGAATGCCGGATGAACTGTGGCGCACGAAGGGCTACCGCGCGGGTAGTGCTCATTGAGTAAGGCCTTCGGATGTTGGCCTGTTGTTTCCGGGCCACGCACTTCCAGAGCTGATACGCAACGCTACTTCCTTTCCGGCAGCGCCATCAGCCGCGTGTAGATGTTGCGGAAGAGGGGGTGCAGCACCAGGATGTACAGGATGAGGCCGCCCCACAGCACGTACTGCGTGATCCGCTGGATCGTTTCCTGCAATGCATCCACTTGCAACTGCAACTCCTGCGTTGCACGCGAGAGGCCAGCGGTGTTCTGGAGGTCGTAGAGTTTGGCCTGTAGCGCATCAAGCCCGAAGATGTCCCAGCGGTCGTGCAGGATCATGAAAGTGAACAAAGCGATGAACGGAACGGCCACGTTCGCCAGGACCACCATCACTGTGCGCGCAGTGCGGTAGGTCTTGAGTTGGTGCACGAAGGCCAGCATGATGATGAGGAAGATCGCGATCCAGTAGTAGTTGTACATCATGATGATGCCGTCGTCGAGCGGGATCAGATCATCCTCGGTGAGCAGGGCGAAGATCAGGATGACCGCGGGCAGCAACGCGGATGTGACCAGGGTGATCAGGAAGGGCTGCCAGTGGATGTTCTTGAAGACGGAGAGTAGCAGCGCGAGCATGAAGCAGGTGATCACCAGCGCATAGAACACCGCCTCCTCGGTCAGCAGGTCGTAGTTGTAGTTCTTGGCTCTCCACACACGCCAGATCTGGTTGGTCGCTTCGCCCATCTGTGCGGTGGAGTTCTTCCGGTGCACGTAGTCCCCGATCACGTCGTTCACCGTGAGCGTGGGGATCTCATCGGAGTATTTGTGCGCGATGGCCAGTGCTTCGGCGAGGCGTTCGCGGTCGGGTGGGGTGTCGGCACGCATGCGCGCCGCGTAGTCCAGCTCGAGCAGGCTGTCGTTCCTGAAAGGTAGTTGCGTGTAGTAGTTGTTGTAGGAGCGCGGGGTGAAGGTCCCGTGATCCACGAAGTAGAAGGGGAAGTGCTGCTCGATGGAATCCAGTTTGGCACGGTAGAAGCGCATCGCCTCAGGGTCGTGGTCGCTCTCCGAAGGGTCGGCCACTTCGTTGTAGGAGCTGAGGTATTCCTCGTAGATCACATGGAGCACCCGCTCGTCCCTCGTATCCACCCGATCCCGGTTGATGTACTCGTCGAGATTCCGGAAGTAGTGGTGCGAGGATGAGGTGGTGCGGTAGTACTCGTAGGGGATGTCGTCCTCGAAGGCGTAACCGTTGCCGTTGATGAAGAGGTAGGCCTGGTCGTTCAGCGCATCCACCTCGTGCACGAACTCCGCATCGGTCGTCAGGTGTCCGATGCGGTAGCTCACCGTGAGCATCAGGTTGTAGGGGATCGTCATGATCAGCGCGATGCTGACCAGGTGGATCAGGAATTCCCAGACCTCCGCGTAGGGCTTGCGGATGCCGAAGCGCCGCTCCACGGTGAAGAGGACCACTTTGTAGACCCAGAAAGCGAAGTAGATCACCGTGGGCATCATCATGTAACCGAACAAGCCCTCGGGATCGGGGAACTTGTGGGGCTCAACGCGGATGATCACACCGAACAGGAGCACGAGCGCATTGATGAGCAGGAGGAACCACAGGTGGTAATGGATGCGGGTGCTCCACAGGCGCGGATGGTCGCGCTGCAGGTCCAGGTCGAGCCGCTTGAGGAAGTCCGGTATGAGCTTGCGCAGCAGGTTCATGTGTCCTGGTGGAACAGTTTGCGGGTCGACGTGCTGATGTCGCGGAAGTAGCTCACTTCGAGATCGGCCTGGCTTATGGCCTTTAATACTTCGCGGGCGGTGATATGGCGTGGCGTGGTCAGGCGCAGGATCAACCCGGTATCGTCGATGTGGTGGAAGTTCCCGTGACCGAGCGCCTGTTCAAGCTGGGCGGGTGCGAAGGTGCCCCACGATCCATCGGGACTCTGAAGCTTGATCTCGAAGACATTGGTGTTGCGGTCGTGGTCGAAGCTGGCCGCCGCACCGCTGAAGACCGGCTTGCCGTTCTTCAGGAAGATGATGTTGTCCGCGATGGCCTCGATCTCGTGCAGTTGTTGCGAGCTGAGGATGACCGTGATCGGGTTTATCGGCGAGGCGACGAGGTGCTTCAGGTCCTGGAGGAAGAGTTGCTGGGCCTGCAGGTCGAGGTTGGCGATCGGCTCATCGAGCACAAGGATGCGTGGGCGCCACACCACCATCTTGGCCAACTCGAACCGGAGCTTGTAACCGCTGGAGAGTTGCTTCCACGTGAGGTCCTGGAAACGCGTGAGGCCGAGGCGGTGCAGCGTGTAGTTGACGCGGTCCGTGTTGTCCTGTCCGGTGATGCCATGCACCGCTGCGATGAAGCGCAGGTTCTGCATCAGTGTTCCGTGCCAACGAGTGCTGCGCTGGGGGATCCACGCGATGGTCTGGCGGATCGCGTACGGATCTTCACCGGCCCCAGGATAGGCCTTCGCGCCAGAGGTCTGGTCGAGCAAACCGGCGATCTGGCGCAGCAAGGTGGTCTTGCCATTGCCGTTCTCACCCACCACGCCGGTGATCTCTCCGGTGCGCAGTTCAAGGTCGAAGGGGCCGAGTTGGAAACGATGTCCGCCTGCGCTGAACGACTTGGTGAGTTGCGCGCATTGGAACACCACATGCCGTACCCCGTTGCCTGCATGGTCCGCGATGCCCGCGGCCCGCTGCTGAATGATACCCGCTATGGCCCTTGCGCGTTCCGCGAAGGCGGCGCCCTGCTCGCCACCAAGTTCCGCAGCTCCCAGTTCGCGGCTCATGTTGTAGTCCGCTCGGAGCCGCATCGCCTCCGCACGCAAGTCGTGCAGTTCCGGATGGTCATCGCAGATGTCCATCACACGGCGTGTGGCGAGGCTCACATCGTTCCCGCTGGTGAGCGCCACCAGTTCCTCGATCCTCAGTTCAATAGGGGTCATCGCTCGCTCAGAAGCCTAACAACTCGCGGCTGGCTGTAATAGTATGGATCCCTCCTCGTCCGCACCCGATCACCCCTTCATCCGGTACACGGCCGTTCGTTTCATCCCTTCGCGTGCCAGCGTCCCTGCGCTCGTGGCTTCCTGCAGGTCGCGGGTCGCGGTCGCGGTGGAGAGCTTCGGGTAGAAGGTGGTGTAGTCCTTGCGGCGGAAGGACCGGTCATTGCGCCCCCGGGGCGGGCCGCTGGTCAGGAAGATCTCCATGCGTTCCCGGGCGCTGCGCGTGGGGTCCGATGAGTCGAGCAGTTCCGCGAGGGCTTCATCGATACGTTCAAGCAGGTAGGTGATGAAGCCCCCGCAGTCACCCCGACGGTCGGCATATTCCAAGGCCGCATAATAGGCCGGTTGGGTGCGGTGTATGAACGATTCGATCGGGAGGTAGGCGAAAACCGGCCAGTACTGCATGAGGAGGCGTTTCTGCCAAAGGCGGGCCAGCCGGCCGTTGCCTGCGGTGAATGGTCTGAGGTACACCAGGCCGAAGTGCAGCACGCAACTCGTGAGCACAGTGGGGAAGTCATCCTCCTCCACATGCCGCAGGAGATCCTGGACCTGAATGGAAAGGTCATGCGCGGAAGCCGTGCGGAGCGGTGTCGGGTCACCATACAGTACGTCCATGGCCCCCGTGCGGAAGTGACCGGCGTCCAAGGCGAGGCCGTGCATGAGCACCGCATGGGCCTGGCGTAGGTCCTGGACCAGGAAGGGGTCCAGCTCCGGCAACAGGTTGTAGGCCCGGTGCGTGTTCACCGCTTCCAAGGCCGCCGGGCCTTCGACCGCTGCCGAGTGCCGGTCGACCAGGTCAGCTACGGGCAGGGCCTCCAGCGCCCCACCCTCAATGGCCAGGGTGCTGTGTACCACGCTCACGTGGAACGCTTTTTCCAAGGTGGGAGGCGGTCGATGGAGGTGACGCGCGCTCACTTCCCCCAACCGCTGGTGGATGGTCGCCAGCAGGTTCAGCATCCGCGGGCTGATGGAGTAATACGTGAGGCTGCCGGTGTCCATTTATAGCATCGAATGATGCTATCAAAGGTAGGTTTCGCCGCGGACCCGCCGAGGTCATTTCATGTGCTGGGGGCATGGTCCCGGGCAGGCCGATCAGCGGATCCATATTCTTGGCACCTCCTATTGTCCTAGGGCCGCAATGGGTTTAGCGGGGCAACGGATCCAGTGACGAAGGGTCCGAGACCAGCGATCGCTGCTGTCCCCTGAAAATTTCATTCAACACCCCTTGGTGGAAAAGCCAATTCCGCTACTTTTGCAGCCCGTTTTACCCAACCTGGGTGAAAACGACTGATAGCCAAGACGAAAAGGAGCTCATGCCAACCATCCAACAGCTCATCCGCAAGGGACGCGAAACCCCTGTGTACAAAAGCAAGTCGGTCGCATTGACCGGCTGCCCTCAGCGCCGTGGTGTTTGCACCAAGGTGTACACCACCACCCCGAAGAAGCCGAACTCGGCGCTTCGCAAGGTGGCGAAGGTCCGTTTGGTGAACGGCTACGAGGTGATCGCCTACATCGGTGGCGAAGGCCACAACCTCCAGGAGCACAGCATCGTGTTGGTGCGTGGTGGTCGTGTAAAGGACCTGCCCGGTGTGAAGTACCACATCGTACGCGGTGTGTTGGACACCTCCGGCGTGGAGGGTCGCAACCAGCGTCGGAGCAAGTACGGAACGAAGCGCCCGAAACCCGGTGCCGCTCCTGCCAAGAAGAAGTAACCTGTCACGGATAAGCAGCCATGCGCAAGAAGACAGTCAAACACACCACGTTGCCCGACCCCAAGTTCGGCGATGTGCAGGTGACCAAGTTCGTGAACAACCTGATGTACGACGGCAAGAAGAGCAAGTCCCTGGACATCTTCTACAACGCCATCGACATCGTTGCCGAGAAGAGCGGTGAGGACGGATTGGAGATCTTCCGCAAGGCGATCGTCAATGTGACCCCGCAAGTGGAAGTGCGCAGCCGCCGCGTGGGTGGTGCCAACTTCCAGATCCCGCAAGCTGTTCGCGAGGATCGCAAGAAGAGCCTGGCGATGAAGTGGTTGATCGGGTACGCCCGCAGCCGCAACGAGCGCAGCATGGCCATGAAACTGGCCAACGAGATCCTTGCCGCTTCGAAAGAGGAAGGCGCAGCATTCAAGAAGAAAGAAGAGGTGCATAAGATGGCCGAAGCGAACAAGGCGTTCAGCCACTTCCGTTTTTGATCCGGTAGAGAACGAGCACAATGGCCAAGAGGGACCTCACATATACGCGCAACATCGGCATCATGGCGCACATCGATGCCGGGAAGACGACCACTTCCGAGCGCATCCTGTACTACACGGGTCTTGTACACAAGATCGGTGAGGTGCATGATGGTGCGGCGACGATGGATTGGATGGCCCAGGAGCAGGAGCGTGGTATCACGATCACCAGCGCCGCCACCACCACGTTCTGGGATTACCGTGGCGACAAGTACAAGATCAACCTGATCGATACGCCGGGTCACGTGGACTTCACCGTGGAGGTGGAGCGCAGCCTGCGCGTTCTGGATGGTGCCGTTGCGTTGTTCTGCGCTGTGGGCGGTGTCGAGCCCCAGAGCGAGACCGTATGGCGCCAGGCCAACAAATACAAAGTGCCCCGCATCGGGTTCGTCAACAAGATGGACCGCAGCGGTGCCGATTTCTTCAACGTGGTGGCGCAGATCCGCGAGCGGCTCGGTGCGACCCCCGTTCCCTTGCAAGTGCCCATCGGTGCTGAGGCCGAGTTCCTCGGTGTTGTCGATCTGATCAACAACCGCGGCATGGTATGGAACGAATCCGACCAGGGCATGACCTGGAAGGAGGTTCCGATCCCCGAGGACCTGAAGGATACCGTGAAGGAGTGGCGCGACAAGCTCATCGAGGCCGTTGCCGAGAGCAGCGACACGTTGATGGAGAAGTATTTCGCCGATCCTGATAGCCTTACCGAAGCGGAGGTGATGGAGGCCGTGCGCAAGAGCACGATCAACATGAGCATCACACCGATCCTGTGTGGCAGTGCCTTCAAGAACAAGGGCGTGCAGACCATGCTCGATGCGGTGATGGCCTACTTGCCCAGCCCGATGGATCTCGAAGCGGTGATCGGCATCGATCCCCGTACGGATGGCGAAACTGTCCGCCACCCTGATCCGGATGAGCCGTTCGCAGGTTTGGCCTTCAAGATCGCCACCGATCCTTTCGTGGGTCGTCTTGCCTTCTTCCGCGCTTACAGTGGCGTGCTCGAAGCCGGTAGCTATGTGCTCAACACACGCAGCGATCGCAAAGAGCGCATCAGCCGCATCTTCCAGATGCACTCCAACAAGCAGAACCCTGTGGAGCGTATCGAGGCGGGCGACATCGGTGCGGCCGTTGGTTTCAAGGACATCCGCACGGGCGACACGCTCTGTGCTGAAGACCATCCGATCATCCTGGAGAGCATGAGCTTCCCGGAGCCTGTGATCGGCATCGCCGTGGAACCCAAGACCCAGGCCGACCTGGACAAGATGGGCGCTGCCCTGGCCAAGCTGGCCGAGGAGGATCCCACCTTCAAAGTGCACACCGACGACGAGACCGGCCAGACCGTGATCAGCGGTATGGGCGAATTGCACCTGGAGATCCTCGTGGACCGCATGAAGCGCGAGTTCAAGGTGGAATGCAACCAGGGTGCTCCGCAGGTGAAGTACAAAGAGGCGATCACGTCTTCCATCGAACACCGCGAGCTCTACAAGAAGCAGACGGGTGGTCGTGGTAAGTTCGCTGACATCCATGTGCGGATCGAGCCGCAGACCGATCCTGAAAAGACCGGCCTGGTGTTCGTGGACGAGATCAAGGGTGGTTCCATTCCCAAGGAATTCATCTCCCCTGTGTCGAAGGGCTTCGAGGCCTCGTTGAAGAACGGTGTGCTCGCGGGCTTCCCGATGGAGAGCCTGAAGGTGACCCTGTACGACGGTAGCTTCCACAACGTGGATTCCGATGCATTGAGCTTCGAGATCTGCGCGAAGGCCGCGTTCCGTAATGCCGTGCCGAAGTGCAAACCGGTGTTGTTGGAGCCGATCATGAAGATCGAGGTGATCACCCCCGAGGAGAACATGGGTGATATCGTCGGTGACCTCAACCGTCGCCGTGGTACCATCATGGGCATGGAGGACCGTTCCGGCGCGAAGGCGATCAAAGGCACCGTGCCCTTGAGCGAGATGTTCGGCTACGTGACCTCCTTGCGCACCATGAGTTCCGGCCGTGCCAGCAGCACCATGGAGTTCAGTCACTATTCCCCAGCACCCAATAACGTGACCGAAGCCGTACTGGCGAAGGTTCGCGGTAAAGTTTCGGCCTAACCCGCACAAAAGCGATGACCCAAAAGATCCGGATCAAGCTGCGGTCTTACGATCACAACCTCGTCGACAAGAGCGCCGAGAAGATCGTGAAGACGGTGAAGAGCA
>JBDTNF010000199.1:0-2888 GCA_039933875.1 Flavobacteriales bacterium | reverse complement strand
ATACGACCACGCCGACGACCTGTTCCGCACAAGTGACCAACGCCACCGGGCAGTTGGTGATGACCCAGCCCATCAACGGTAGCCAGGATTATATCAACGTCGGTACACTCGCTCCCGGTGTTTACCAGTTGCGCCTGCTCTCCAAGGAAGGTGTGCTCGGCACCAGCCGCCTTGTGGTGCAGTGACCCACTGACATTCCATTGACAGGAGGCCTCGGTGATCCGGGGCCTCCTGCTTTTTGTTGGAGTGCATCTTTGTGCCTGCTGAATGGAAGCCCCGGACACCGACGCAATTGCAATTGGGTCTTCCCGGTCCGGTAGGAGGCTTGTGGGTTTGCTCGCGGCGTTCACCCTGGTGTTCTTCGGCATCGGTGGCGCGGTGCTCATCGTGTTCGTTCAGCACCGCACGTTGCCGACGGTGATCATGGGCTCACTACCGCTCTGGAAGCATGTGGTGATCGGAACGATGACCGGCCTCGCGATAGGCTACGGTGCCTGGGCTCTGATCTCGCGACCGTTCATGGATAATGTGCTGATGAAGTACGCCATGCTGATAGGTCCGCTCATGCCCAGCCGCGGGATGCGGATCGCGGTTTCGCTCTGCGCGGGCGTGGGCGAGGAAGTGTTTTTCCGTGGGGCGATCCAGCACTGGCTTGGTGTCGTGTGGACGGCGATCGCCTTCGTTGCGCTGCATGGTTACCTCGATCCACGCAGCTGGCGCATGTCGCTCTATGGTGTGCTCCTGACCGGTGCGATGGTCTTGCTGGGTTGGCAGGCGAACGTGTACGGCCTGCTCGGACCGATGATCGCGCACACCCTCATCGACGTTGTGTTGCTTGCCAGGCTACATGCCGTGTGGAGCAGGTCGAAAACCGTCAACTCCTGATCGGTCCGTTCACTCCTGCGCGTACTTGTGCGGGTCGGTGTAGTCCTCGTCCATCTGGCGCTTCACCTGGTGCATCTTCATGCCAAGCATGGCCAGTTCGCGATGGCCGTGCTCCACCAGCCAGCGGAAGGCGTCCTGGTCACCATCGCCGGCGAGCGCCACCTGACGCAGCACCTTCATGTCGTTCCGCTCCAGCCAGGTCAATGCGGCGGTGTCGCCCTCTATGCCGGTGATCACCGCGAGCAGGTGCGGGTGCCCGTTCTTCATGAGCCACTCGCGTGCATCCTGCTTGTTGCGCAGGGCGAAGGTGAAGATGCCCAACTCGGGGTAGCCGTTCTTGATCAGCCAGTCGCGCAGCCCGCTGTTCCCTGTGATCGCTTCGCCCCAGGCGAGCAGGATCTTGGCGGGGTATTCGGTGCGCATGGGATGTGGAACGAGGCTCCCACAAAGTTATTCCCTGCGCTGGCGGGGTCGGGAGATATCTTCGTCCGAACGCACCACTGAGCGGCGCGAAACATCCGTTATGAGCGAACGAAAGGGCATGATGCGCGAGGATGCGCTGAAGGGACAGGTGATCGTGATCACCGGAGGGGGCACCGGGCTCGGTAGGAGCATGGCACAGGCCTGCCTCGAGTTGGGCGCGCAGGTGTGCATCAGCAGCCGGAAGCAGGATGTGCTGGAGAAGACCGCGCGTGAAATGGAAGGGACCACAGGCGGGCAGGTCCTGCCAGTGGTGTGCGATGTGCGTGACTATGCGGAGGTGGAACGTTTACGCGATGCCGTGATCGCCCGCTTCGGGAAGATCGACGTGCTGATAAACAACGCGGCAGGCAACTTCATCAGCCCCACCGAGCGGCTTAGCAGCAAGGCGTTCCAGACGATCATCGACATCGTGCTGATGGGCTCGATCAACTGCACACTCGCTTTCGGGAAACACTGGATCGCGGAAAAGCAACGCGACAAAGCGGTGTTGAGCGTGGTGACCACCTACGCTTGGACCGGCTCTGGCTATGTGGTCCCCAGCGCTTGCGCCAAGGCGGGTGTGTTGGCGATGACGCGTTCGCTGGCCGCCGAATGGGGTCGGCATGGGATCCGTTGCAACGCGGTCGCCCCGGGACCCTTCCCCACGAAAGGCGCTTGGAGCCGGTTGATGCCCGGCGAAATGATGGAGAAGTTCGACATGGCCAAGAAGGTGCCGTTGGGGCGGCTCGGCGAGCACCAGGAACTGGCGGACCTGGTCACCTACCTCGTGTCACCGTACAGCGGCTACATCAATGGGGAAGTGGTGACGATCGATGGGGGCGAATGGCTGAAAGGAGCCGGCCAATTCAACCTGCTGGACCAAGTGGAACCGGGCATGTGGGACGCCATCGAACAAATGGTGCGCGGGGCGAAGGGCAGCTGACGACGGTCACGTCCCCGTCAGGGGCGACCGCTTACTTTCGGGCTCCCAAACAGAACATGACCATGAAGACGATCACCCTTTTCCTGAGCACTATCGCACTGTTGTCCGCTGGGAACATCGCTGCGCAAGCCGACCTGGCCGCATCGGCTCCTTCGGCTAATGAAAGTACGAGTACCCCGGAGATGTTCGCGAAAATGCGGGCCGCCGCTTATGCTGATGCGCTGGGGCTGGATGAAAAGTTGGCTGAGAAAATGGCCGGTGTTTTCATGGAAGGAGAGAAACAAGTGGTGGATCAACGTCAGGAGTGCAGGAAGATCCAGGAGCAAGTGGAGGCGACGATGTCCCCATACGATGCCGAGGTCGAGAAAATGCTGAACGCGGATCAATTGGCCAAGTTGGAGCATTTGAAGAAGGAGGGTGCCTGGCATCCGGCCGTGTCCTCGTGTGCGCCGATGGCCGCTGGTAAGGCGGGCTGCGCTGGGCACGGTGCCGAAGGCAAGGCCGCTGGCTGTTGCGCCGGAGCCAAGGGAGCTGGTGCTGCGAAGTAGTCACCTCGTTCCTCCCGGCAACGCGACATGAGAATGGAACGAGAAGGGCC
>JBDTNF010000198.1:0-36516 GCA_039933875.1 Flavobacteriales bacterium | reverse complement strand
GATCCTGCTCCTTTTCCGCCGGTTCAAATTGCCGGGTATCCTCGCCTTCATCCTCACCGGCATGATCGCCGGGCCGCACGGGTTGGGGTGGATCAAAAAGGTCGATGAAGTGGAGGCGCTCGCGGAGATCGGTGTGATCTTCCTGCTGTTCGTCATCGGCATGGAGTTCAGCCTGAAGAAGCTGACCGCTCTAGGAAAGACCGTCTTCGTGGGGGGCGCGCTGCAGACCGGCCTGACCATCGCCGGTGCCACGGGGGTGCTCGTACTCTTCGGGATGACCACCGAGAGCGCGGTGTTCATCGGATTCCTCGTCGCCCTGTCCAGCACGGCGATCGTGTTGCGCGTGCTACAGGAGAAAGGCAGGATGGATTCGACATATGGTCGCGTGTCCACCGCCATCCTCATCTTCCAGGACATCATCGTGGTGCCCATGATGTTGGTGACACCATTGCTCGCGGGTAAGAGCGATGATATCACCGGTGATCTCCTGCTGCTGCTCGGCAAAATGGCGCTATTGCTCGTCGCTGTGTTCATCAGCGGACGCTACCTGGTGCCGCGCATCCTGCGCGCGGCGATCAAGAGCAAGGAACTGTTCATCATCGTCATCGTCGTCATCTGTTTCGCCGCCGCCTTCGCCACACAGGCGATGGGCCTGTCCCTCGCGCTCGGCGCGTTCTTCGCCGGTCTCATCATCAGCGAGACCGACCACGCGTACCATGCGACAGGACTCGTGCTCCCCTTCCATGAACTGTTCCTCAGTTTCTTCTTCGTGAGCATCGGCATGTTGGTCGACCCCGAGCAGTTCCTTACCGCCCCGTTCACGATCATCGGTCTGGCGCTGGCAGCCACGCTCCTGAAAGTACTGGTCGCACTTGTGGCGGTATGGGTGTTGCGGTACCCATTGCGCACCGCCGTGCAGAGCGGCCTGGCCCTGTTCCAACTGGGCGAATTCGGTTTCGTGCTGGCCGTCTCCGGCCTTCAATTCGGCTTGCTCTCCGAAAAGCACTACCAGATCTTCCTGGCCGTGGCGATCATCGGCATGGGTGCCACTCCTTTCCTCCTGGGGAACTCCGACCGCATCGTGCGTTGGATCTTCCTCTCCTTCGTGCCGACCCAAGCCACCGAGCGGCTTGACCGCCTCATGCGGGTGAAGCGTGAGCAGGAGAAAACGATGTCCAAGGTGCTCAAGGACCATGTGGTCATTGTAGGCTTTGGCTTGAACGGCCAGAACGTGGCGCGCGTGGCGATGGAGACGGGGATCCGTTGCGCGGTGATCGAAGAAGACCCTGACTTGGCGCACAAGGCGCAACTGGCAGGGCTCACAGTGCTTGTCGGTGACGGCAGCGCTATCCATATGCTCGAACAGGCCCAGGTGCAGAGTGCGCGTGTCGTGGTGGTCGCCATCAGCGATGCGCCTCAGACGCTGAAGATCGTAACGGGCGCCCGATCGCTCTCCAGCACTGCGCACATCATCGTCCGCACCCGGTATGTGCGGGAGATAGAGGCCAATTTCCTAGCTGGTGCCAATGAGGTGATCCCGGAGGAATTCGAGACGAGCATCCAGATCTTCCACCGGGTGCTGCGGAAGTACCTGCTGCCCGAGTCGCGCATCCAGGAACTGATCGCTTCGATCAGGAGCGACCACTATGGCATGTTGCGGGGTGGTACAGGCAACAAGATGAAACGCAAGGAAGCCCCGCTCTCGATCCCGGGCCTCGAGATCGCGACGATGCACGTGACGCTCGGCCGCGGCAAGGTGGTGGGTCGCACGATCGCCGAGATCGCCTTGCGCGAGCGCTACGGGATCACAGTGCTCGCCGTGCGACGCGACGGCCGTTACATCACGAACGTGAGTGGCAATGCGCGCATCCTCACCGATGATCTGCTGTATCTGCTAGGTGCCCCGGAGTCCATCGTAAAACTGGACCAGGAACTGCGGTGATGCGACGGGCGCGTCCCGAAGAACGCGCCCGCCATGCTCCCCGTCCGGGCATCCGGCCCGCCACCACCGATCGTTCCGTCGCACCGACCGGAGAACTCTTCAACGCTGCATCGGATCGTGCAGTATCAACACTGCTGCCCGTTCCTTGTTCGGTACACCATCACGCACAAAAGGTTCGTCGCGGGTCGTTCAGGATCCCTGATCGAACGTGATGCGGCCGGCCGTGTACCGCTTGCCAAACCCATCCCCATGCGCCACCTGACAGTCTCCAGCATCGGCATCGCGTTCTCACTTGCATTGAACGCGCAATACAACACGGAGAACTTGAGCGTGCCGGCCGCGGCGCCACCGGATGTCAGTTACATGTGGGGCAAACTCGCCATCTATCCGGTGATCGCGAACGCAGCCTTCAACGAGGCGCACTCCCATGTGGAGCGCACAACACCCCTGAAGAAGGCGATCGCCTCTGGAGCGTTGAAGGTCACCGAACAGGGTGATGGCGGCCAGGTGAACAGTCTGCTGGCGAAGAACACCTCGCGCGATACGATCTACCTGATGCAAGGCGAAGTGGTGACGGGTGGACAACAGGACCGCATGCTCGCGCAGGATGTGCTGCTGGCGCCGGGTCAGACCGTCGATGTGGCCGCGTTCTGTGTGGAGCACAACCGCTGGCAGACGGGAAGTGATGGCAAGACTTTTTCCGCGTCGCCCGGGGTCGGCGCGCAAAAGATGCGCAGGTCCGCGGCCGTCAAGAAGGACCAGGGCGCCGTGTGGGACAACGTGGCCGGCTACCTGAAGGAGAACGAGGTGAGCGCACCGACGGGCACATTCGCCGCACTACAGGAGGACAGCACGTTCCAGCGTGAGATGACAGCCTATCGCACGCACTTCGCGGGCCTGTTCTCCGGGCGGCAGGATGTGATCGGTGTGATGGCCGTGAGCGGCGGCCAGGTGATCGGATGTGATCTGTTCGCCACACCAGCGATGTTCCACAACGCCTACGATGGTCTGCTCGCCGCTTACATCACCGAGGCGGTGTCGAACGGCTCCGAAGCGAAGCTCGGACCGAAGGAGGCACAAGCCTTCCTCGAGCGCCTGCTGGTGGATGAGGACGGATTGGAGGACCGCATGAAGGACAGGGGCTCCATCTTCAAGGAGAAAGGCCGCACCTTGCGTGTGAGCTACTTCTGATCGGGGCGGGATAACTCTCGTACCGCAGGCCAACGTCGGGCGCAGGCGAAACCTTCGCTGGGCGTGTGCCGTTGCAGGCCCTGCGCAATGAGCACCACTTCCATTCCCGACCCCACCGTCATCGCCCACATCCTGCTCATCGACGATGAGGAGGACTGCAACTTCGTAACGAGGCTGGTGCTGAAGAAGGCCGGTTTCTCCGGTCGGCTCACCTGCTTCACCTCGGCTGACGACGCGCTCATCTTCATGCGCGACGGAACGGACCTGCCCGACATCATGTTCGTGGACATCAACATGCCACGCGTGAACGGCTTCGAATTCCTGGCCACCTGCGAGGGCGAGGAACTGTTGCCCAACGGCCTCACTTCCGTGATCATGTTCAGCAGCAGCAACCGCCCGGCGGACCTGGAACGTGCCCTCTCCTTCCGCTCGGTGATCGGCTACGTCGAAAAGGCCCTTTCCGTGGATAGCTTCGAAGGAGTATTGCGAGACCACCGACGTGCCCGATCGAACTGAACCCGTTTTCCCGACCTCTGACCATCCATGAAGAAGATCCTGATCATCGAGGACGAGACCATCATCTCATTCGGCTACCGACTACAACTGGAGCGTATGGGTTTCGAGGTGACCGGCACTGCGCGCAGTTCGGAAGAGGCCGAGGAACTCCTGCGCCATGAACGGCCTGACCTGATCATCATGGATATCTACCTGAAGGGCACCAAAAACGGCCTGGAACTCGCGCAGGAGATCCAGGCGAAGGATACCATCCCCATCCTGTTCCTTACCGCCAGCACCAAACCCGAGGTGATCTCCGCCATCCGCGCCTTGAAGGACTGCCAGTACCTGAGCAAGCCCATCAACTCGGACAGCCTTGAGGATGTGCTGCAGCGGTTCGCCCGCGGCGACGAATAACACACTGTAATGGCCGCTGATGAGAACAAGGCCAAGTCGGAACAGGCCGAACGGCTCCACCGTTTCGCGCATGACATCCGCAACCGGCTCACCGGGCTTCGCGAGGTACTGCGCCATCTGGCCGAACCTACCCCCGGGATCGACGCCGCGGAACTCGCCACCTTCGCCGAACAACAGTACTTCAAGGCCTTGGGCGAAGTGGAATCGCTCCTGGACGACATGCATGTGGAGCGCGGCATCGGGACGCTGACCATCATGCCTCTCGATCCCGCCGCGCTCGTTTCGCGCGCCCTGACCGACATGCGTCACCGGTTCGTAAAAAAGGAACAGCAGGTCCTCACCGACCTTGCACCCGGCCTCTCTGTTCAGGGTGACGATCACTGCCTCACGGAACTGATCGCTGCCCTCCTCTCGAACGCTTCGAAATTCTCACCACGCGGAAGTACCATACAGGTAACCCTGGCGCATGAGGGCGCATCGGCGATGCTGCGTGTGAGCGATACGGGTGCGGGACTCAGCGCAACGGATCTCGATCGGATCTTCGTTCGGTACGCCTGGTTGAGCAGCCACAGCACCGAGGGTGAGGCACAAGGGCGCGGAACTTTGGCGCGGGCCGCTCGATGGGCCACCGCACACCGTGGCTCCCTGCTCGCCGTTAGCCCAGGGAGCGGCCATGGCAGTACGTTCGTGCTGGAACTACCGCTGGGCTAGTGCGCGCAAAAGGGCCAATGACATCGGGGCCGCTAACTTTCGCACCGTGCTGCGGTCGCTGCCCCTCCTCTTTCTGATCCAGGCTTCCTTCCCCGGGCAAACCCAGGAATCGGCGGCGGCTATCACCTATACCCGATCGGTGAGCATTCCGTTGAACGCGGTGCAATTATTCGATAAGGTGGCCGAGGCCTGGACCTGGACGTTCGGCAAGGAGCCCGGTGCGAAATTGTTGATGAAGGATCGGGACCAGGGGGTGATCGAAGCGACGGCCCGTGTGAACTTCCGCAGCGAAATGCTCACCCTACGGGATGAAAGCGCGGGGTCGGTGCAATACCATGTCACATTCCAGGTGCGTGCGGGTGAATGCCGCACCGTGGTGACCGAACTCACCCATACAGGGAACCGGAACACCGCGCGGGGCGGCATCGATCTGGGATTGCTCACGCGCGCTCAAGGACCTGACCACAAGATACCCGGCATGGGGCGCAGCAATGTTTACCGCCTCTACGCGGATGTGAAACAGCAGGCCGATACACGGATCAACGCGCTGATGCAGGCCTTTGAATCGCGCTTGCGCGCGAGCGTGGAGCCCTGATGCAACCCTGCCTGCCCCACCGCGTTGAAGGGCTGGCATCATGGATCCATTCAAGCGTTTGTCATGGCAGAAATGGCCGATCGCGGCCGCTCTGCTCGCGGTAGGTTTCATCACCTATGGCATTTCGTTGGTGTCGCGCTCACGCGACCTCCAGACACGGATCGACCACGAGGTACGACTGCTTGATGAGTTGAGCCAGTTGAACGATGCCATCCACCAGTTGGGCATGGTGCACCGCGTGGACGTGAACACCCATCAGGAGCAATGGTCCGCTGAACTCACCCGCCTGCTCGCGCGCGTGGAACGGACCCACGCCCACTTCGCCGATTCACCAGGGATGACGGAACTGCCCGGTTCGCTGGGCCAGGTGTTGCACCAGGCCGACTCCCTCCACAACCAGGCCCTTGCGGGCAACAACGCCTACGGTGACCCCCGCTCCACTGAAGCGGTGTTGCAGATCATGCTTCAACGCGCGCAGAAAGTGGTGGACCGCACCACACGCAGTGTGCACGAGCAAGGGCTCAGCGCGTATACCAGCACCCTTAGCGATCGCTGGAACGAGGCCCAGTTCCTCTTGATCACCGCCTGTCTTCTGGCAGTGGTGTTCGCCTGGCTGGTGGGTGTGAGCAACCGGCTACTTATCGGGAGCCGGCTGCGCAGCGAACAGCTTGCCGTGGCCAAGCAGAACCTCGAGCGCACCAACCGCGAATTGCGTGAGACGATGCTGAGCAAGGAAGAGAAGGAGGTGATGATCAAAGAGATCCACCACCGGGTGAAGAACAACCTACAGATCGTCAAGAGCCTCATCCGTTTCCAGATGGACCAGGTGACAGACCCGCGCACCTCGGAACTCTTCAACGAGTGCGTGAACCGGGTAAGCGCCATGGCACTCGTGCACGAGCAGACCTATTTGAGCAAGGACCTCGCGAACATCGACGTGAACACCTACCTCTCGCACCTCACCCGCGACCTTTGCTACGCTTACACCATCGATACGAAGCTGCACCTGGACATCCAGATCAACGTGCCCACGCTCAGCGTGGAAACGCTGATCCCCCTCGGCCTCATCATCAACGAGATCATTTCGAATTCACTGAAATACGCCTTCAAGGGACGCAAGGAGGGCACCATCATGGTGCACCTCGACGGCGATCAGGAGTACGGCCTGCACCTGCGCATCGGTGATGATGGCGTAGGCCTGCCCGACCGCAGCAAGTGGGACCGCCCCAACAGCCTTGGCATGGATCTGATCCGCACGCTGGCGGGCCAGTTGAACACGACCGCGGAACTAGCCCCCGGACCGGGCACCGTGTACGAACTGGTCACCGTGCGCGAGGTCAAGCGCCGCCGCGCCTGAAGACAACCGTTCGTCCCCCTACCTTCTTGTCGTCAACCGCTCGTGGGATCCGCGCGCAGCTACATTTGCCGCCGCGCGCCAGCATGCGTGCATACAACCCCATGCGCCCCCTCCTTTTCTTTGCCCTCCCTTCGATCGCCCTACTCATCACCGCGTGCGGTGACGGAAGCACCGACACCACCGTGGAGAAGATCACCTACCCGCAGACCCGTGCGGACAGCACAACGGGCGATACGCTGCACGGCACCTGGGTGGCCGACCCCTACCGCTGGCTGGAGAACGATACCAGCGTTGAGACCGCCGAATGGGTGAAGGGGCAGAACGCTGTGACCGACGCGTACCTGGCGCAGATCCCTTACCGGAAGGAAATCGCGAAGCGCTATGAGGAGCTCTATAATTTCCCGAAGGTGAGCGCACCGATGAAAGTGGGCGAGCATTTTTTCCAATACCGCAACAGCGGCCTTCAGAACCAGAGCGTGATCTACGTGCGCAAGGGTGTCGATGGCAAGGACGAGGTCTTCATCGATCCCAACGCGATCGACCCGAACGGGACAACGAACATCGACCTGATGGGTGCCAGCAATGATTTCAGGTACATGGCGGTGAGCATCCAAAAAGCCGGGAGCGATTGGCAGGACATCACCGTATGGGACCTGAATACGATGAAGGAACTGCCCGATGTGATGAAGTGGGCCAAGTTCAGTGGTGTGGCGTGGTACAAGGACGGCTTCTTCTACAGTCGTTATCCCGCACCGAAGAAAGGCACGGAACTCAGCGCCGCCAGCCAATGGCAGAAGGTCTATTACCACAAGATCGGCGACGCACAGGAGAAGGACGCGCTGGTGTATGAGGATACGACCAACCCGAACCTCTACATCGGCATGGGTGTTACCGAAGGCGAGGAATTCGGAACGCTCACCGTGAGCACCGGCACCGACGGCTTTGAGCAGTATTACATCGACCTGCGCAAGGTCGGCATGCCGACCCCGGCCACGAAGTGGGTGGCCCTGCAAACGGGCTTCGCGCACAAGACGAACATCATGGATTACGACCCGAAGAGCGATCGCCTGCTCGTGATGACCGAAGTGAACGCACCGAACTATCGCCTTGTGGCCGTGGACCCCGCCCATCCGGAACAGGCCGCATGGAAGGATGTCATCCCGACGAAGAAGGAGTTGTTGCAAAGTGTGAGCGTGGGTGGTGGTTCCCTCTTCGCGAATTACCTGAAGGACGTGACCACGCGCATCTACCGGTATGCCATGGACGGCAGTGGTGAGCAGGAAGTGGTGCTCCCTGGTTTGGGCAGTGCTGGCGGTTTCGGCGCACGACGCGGTGAGCCATACACCTTCTACAGCTTCACTTCGTTCACCGATCCCGGCACCACCTACAAGTACGACTACGCTTCAGGCAAGAGCGAGGTCTACTTCCGCCCCGAACTGAAGTTCGACCCGGAACAGTACGTCACCGAACAGGTGTTCTATCCCAGCAAAGACGGCACCAAGATCCCCATGTTCATCGTGTACAAGAAGGGCATGCAGAAGAACGGCACGAACCCGGCGCTGTTGTACGCCTACGGCGGGTTCAACATCAGCCTCACCCCCTACTTCAGCACCTCGCGTATGTTGTTGCTCGAACAGGGTGGTGTGTTCGCGCAGCCAAGCCTGCGCGGTGGTGGCGAATACGGTGAGGATTGGCACCACGCCGGCATGAAGGAGAAGAAGCAGAACGTGTTCGATGATTTCATCGCAGCAGCGGAATACCTGATCGCCAACAAGTACACGGACAGCGAGCACCTCGCAGTGAACGGCGGCAGCAATGGTGGCCTTCTCATTGGCGCTGTGATGACCCAGCGCCCTGAACTGTTCAAGGTGGCCTTTCCTGAGGTGGGCGTGCTGGACATGCTGCGCTACCAGAAGTTCACCGCCGGATTCGGCTGGACACCCGAATATGGGGACGCTGACAAGAGCAAGGAGGAGTTCGACTACCTCCACGCCTATTCGCCGTTGCACAATGTGAAGCCCGCGAAGTACCCAGCCACGATGGTGATGACTGCCGACCACGATGACCGCGTGGTGCCTGCGCACAGCTTCAAATTCATCAGCACCCTGCAGCCTGCCCAGCAAGGCGACGCACCAGTGATGATCCGTGTGGAAACGAACGCGGGCCATGGTGCGGGTAAGCCCACCAGCATGATCATCAGTGAGCAGGCGGACAAATTCGCCTTCTTCTTCAAGAACATCGGCTTCACGCCGAACTACGAAGCGAAGGACAAGACCATGAAGCACTGAGCACCACGAAGAGTTGGTGAAAGGAGAAGCCCTGGCCAACACTGTACGGTGGATGGTCGGGGCTTCGTGCTGCCTGTCATTACCTTTCCTCAAGCGGCAACTTCGCCAGCGTCCATCGTCTACCACACTGGAATACCCAGGCATGACCTACTCAACTCGCGCCTCCCTGCTCCCGGCTCTTGTCCTCGCTCTGGTATCCACAGCGCAGCCGCCGATCCCGCCACCGGTCGGTACCAACCTGAACAGTGGGATCCCGGCGGAATGGACGATGGAGACCCTGTCCGGCGTTGGCTTCACGTGGAACGCAACGGTCGGCTATGGCGGAAGCGGTGGCTTGATCATGGATTGCGGCGGTTGTTCGGGCTATCAGGAATCGACCATCTGGTCGCCCTGGCTTACCCTCTGCGACGCCTCGCCGATCGACCTCACCTTCAAGTGCGCCATCATCGGGGGTGGCATGATGGTACCGCCGCCCATCTTCATCCGCTATGATGATGGAACAGGTCCTTACTACGCCTATCGATATGGCTTCGCTGACCTGATCCCGCCACCGGACGAGGTCATACCCTCCACGATCGACCCCGCACCACCCCTGGACGCTTCGGCCGTGGAATGGGTTCCGCTCACCTGGACCATTTTCGCCGGCCTGAACTGCGACAGTGTTCGCATCGGTCTGGCCAGCGGGATCCCGCTCGGTGGCTGGGCGCTGCTCGACGACATCTTCATCGGCGACATCAACACGGGGATGGCGGAGCCCAACACCACGCGCGTCTCGGTAGCGCAGGATGCCGACGCCATCTCCTTGCATTCGGCCTCAGCGATCGCATCGGTGGAGTTGCTCGATGCGACCGGTCGCTTGATCACCTCCGCGCCAGGCCATGGGCAACGCATGATGAACATGTCATTGAACGGGGCCGGGAAGGCCATCTACCTGATGCGTGTGCGCACGGATGATGGTACGACCGTGATCCGGATCGTGCACTGATCGCTTCGCCCTTCGGGTGGTCCGGGAACGGACGGATATCTTTCCACGTCAAAACGCTGGAACCTTGACGTCACGTTACCGCTGGCTTATCGCCGTGCCCACCCTTTCGGCAGCGCTGCTGGGGCAGCAGTGCCGTGGCCAACTCACCTACCAGTTGGGCAACACGCTGCTCGATATCGATGTGGTCCTCGACAGCACCCGGGTGAATATTCCGTGGGAGATCCTCTGGGGACCCGACGACAAACTCTGGATGACCGACGGTCCGCTGATCACACGTTGGGACCCGGTGACCGATGTGGTCGATACGCTCATGGACCGCGGCCGCGGCAATGGGCTCGGCATGGCCCTGCATCCCGACTTCCCAAACACACCGATCGTGATGGCTGTCTTCGATACGGCGGACTATTACGCTGGCGGACAACTCTGCGAAGTGGGGCGCTTCATCTACGATGCAGCGAACGATACGATCACGGACGAGACCGTGCTCTTCACGTACTACCACGCTGGTGAGCATGCGGCCGGTCGCGTGCTCTTCGACACTACGGGCAATGTGCTCGTCACCACGCCCGACTATTATCTGAACGGACCGGATACACTTTGGTCAATGGTCGGCAAAACGCTGCGTTTCTCCACCGATGGTTCCGTTCCACTGGACAACCCACGGACGGACTACACATGGACCTGGGGCCACCGCAATGCCCAAGGGTTGGCGATGCTGCCGAACGGAGCCATCATTACGAGCGAACACGGCATGGCGCCTTGGGGCAACGAGATCAATATGATCGAGGGGAACCACTACTACGGCTGGCCCGCGTTCGACGGCGACCAATGCTCGAGCATCATTCCTGATTCGTGCACATCACTCACCTTCTCATACACGCATGCGTTGGCCACGTTCCCACAACCTCCCTCAGGCACGGAGTTCTACACGAGCGACCTGATCCCCGAACTGCACGACAAGCTCATCACCTGTGTGCTCTGGCAACGAGGTTTGAAATTGTACTCGTTCACCAACGAGCTTGACTCCATCACTGCGCAGGAATACCTGGACGGCGGGGCCTTCGACGTGATGTGGCGCAATCGCGACATCGCCATCCGCCCCGATGGCACCTTCTACCTCATCACCAACGACAGGGGCGATGCCCGCATCCGATGGGTACATCCGGACATCAATACGGGAGTATCCTCCGTAACGCGCCAAGGGTTCAGTATCGCGCCGAACCCTGTGGAGGGCATACTGTCGATCACCCTCGATCCTGGAATCGATCCGATCACCGTCACCACCCTCGACGCAGAAGGTCGAACGGTCTATTCCGGAACGCCAACGAAATATGGACCGACCATGATCGATACACGGAATTGGAGCGATGGCCTCTATACCGTCCGCCTTACCCACGCCCATGGCATCGGCGTCCAACGCTTTGTAAAAAGCCGATGATGAGCCCGCATCAGATCCCCGCGTTCCTCTTTTCCGTTCTTGCCTTATCAGCGTTCGCCCAGCCCAATGCGGTCGGCGATCCATTGCGGTATGTGGACCCGATGATCGGCACGCAACGCATGGGCCATGTCTATCCAGGCGCTACAGCACCTTTCGGCATGGTGCAACTGAGCCCGGACACCGATACGCTACCCTACGCGGTAAACGGCAAGTACAACGCCGATGTCTATCGCACATGTTCCGGATACCAATATGACGACAGCACCATCGTCGGCTTCAGCCATACGCACTTCAGCGGCACCGGGCATTCGGACCTCGGCGACATCCTGCTGATGCCGACCACCGGTCCGTTGCAGATGAACCCGGGCACGGCAGCCGCACCGCAAAGTGGATTCCGCTCGGTCTACCACCACAAGACGGAGAAGGCATCGCCCGGTCGCTATGAAGTCCTGCTGGAGGACCAAGGCATCAAGGCGGAACTAACGGCCACTACGCGTGTGGGCATGCACCGCTACACTTTTCCGCGCACCGAGACGGGTCACGTGATCCTGGACCTCGTGCATGGGATCTACAACCACACCGACAAGAACGTGTGGACGTTCGTGCGTGTGGAGAACGATACGCTGGTGACCGGTTACCGGCAGACAACAGGGTGGGGCCGTACGCGAACGGTGTACTTCGCCATGGCCTTCTCGAAACCCATCATGCACTATGGTCAGCAGCCGGATGGCCGCAAGATGGAGTACCGCGGCTTCTGGGGTGGCTGGGACCAGTCGAAGGATTTTCCAGAGATGGCCGGGAAACAACTGCGCGCCTGGTTCGACTTCGACGTGAAGGCCGGAGAGTCGTTGCTGATGAAAGTCGCGCTCTCCTGCGTTAGCACCGATGGGGCCGTGGCGAACATGCGGGCCGAGCTACCACACTGGGACTTCGATCGCGTGGTGCGCGAGGGCCAGGAGGCGTGGCGAAAGGAATTGGATCGGATCCGCATCACGAGCACCGATCCGAAGGTGCTAACCAACTTCTACACGGCGATGTACCATGCCTGCCTTTCGCCCACGGTGTATATGGACGTGGACGGCCAGTACCGAGGCCTCGACCAGAACGTGCACCGCGCCGATGGCTTCACCAACTATACCACCTTCTCGCTGTGGGACACGTACCGCGCGTTGCACCCGTTGTTCAATATCATTCAGCGCGAACGATCCAGCGACCTGGTGAATTCGATGCTGGCGCACTACGACCAAAGCGCTGAACATATACTGCCCATCTGGTCGCACTACGCCAACGAGAACTGGTGCATGATCGGCTACCACGCGGTAAGCGTGATCGCCGACGCGGAGGCGAAAGGCATCACCGGATTCGATACAGCGCACGCGCTCGATGCCTGCGTAGCCACCGCGCGACATGGAACATATGACGGCCTGCAGCAATACATGGACAAGGGCTACGTGCCACAGGAGCGCAGCGGCGCAGGCGTTTCACAGACACTCGAGTACGCGTACGATGATCGGTGCATCGCGCGCATGGCCGAGCGTCTGGGCCGCACGGAGATCGCCCATGAATTCAACTTGCGCAGCGGCAACTACCGTAATGTTTTCGACCCGGCAAGTGGCTTCATGCGGCCGCGTATGGACGACGGGTCCCTGCGTCCGGCGTTCGATCCCTTGAGCACCGATGACCAAGGCTTCGTGGAGGGCAACGCCTGGAACTACAGTTTCTATGTGCCCCATGAACCCGAGGACCTGGCGCGCTTGATGGGTGGGAAGAAGCGTTTCGGTGAACACCTCGATTCGCTCTTCACCATGCACCTTGACGACAAATACTTCGCGGAAACGGAGGACATCACACGCGATGGGATCATGGGCAACTACGTGCACGGCAACGAGCCCAGCCACCACGTGGCCTACCTCTACAATTACAGCGACCGCCCTTGGATGACGGGAAAGCGCACACGCGATGTGATGGACCGGATGTACGCTCCCCGGCCTGACGGGCTCAGCGGCAATGATGATTGTGGCCAGATGAGCGCGTGGTACATCTTCAGCGCGATCGGGTTCTACCCCATGGAGCCGGGCAGCGACCGGTATGAATTGGGTTCACCGTTGGTGGAGCGGGCATCGGTGCCTATCGCTGGCGGCGGAACCTTCACCGTTGTCGCGAAGAACCAGGGGCCGAAGAACGTTTATGTGAAAAGTGTGAAGCTGAACGGTGTCCCGCTGGATCGCCGGTACATCACACACGCGGAGATCATGGCCGGTGGCGTGTTGGAGTTCGAGATGAGCGCGAAGCCACCACGCCACTGACCGTTGTTCGGGCGCGATCAGCGAAGGGCTACCTTGACCACGCATGTCCACCAACCCGTTCCCCTTCGCCGGTCTAAGCGATGCGGAAGTGCTCATCGCGCGGACGCGCCACGGGCGGAACGCTGTTGATGACCGCACCGGCAGCCCGTTCTGGCCGGCATTGAAAAGCGTTGCGACCGAACCCATGTTCCTGCTGCTCGCGGGCACCAGCGTGATCTACTTCATGCTTGGGCAGCGGTCCGACGGCCTGTTCATGGCAGGGGCCATCGTCCTTGTGTCGACCATCTCGCTCTACCAGGACCATCGCAGTCGCAAAGCCCTGGACGCACTCCGGGCGTTCAGCCAGGCGCAGGCGACCGTGGTGCGCAACAATGCTGTGGTGAAGGTCCCGGTGGAGGATGTGGTGGTGGGCGATCACGCGGTGGCGGAGGAGGGAAGCCTGCTCGCCGCCGATGGCCTCATTCTGCAGAGCAACGACTTCAGCGTGAACGAATCGATCCTCACGGGTGAAGCGTTCGCCATCGCGCGCAGCGCCGACGATCCGGAACTGGCCCGGGTGAGCAAGGGCACGCAGGTGGTATCAGGCCTTGCGCTCTACCGTGTGAGCGCCGTTGGGCAAGGCACCCGACTCGGGAAGATCAGTACGTCGCTCGCCGAGATCGAAGTACCCCCTACTCCACTGCAGCAGCAGATCAGACGCTTCGTGCGCAACATGGCGATCATCGGCATGGTCGTCTTCGCGCTGGTGTGGGGCGTGGCGTTCGTCCGCAGCGGATCGTTGCTGGACAGCCTGCTCACCGGGCTCACCCTGGCCATGTCCATCCTGCCGGAGGAGATCCCCGTGGCCTTCACCACTTTCCTTGCACTGGGTGCGTGGAGACTGGCGAAACAGGGTGTGATCGTCAAACGCTCCATGACGGTGGAGACCCTGGGCTCGGCCACGGTGATCTGCACGGACAAGACCGGGACCATCACGGAGAACAGGATGGCGCTCGCACAACTCTACGTGCAAGCGAATGGAAAAACGCTCGCACCGGGCGAATGGACCAGCACCGAGGCCCGCCGTGTGATCGAAGTGGGCATGTGGGCCAGCGAACCGGTCCCTTTCGACCCGATGGAAGTGGCCCTGCACTCCGCTTACGCGCGCAACGCCACACCGGACCGGCGCCCCGACTTCCACATGTCGCACGAGTATCCGCTCGGCGGCAAGCCACCGATGATGACCCATGTCTTCACCAACGGCACAGGGGAGCGCATCATCGCCTGCAAGGGCGCACCGGAACGCGTGCTACAGCAGAGTTCCTTGAACGAAGACGAGCGACGCACCGTTCTTGGGCATGTTGAGGCGCTGGCGGGGCAGGGCTTCCGGGTATTGGGTGTGGCCGAAGCACAGCACGTGGGTGAAGCGTATCCCAAGGAACAGGACGGATTCACGCTCGACTTCCTCGGCCTCCTCGCCTTCAACGATCCACCCAAGGCGAACATCGGCGACGTGTTCCACCACTTCTACGATGCGGGCATCCAGGTGAAGATCATCACCGGCGACAATGCGCTCACCACCGCGGCCATCGCCGCGCGGACCGGCTTCCGTGGTGCGGACAAAACCCTGAACGGCGAGGACCTCCTGAAGCTCGACGATACGGCATTCCGCAAAGCCGTTCAGGAGGTGAACATCTTCACACGCATGTTCCCCGAAGCCAAACTGCGGATCATCAAGGCGCTCATGGCCGAAGGACATGTGGTGGCCATGACCGGCGATGGCGTGAACGACGGACCGGCATTGAAAGCCGCGCACATCGGCATCGCCATGGGCCAGCGTGGCAGTGAACTGGCCAAGGAGGCCGCTTCGCTCATTCTCGTGAACGACGACCTCGGCAACATGGTGGACGCGGTGGCGATGGGCCGCAAGATCTACGGCAACCTGAAGAAGGCCATCCAGTACATCATCTCCATCCACATCCCCATCATCCTCACGGTGTCGCTGCCGCTCTTCCTCGGCTGGGTATACCCGAACATCTTCACGCCGCTGCATGTGATCTTCCTGGAGCTGATCATGGGCCCCACGTGCAGCATCGTCTACGAGAACGAACCCTTGGGAAAGGATGGCATGCGCCGTCCGCCGCGCCCGTTGAGCCTCACCTTCCTTTCGTGGAAGGAACTCTCCATCAGCATCTGGCAAGGCTTGGTGATCTCCGCCGGCACCTTAATCACCTATCAACTCGCCGTGCATGCAGGCCATCCCGAAGAACTCGTGCGGGCGATGGTCTTCAGCACCCTGGTGATCGCCAACATCGCGCTGACCCTGGTGAACCGGTCCTTCACGTACTCGTTGATCAGCACCTTCGCCTACCAGAACTGGCTGCTGCGGGGCATGATCCTGCTCACGCTCGCACTCTTGTTCGCCCTGCTCTACGTACCGGTGCTCCGCGACTTCTTCCACCTGTCCTCACCTTCGGCCAGCCAACTCGGCATCGCGACGACGATGGGTCTCGGTTCCGTCCTCTGGTTCGAGGTGTACAAGTGGATCAAGCGACGGTCAAGCCGATGAGCCTGCTTCGCCCTGCCTCACTCCAGCACGCCAATGTTCTGTAGCCTGGCCTCCAGTTCGTTCAAACGGGTGCGCAGATTGTTGATCACTGCTTCCGTGCTGGCGTCATAGGTGCCGCTGAGGGCCGATGCATCACTCAATGAGAGCGGCGTCTCACGATAGAGCTTGATCACATCACCATCGCCACCCATCACATGCAGCGTCGAGACCCCGCCGAGATCAGCGGAGTACATCTGGATCCCGCGGTCCGTGATACCAGGCACGGTCGTGGGAGATCCGCCGGTGTTCGTGATAGTGAAGATCCTGGAGCCTCCCGCGCCTCCTCCTGAACCGCCTGACAGATCACCGATCACCACGTTCCCGTTGAGCACCGCTGCGATATTGGATGAAGCATCTGCCTGCCCTGAAACTTCGGACACATACAGGCCGATGTTCTTGGAATTCCCTGCCCCCGGTGAGCTGCCTTGTGTCACGACGCGTAAACCGATCAGATCCCGATCTTCCACGATGTTGACCTGGCTATCGATAAGGCTCACGAACGCAGCAACGTTCGATCCCGCCGGAGGATCCTCGCTCTCGACGTGCAACGTTGCGGTCGGAGAGTCGGTGCCGATGCCCACCTTCGGGTGCGCTGCGGCAGGGCTGTAATAGATCGCATCGGTGTTGTCCACCTTTCCCCATTCCGAGCCCAGACTTCTCCAACTTCCGCCCGTCCGTCCCTGGAACTCGCTACCGGTGTAGCGGATCGTTCCGTCGGAAGTGCCGAGGCTGGTGCCGATCTTGATCGCGCCGTCCACTTCGATCCTTTCCGCTGGTGTGATGGTACCGAGTCCGAGCCTGGCGTCCGACGTGATCATCGCCCGATCGGACATCGCGATGGTGCTCTCACCGTGGATGAGGATGTCCCCGCCAAGGCGTTGCAGGTTCAGGTCCGACACGGTCATGCTCAGGGTGGAACCACCGGCAACGTATACGCCATGGCGCGCCTGGATGCCCCGGTAGTCCGCCACTATGTTGTCCGTCATTGGGCCGAGGGTCATAATGCCGGTGCCCTCGATCAGGTCGAGCGCAGCTGCAGGATCCGCTAGCGGGCGGCTCACATGCAGTTTGGTATCGGGTATCGGCTCGTTGATGCCGACGTTGCCACCGCCAGCTGGTGAATAATGGATCGCGCCGGGCGCAGCGCTTTGCACGAACCCATCTGTAAAGCCGCTCGATGTGAGCGAAACCCAAGTGCCGCCCTTCCTTCCTTCAAAGTCGGTGCCCGTATAGCGTATCGTTCCTTCGTTCGAACCCATCGAAGTCCCGATCTTGATCGCGCCATCGATCTCGATCCGCTCTCCTGGGGTCAAGGTACCCAGGCCGAGCCATGCGTCCTCGGTGATCACCGCGCTCCGACCAAGCACGTGCGTCGCTTCGTGGACCAGCAGCCTGCCGCCAAGTGGTTGCAGTTGCAGATCGGAGGCGGTCATACTCAACACATCACCGACATATTCACCATGGCGCGCTTGAATTCCCCGATAGTCAGCCACGATGTTGTCCGTGATCGGACCGATCGTAACGATGCCCGTTCCTTCGATGAGGTCGAGCGCTGCGTCGGGTTCAGCAAGATCGCGGCTCACGTGGAGTTTCGTATCAGGGATGGTCTCGTTGATGCCCACCTTCCCGCCAGGCAAGATGGTGATCCGTTCGGTGGGGGCCACGCCATCCTCCACGACAACGAAGGCACCATCGCGCGTTGCCAATGCAGCCACCTGTATGTGACCGACCTTCCATCCCTCGTTGTGCGTGCTGGCCGTATTGCGGACCTTCAACCCAACCATCCCGCCGTCGCTCGCTCCTTGAACGTGAAGCTTAGCTGTTGGCGCTATGGTGCCCAATCCAATGAAACCGTCAGACTCCTGGATGAACAACCGGCTCACCAGATCGCTCGGCGTCCCCTGCTCTATGCCGAAGCCCGTGGCTCCGGAAGTGAGCGCGAAATCGCTTTGCGTGGGGAAATCGCCAGTTTGGAAGAAGGTCTTCAACACCGTGGGTGATACGACCGCCAGCGGCGCTTCGGGTATCTCGGTGCCGATGCCCACATTCCCGGTCGAGGACTGGATGAACAATCGACTCTGCAAGTTATCCGGTGCTCCCTGCCCGATGCCGAATCCCGTTCCGTCCGAGGTGAACCCGAACTGGTCCGCAGTGGGAACATCACCGGTTTCAAAGTAGGTCTTCAGGGTCTGCCGCGTTTCGATCGAGAGCGGTGCAGGCGGGTCCTGTGTGCCGATGCCCACATGGCCTGTGGAGTCCTGTATGAACATGCGGCTTGCCAGGTTGTCCGGTGTTCCCTGGGCGATGCCGAATCCGGAGCTGTCGGTGGTGATCCCGAAATCGCTTGATGAGGGTGTGTCACCCCGCTGGAAATAGGATTTCAGAACGTTCCGGCTCACGACCGACAGCGGTGCTGGCGGATCCAGCGTACCGATTCCGATATGCCCTGTGGTCGACTGGATGAACAACCGGCTTGCCGTTCCTCCGTCCGGCGTGTCCTGGTCGAAGCTTAAGCCGGTATCACCTCCGGAGCTGATGGCGAAATCCTCCTGGTTTGGTATGTCCCCGGTCTCGAACTTCTGGTAGAGGTGATCGCGCGGCTCTATGGATAGTGGTGCTTCAGGATGCGTGGTGCCGATACCAACGTTCCCGGTTGTGCCTGAGATGAACAATCGGCTCAGGCCAGTCCCACTACTGAGGTCATCAATGCTGAAGCCAGGATCATTCTCTCCCGTGGGGTTGAACTGAAGGCTCCAAGCGGCTGGGTTGAAAACACCGGGACCGGTCGCGGCGTTCGCCGAATAGAGGGTGATCGCCGACCCACTTGGAGTGTCCGCAAGAATATGCAACGGTGCTTCCGGCGTTGTGACCCCGATACCGAAGCGCTTCCCGGCCACGTACAAGCCACTATCCGCCGCCCAGGTGCTGCCGGTCCAATGGAGGATCTGCCCGATCTCCGTGCCATCGGGTACGTTGCTCTTGCCCGCGTAGAGCGCGTAAGGCACGCTCATCAGCTGTTGCGTGCCGAGGCTCGTGTAGCTGCCCGTGCTGCCGATGTCCATTCCCACCTCCAGAAAGTAAGGCCCGACACTCCAATCGATGCCACTGAACGTCCCGGTCCCCGCGGAACCACCGCCGACGGTGAGCGCGAAAAGGCCATTGCTGTTCGTGGTGGCGCTGTGCGTCTCCGCATAGACAACGGCGCCCAACGCATTGCCCTGGTGCAGGACGAACTGCACACCAACGGACTGATCCGCCGCCGCGTTACCGAACGCATCGCGCGCCACGGCCTGGTAGCTGAAGCCCTGCGGGGCCTGCGCGTTCGCACCGAGCGCGAGGACAGCGGCACTGATCAGGGTGAAGAGCCTGTTCGTTCTCATGGGAGAAGGTGGTATGAAGAGTTCGAATTCGCTAGGGCAATTGGTCGTGGCGCACGTTGGTCGGCACGCTGCCACCGATGTTCACCAGGATGGGATCGCGGTCGTTCGGGAAGCCGACGTAGCGCGTGATGCCATCGAGGTTCACGTCGGTCGCACCATATCCGGTAGCGGTGTTCGTCGGCACCGAACCACCGATGACCAGCAGGATCGGATCGCGGTCGTTGTCCTCTCCAACGTACTTGATACTTCCATCCGCATTTACATCACCGCACCACATCAACAGCACCGCGCCGATACTCGTCTGCGCTTCGGTGCCGTATGTAACCGTGCTGCCATCGGTGAAGTCCAGCGAAGCGACCGAGGTGGATAGATGTACGGTCGAAAGGCTCATCACACCGAAGTGGTTGCGGTGATGCACGCTGATGAAGTAGTCGTCCGATGGCGCGCTGAAGCGCACGGGGGAAACACCATCCACATCCATGATATCGCCATCGGCTTGCACCAGTGCGTTGCGCGTGGCCACAACCGTTGAAGCATCGTTCTTGTCGCGCAGTTGCACATGCACCCAATCGATCACCGCGTCCTGTGCGGTGATGGACAGAACGACAGGCGTGGTATGCTCTCCCCCACTTCCCAATTGAGGGAAGCCCAAGGCGGAATAGGGCTCGATCAATGGCACCAGGCCCAAACTGCGCAGGTCATCGCGCATCAAACCGGTGACCGGATCGAAGGGTCCTTGCAGGAAGGCGCGGATGTTCGCCCGCATGCGCACCGGCTCCGCTTGGTGGAAGCCTTGCGTGAGGCGGATGTTCCCGTTCTGCACGGTGGTCACCGCCACCTCGCCCACTGTTTGCTCGATCGTGACGCCAGCGACCGTGCCTGATCCACCCATTGAACCGATCACGCTTTGCGCTGTGACGGCTTTCACCAAAACCAGGAGAACAAGGAGGATCAATGGTCGCATCGCCGGTATTCTCCGGTCAAATTAGCCAGATCCAAGGCTGGGTCAAGCACAGGTTATCAAGGATCCATGAGCCTTTGCTCACAGATCCTTGAAGCGCTCACCGCACTATCACCCGTGCCCGCAGCCTCGCCCCTGCGGCGTTGCCGACTTCCAGCACATACAGGCCCGCATCCATGCCCCGCACGTTCAAGGTGACCGCCGAACCACCCGTGTACCGCTCGATGCGGGCCACCTGCCCCGTGGCGTTGAACCATCGCAGTTCCAACGGTGTCGCGCCCATCGTCGCAGGCAGTTCGACCATCGCTTGATCCGTGATCGGGTTCGGGTAGAGACGGAGTGCTTCCGGATCGCGCTGAGCGATGCGCGTGGTCAGGTCGCCGAAGATGCGCTCGTAGTTCTCCGCGTAGCTGTTCGCTCCGTTGCACGAAGCCACGACGTCCCAGTTTACGCTCCAGGTCATCATGCCGCGCAACGCCGGATAGCCACCGGCCTGTGCCAACACATACGCTCCCGGTTGTGGCCCCGTTCCGAGCAGGTACTTGATCGCAGCGCGCACGGTTGCAGTATCCGTGTAGCCGCCACCCGCCGCACTGGCGCACGCGGGCAAGGCCACCGCTACATGTTCGGGCAGCAAGCCATTAAAGAAGCCGCCACTGGTGTTGAAACCCTGGATCACGGCTTCGGTCTGGCTCACGATGAAGTCGACGGTGCCCTGCGCGTAGATGGCACCGTCGATACCGTACATGCTCCCGCTGTTGTAAAGCTGCACTTGCAGGATGTCCAGTTGATCGCGCAGGGCATCGATGATGGGCAGGTACGCGCCCCAGATCCCACCGAAGGCACTTTGACCACCTTGTACGAACGCGGTCTCCGGTGCCATGGTGAGCATCATCGGGTGGCCGTTCGCCGTTTCGAATTGCGTGGCGATCGACTGCACCGCATCGATCAAGCGCACGATGCGTGCATCGACCGGGGTCGCGACCGTGCCGCCTGTGATCGACACCGACGCTCCCTCGAGATCGAGGTCGATGCCATCGAACCCATAGGTTCCAAGGATGTTCATGGTGCTCGCCACGAACTGATCACGCTCGGCATCGCTGTTCAACTGCACGGTGGCATTGGCCCCGCCGATGCTGATGAGCACCTTGTGACCGGCCGCCTGCTGCGTTGCGACCTGTGCAACGAACGTCGCTGGCGCTGTGAGCGATGGGGCGAACTGCATGTCGTATGTGGTGCCGGCCAGTGGCTCGGCGAAAGCGACCTCGATCACGTTGTACCGCGCATCGATCTGGTCCAGTTCGATGTAGGGCGCACCGGCATCGTTCCAATTATGCCAGTAACCGATGAGGGCCTCGGATTGGGCGGAGGCCACGCCCGCAAGGAAGAACAGGACGAATGGAAGGGTGAGTGATCTCATAGACGGCCAATTGCGTGGTGCAATATCCAACATCGCGTGTCGAAGACCGAACGTCAACGTGGTTTTCACTCCCTCCAGTTGCGTATCCGCCATTGGTTGTTCGATGTGGCATAGAGCCGCCACTAACTTCGTCCATATGCGAACTTGTCTAGCACCAGCCCTTCTTGCACTGCCCTTCACCGCGCAAGCGACCATCTGGCAGGTGGGTCCCGGACAGACCTACACCTTACCCAGCCAGGTGAGCACCCTTGTTGCGAACGGGGACACCGTGGACATAGCAGCAGGCACCTACCCGAGCGACGTGGCACGGTGGCAGGCCGATGACCTACTGCTGCGCGGCCTGGGCGGTCTAGCGCACCTCGAATCGAACGGGCTTGCTTGGGGGGACAAGGCGATCTGGGTGATCCAGGGCGACCGCACCACGGGGAATGGATCGAGTTCAGCGAATGCGCTGTGCCCGACCACAACGGCGCGGGCATCAGGCAGGAAGGGCTGGACCTCACGGTGCGGCGCTGAGGACTTGAAGATCTAGTTCGTTGCCATTTGCCTTATTGCAGGATGATCCTTGCATGCACGTTCGTTCCGCTCACAATGCATTCATATGGACCGGGCGATAGCGAAGAGATATCCAAGTCGCCTGGTGCTAACGCACGAAGTACAACGCGACCAGAGTGGTCGATTATTTCAACCGGTACTGGATAGCTCGTATTCAATTGAAGATTGATATGCCCATCAGTTGGAACGGGAAAGACGCGGAGAACTTCCAACGTATTGGCGACCGAACGTATCGATGTCGTAGCGCAAGAGGTCGTTGCGCTCAACTCCAAAGGTCGATCAGCAAGTGGGATCGGGACCGTCGTGATCGTCGGTGATGCGACCAAAACTGGTGTCAACGAGATGACAGTGGGGGTCACGAAAGAAGGCCCACCACCAGCTGCTTGATAGCTCCAACCGCATGGTACTCCACTATCGCCCAGTTCTGCGATCTTATGGCCCGATATGACGTAACGTCCGGGGAATGCAGTACCCGTGAATTCGTTCAGATAATGCATGTTGCATGGAGCCTGGCAGTCAGACCAGGCAATTAGTTCACCGGCTGAAGAAAATCTGTAGATCTCGTCATCGAACAGATCCCAGGATCGAATAGCCAAATAGTCGCCGTTTTCCAGTTGGATAAGATCTCCCATGCCAATACTTGAATTCTGGAATGAGAAACCCCGACACCAAAGCACATTGCCATCATCATCCAAGTGCATCAAAAACGACGAATTAGAAAGACCCGGTATTTGAGTGTCTGCCGCATTTATAGTGCAAGTCAATCCGCCACCCTGTGCCCGCACTATGCCCGAAACTCCTGAAGATCCAACTCCACCCGGTATGGGTACGTAGTACTTCCTTATCCAGAGCGCTCCAGTCGGGCCAATTCGTGCGATCACTGCGTGCCATACTTCTTCCCAAGACGCCGCCCCAGCGACTACGTACTCCGACGGAGCATCGGTAGCACAACCAGAGGCGATGCCCCACTGCTGATTCTGGGTGTCCGAGATCACAATGTTCCCTTGTACCGTTCCATCCGGACCGATCACCACCCGATGCAGTAGCGGCCCATCATTGGCAAAGGCGACAATGCTATTCTCGCTAGGGAACACCGTGCCGAACCATCCACTGCCCATTCCATCATACTTATTGCACCAGATGAATTCACCCTCGTCAGTTAAGCGCACAAGACTTGCTCTGCTATTTCCAGCGACGAACAATCTCCCATTCATGATCAAACCATCCACGATCGCAGTGGTTGAAATGAAGGACCAATTTCCGGGTGCAGCCAGGCGCTTCGTAGCGATCGGCGTCAGGCTCCAATCACTACCAGCCAGGGCAGTTTCCAAGTACACGCTATCAATTTGTAGGCCTCCGAAGGGTTTCCTGGACACCACAAGTCGGTCGCCATTCCCAATGTCTTTCAAAGTCAAAGGGTAGCTGGCTCCAAAGTCTACAATTGCCTGAGGGCTTGCCGACAGTGGCAACACAAGTGCGAGAATGAGCAAGCTCCAGTTCAAGAGATCAAGCGATGACGAGATCCTTATGAAGGTCAGCGCTTGAGCCATGCGTTTGAAATTCTCGTTGGCCATGGTGCATCGGTATATGATCCAAAGACGAACTGCACCTGGGGAGGTGGCTTTACGGTGAAAGTATGATGGATACCTGGACACGCACGCTCATCAAACTCGGCCGGACCGAAGATGAATGGATCCATGCCTCGAGGCAAGGACTAGGGTGTTGCGATCGGACCACAACCTTGCAGCTTTGCCCTGATCTCGTTGACATCAAGCAGAGATTATCACGGATCCATGAGCCTTTGCTCACAGATCTTCGAAGTGTTCCCCGGGGCGACCGCGATCAGCGCAACGGAGCCAGCGCCTTCCGCAGGTTCGCGAAGATCATCGGCACCTCCTCCATGCGCAACGTGCCCACCGAAACACGGAACCAGGGATGGTTGCGCGCCGCACCGAACGCATAGAACGGCACCAAGCCCAAGCTGGCTTCCCGGATCAGGAACAGCGTCACATCCTCCGCATCGTTCAGCGTGGTGCCATCGGCCAGGGTCCTCCCCTGCAGGTCGATCTTCACCGTCAGGTACATCGCTCCTTCCGCAGGAATGGCATCCACAGGGAAGCCTTCGTCACGCATCGCGGCGAAGCCAGCATGAAGGGCTTCCACACGTTCGGTGATCATGGCCCTGTGTTGCGCGATGATATCGTCGACCACCGCTTCCTGTTTCAGCAAGCGCGCGGTGGCGATCTGCTCCGGCTTCGGTGCCCAGGCGCCCACGTGGCCCAGGAACGAATGCATCTTCTGCATGATCCGCTCAGGCCCGAAGGCCCAGCCCACCCGCACACCGGTGGCGGCGAACGCTTTCGAGACGCCATCGATGTAGATGGTGTACGGGCGCATCTCCTCCCGCAGCGAGACGGGATCCACATGCGCGCGGCCGCCGAGCATGAGCGCCGCGTAGATCTGATCGTACAACAAGTACAGTGGCTTGTCCCCCCCGCGCCGCTCGTTCTCCTCCAGGATCAGGTCGCAGATCTCGCCCAAGGTCTCCGGTGTGAATGAGGTGCCCGTGGGGTTCAGCGGTGAGCAGAGCGCCAACAATCGTGCGTCGCGCAGGTGGGGCCGCAGTTCCTCCGCCGTAGGGAGGAAGCGGTTCTCCGCAGCGGTCTCCACCGCCACCTGCTGGCAGGTGGAGAGAAAGGTGTAGTGGTTGTTGTTCCAACTCGGTGTGGGGAACACCAGCTTGTCACCCGGATCGGCGATGACGCGATAAGCCGCATAGATCAGCGGACGTGCACCGCTGGCGATCAGCACCTCCTCTTTGCTGTATGTGAGACCTTGCATGCGCGCGACGAAGCGGCTCACCTCGTTGCGCAGCATTTCCATGCCGTTGGCCTGCGGGTAGTTCGTGTGCCCTTCGCGATAGGCCGCGATGATCTCGTTCACATAGGCCTCCGGAAGCGGGAACACCTTGGGGTCGAAATCGCCGATGGTGAGGTTGGCGATCCGTTCCCCCGACGCGATGCGCTGATTGATCTGCGCGGCGATGCGGATGATCTCCGAACCGATCAGGTTCTCGGCCAGGTGCGAAAGCTGTGGTGTACCGGTGAGGGTCTCTTGAGGCATGGTTCAAGTCTACAGGCCAAAGGTGGGCGATCGCGCGATGTGTTCAGTGCACCGCGAAGGTGTTCGATCGGAACAGTGTCATACGATACTGGCGGTCCAGGGCCAGCACCACGAGCAGGATCAGCAACAAGGCCATGCAGCCTGCGGCACCGGCGATGCTGCCCACGAGCACATGACCGTTCCACGCGAAGAGCATGGCCCCACCTGCCGTGCCGTTCACGAGCCCATGGAGGATGCACGCGGACCACACGCTGCCGCTTCGTGTGCGCGTCCAGTCGAAGAGGAAGGCCAGCGACACACAGAACACCACCATCATGAAAATGCCCGCCACCGGATAGCCCGGGTAGTTGTGTCCCATGGCGATGAGCGGCGCATGCCATAGTCCCCAGACCGTGCCGGTGAACAGCACACGACGCGGAACGCTCCAGGAGGCGGTGCGTTGGTACAGGTAGCCACGCCAGCCCAATTCCTCGCCGAGCATGAAGGGCAGGTTGAGCGTGAAAGCCGCGAAGACCGCTGAAAGCTGGGCGACCACGAGGATGAGCCATGCCGGGATACGTTCCAGGAGATCCGCCAGCGCGCTGGGTGGTTCACCGCGTCCGGCCTTGGCAAGCAACCCGGTCACTGCGGTGTTGAAGCGCTCCGACGTGATGCTCACGTGACCGAAGTGTTCCACGTCGGCGCCATTCCCGAAGAGCGCGATGACGACGAAGTAGGCCGGGACGATGCAAATGCCAGCGATCACCGTGAGCCACATGAACTTCCACCGGATGAGCTTCGGGTGGAGGTCGAGACCTGGCCAGGGAGCGCGGTCGATGAGCCTGTGCTGCACCAGCGCAGCGACGGCCGGGCCGAACATGCAGGTGGCCGCGAGCGGCACATAGCCATTGTCCGCGGTACTGTGGATGCCGCACAGATAGCCGATACCCGCAACACCCCAGGCGAACCCGAAGGCCAGGAGGAGGAAGCTCGTGATGCGGGACATTCGGTCAAGATATCATTATGGGTAGAATGGCGGAGCTTGACCAAGGGCATCGGCAATAGCGCTCAGCGCGCGGCACATCATCGGCCCGGCTTCTGTTCCCTCAGGCCTTGCGAGGAGGAACACTCCCTTAGCCAAAATCGCATCGCGTGGTGCGCCCGGGATAGGCTTCCACGTTGCGCGTGCGAGCTGTCGCGCGGTACATCACAGCCATGGCGTCGGGTGTCGGCGGCTCCTTAATTTCCCCTCATGCGCCTTGCCCCGTTCGTCCTGCTGCTGGCCGCACTTCCCGTGCGCGCGCAGCAGACCGCCGTGCTCTTCATCGGCAACAGCTACACCTACGTGAACGACCTGCCCGACATGTTCCGGCAGATCGCGCTCTCGCTCGGCGATACGGTGAGCACCGGTATGCAGGCCCCTGGCGGCTACACCTTGCAGGACCACACCTACGATCCCGCGACGCAAGCCGCCATCGCTTCGCAGCAGTGGGACTATGTGGTGCTTCAGGAGCAGAGCCAGTTCGGTGCGCTGCCAACGTTCGAAGCCTACACCGATGTGGCCGCCGAAACGCTCACTTACAAGATCCAACTGAGCAGCGAGTGTGGCTATCCGGTGTTCTACATGACGTGGGGACGTGAGAATGGTGACGCAACGTGGTGCCCGCAATACCCGCACATGTGCACCTATGCCGGTATGCAGCAGGCGTTGCGTGACAACTACATCCAACTGGCGTTGGACAACGAAGGCTATGTGTCCCCGGTGGGCTGGGCATGGAAGCTTGTGCGCGATACGCATCCCAACATCGAGCTCTATCAGGCCGATGAGAGCCATCCCAGCGTGTCGGGTACCTACCTCGCGGCCTGCGTGTTCTACTGCACCCTCTTCCGCGAGAGCTGCGTGGGTGCATCGTTCACCTCAACACTTCAGCCGGACAGCGCGGCCATCCTGCAGGCCATCGCGAGCGCCACCGTGTTGGACAGCCTCGATACCTGGAACATGAACGAAGTCGGCAGCACCGATGCCCGGTACGTCGGCTTGAGCAGTACTGCGGAGAACAATATCACCTTCCATCACTTCGGGCAGGGCCAGCATTGGTGGATCTGCTCCAACGGCCAGACCTCTTCCGATGCCAACCCAACCTTCACCTTCGACGCCGCTGGCATCTACACCTTCACACACGTCTATATCGACCCCTGCGGCCATATGGACACGGATACGTGGACCATCCAGGTGAACGCCACGGGCATGGATGAGCATGTCGTGGACAAGCCTTGGGTCAACGCGACAGATCAAGGCATGCTCACCATCGGCGGTGGCAGCAACGGCGATCTGTTCGAGGTCTTTGACCCGCAGGGGCGGATGGTGCGTTCTGCGACGCTGGATGGCACGAGCACACACCTGCCCTACCGTTCAGGCATCGCGCTCTGGCGCATCACCACGCCAGCGGGAGCACGCTGGAACGGCAAGGTCCTCGTTCCGTGAAGGGATGGACCATCTTCACCTTCATCCTGATGATGCGACCGTCCTGGAACAATTCTATCGAACGATCGCACTGCCTACCGCCAGCGCCCGATCACCTCGCTCGTGCGCTTGTCCAGGTCAGCGAACAGCGCCGCCTCCAGCCCCTCGGTATGGCCGCGTTCGAAGGAGCGAGTGATGGCTCCTGCCTGGAGCAGATGGATCCGATCACAGATCGCGATCAACGGGCCGAGCACATGGGAGGTGATGAGGACGGTACGTCCACGCTCAGCGAGCTTGCGCACGATGGCTTCGAGCATGCGCACCGATGCAAGGTCCAGCCCGTTCATGGGTTCGTCCAGCAGCACCACTTCACGGTCCAGGTGTAGCGCACCGAGAATGGCCAGCTTGCGTCGCATGCCCGTGGAGTAGGTGGTGATCAACCCGTCCAGCGGCACTTCGAGCAGTTCGTTGATCCCGGGAAGGTCCGTCGCGTTGTTCCCTAGCATGAACAACCGCAAGTACTCACCTCCTGTGATGCCCGGATAGAAGTAGCTCTCCGCTTCCTGGAACGCTGTGTTCCAATGTCCCAGGTCCGCGGCGTTCAATTGAACGGCGGCGCCCTTGCTGCGGCCGAAGCCGTACAGCGCGTTCAGCAGTGTGGTCTTGCCCGATCCGTTGAGGCCCACGATACCGTGAACACCTTGCGTGAACTCGAAGGCGGGGATGTCCACGACCTTCTTCTCGCCATAGGCGCATTGGAGATCAGCGATGGTGATCATGGAAACGGTAGTGGAGGTTATCGAGCGCCTTGCGGCGCTCGGTGAGCAGCATGATCAATGGCACCACGAAGAGACCGGGCAGTATTGCGAACACCGCTGCGGTAGTGATCACCGCACCGTTGGCGGAGAGCCGTTCGTTGGGTATGTAGTTGCTGTACTTCAGCGTTACCGCGAGCACAACGAGCGCAATTTGCCCCAAGCCGAAGAGCAAGTGTACCCACCACCACTGCGGTTGGAAGACGGTGGCGCCGATGAGCACTGGAAGCACGATCACGGTCATCAGCTTCACCGCGCCGATCGTCTTGGTGCGCAGCAGTGCTTCGGCGTTCGGAGCTGTGGCCAGCAACATGGAGCGTGGTTCGCAATCCTCGTGCATGCCGCAGATCAACACCCCGATGAACCACAAGAGGAACAGTGGGAGCATCGGCAACCAGCACAGCGTCATGGCCGCCAGCCACAGCAGCAGCCCGAAGGGGTGGGTGCGTTGCACTGCGCTCTTCCACTCGAACAACCGTATGGGAAGGCGCTTCCGCAGCCAGCCGCCGCGTACACCCGATGTGCGCACCACAGGCACCCACGGGAACGCGCCCACGACCGGCACCATTGCCGCGCACGTCCACGCATGCGCAAGCAACAGGCCCAGTAACACGGGCAGTGCCAGCGCAGCGTATTCCAACGCCATGACCAGTCGCGGATTGGGCACATGGCGGTGCAGGAAGTGCAGATCGAGACGTCGTTGGTGCATGCCCCAGACCGCGAGTAGTAAGGCTCCTGCGATGTAGGCACCATAAGAAGCATCGCGCACCACGGCCTTCTGCAGGAGCCACACCAGAATAACCAACGCAAGCGCCAGCAGCATGATGCCGAAAGGCGGTACGGCCCGGCGCAGTTGTATCCAGCGAAGCCCCAGGAGCACGAATACGTTGGGCACGGTTGTCATGGCCGGGGGCTAAGTTGTGCCATTCCATGACTTCTACGCGCCGAACTACACGAGCGGCTGCACGGACTTGGTTCTCCGTTCCATGTGGACCAAAGCCCGGATCCATCAATTTAGCGCCCCCATGTGTAACCCACAGTCCTAGTGCGCATCATCCTCCGTCCGGCCTTGCTCGCCTTGTCCGTTGCCATTGGGCAGAGCGCCGCCGCCTTGGTGGGCAACTACTCGTTCGCCGCCAACACCAGCACCTATGCCACCATCACGGGTACGGTGCTGGTCTCCGGCACTTGGGACGATACGAACTCCTCGCTGGTCACCCTGCCGTTCACATTCACCTACAACAACGTGCCTTACACCACGGTGGGTATCAGCACCAATGGTTTCATCACCCTCGGTGCGGTGACCACCACCGTTTACTGCGGCCTCCAGACCGGTCCGGCGATCTCCATTGCGGGTTTCGGTACGGACCTGGTCAACGCTTCCGCTTCATCCAGTGTGCGCTATGGCTCGGACGGCTCCGCGCCCAACCGACGCTTCATCGTGCAGTGGACGGATTGCGACCACTACAACAACAGCCAGCAGAACCATCTGACCTTCCAGGTCATCCTCTACGAAACAAGCAACAACGTACAGGTGGTGTTCGGTCCGAGCACCGTGGCCACCACCTTGGGTGCGAACACCTGCGCCGATACGAACACGGAATCGGGCAACGTGGGCTTGTTGGGTGCTTCCACCGCCGACTTCAACATCCGCAAGGTCACCAACGGAAGCACGACGTGGTCGCAGTCGACCGCTGGTCAGGTGATCACGGATGTGTGCAACCTCTCACCGGCGAATCTGCCTGCCAACGGACTTACGTGGACATGGACGCCACCACCTTCCGTGCCCATGGTGTTCTCATCCAGCACCACGGCCTTCATGAACAACGGCCAGGTGGACGGCCGGGGCTCGCAGCTGAACAACGTGCTACGCGTGAATGTGGTGACCGCGGGCAACCTGTCGCCGCTTTCGTTGACGAGCTTGTCCCTGAGCACCACGGGCTGCACCAATGCCGCCACGGACTTGAGCAGCACACGTGTCTATTACACAGCGGGCGGAACGACCTTTTCAACGGGTACACAGTTCGGCAGCACGGCGAACAACCCCAACGGCAGCTATTCCGTGAGCGGCTCGGTCACCTTGCAGGAAGGGAACAACTATTTCTGGGTGTGCTACGATGTGAGACTTACGGCCACCTTGTTGAACACGCTCACCGGGTGCTGCACGCAGGTATCGGGCCCAGGGGCCATGGGCGCGCACGTGCCGACAGTGACCTGCCCGGCCGGCGCGCAGACAGTTGGTCCGCAGTTGGGCACATGGACACCGCTGGCCTCGCAGGCCACGCAATCGAGCGGTGGCCTCATGCTCTTGTTGAGCGATGGTACGGTCATGGCCAAATCCGAAGCGGGTGGGGGCGATGGTGTAGGCAGCACCTGGCTTCGGTTGACGCCGAGCGCCACCGGCAGCTACGTGAACGGCACATGGAGCACCATGACCACCATGGGGAGCACGCGTCTGTATTTCTCTTCGCAAGTGCTGAAGGATGGACGCGTCTATGTCGCCGGTGGCGAATACGGCACGGGGCTCTCGAACGGTGAGGTCTACGATCCCGTGGCGAACACCTGGACCAACACGCCTGCGCCCGGTGCGAACGTCAGCGATGCCAACTCCATCATGTTGGAGGACGGTCGTGTGTTGCAAGCGCTTGTGGCGGGCAGTTTGCGCTCCACGGTGATCTACAACCCGGCCAACAATTCGTTCGCCGCTGGACCGACGTGCCTGGGCATCCACAACGAATCGTCGTGGGTGAAGCTACCGGACAACAGTGTGCTCTTCGTGGACCGCTTGAGCACGAACGCCGAGCGTTACATCCCTGCTTCCAATTCCTGGATCGCTGACGCCACCGTGCCCGTGCAACTCTATGATCCTTTCGGTGACGAGACCGGCCCTGGTCTTATGTTGCCCGATGGCCGGGCTTTCTTCATTGGCTCCCTGGGCCACACCGCGTTCTACACACCATCGGGCTCCACGGCGAATGGCATCTGGCAGGCCGGCCCCGATGTGCCCAACGGCATGGGCGCGCCTGATGCCGCCGCCGCGTTGATGGCGAACGGCAAGGTGCTATGCGCGGTCTCCCCCGCACCCACTTCGGCCGATCACTTCCCTCCGCCGACCGCTTTCTATGAGTTCGATCCCGCCACCAACCAGTTCTCGCTGTTGAACGCTCCAGGCGGCGGCACCAGCGCGAATCATTCCGCCTACGTGACGAATATGCTGGACCTGCCCGATGGCAATGTGCTCTACGATCGACAGGGGTCCACGCAGTATTACGTGTACCAGCCTGCGGGCTCGCCGGTCGTCGCTGCCAAGCCGGCGATCGCGAGCTACGATCAGGTGAGCTGCGGCACCTACCGCATCAAGGGGACCCAGTTCAACGGTGTGTCCGAGGGTGCGTACTACGGCGACGATTGGCAGATGTCCACCAATTATCCCCTCGTGCGCCTCACCTCTGGCAGCAATGTGTACTACGCGCGCACCTTCAATTGGAACAGCACGGGCGTGGCACGTGGAAACCTCGCGGACAGTTGCAGCTTCACACTTCCCGCCGGAATTCCGAACGGCACCTATGCCATGGTCGTCGTGGCGAACGGCATCGCATCGGATCCCGTGAGCTTCGTAACGGGCGCCGCGCCCACCGCGAGCATCACCATCAGCTCCGGCACGAATCCTACGCTTCCCGGTGCACCGGTCACGTTCATCGTCAGTACGCACAACGGCGGCGCATCCCCCACCTATCAGTGGAAGGTGAACGGCGGCAACGTCGGAACGAACAGCCCCTCCTTCACCACCTCCGCACTGACCGATGGCCAGGTGGTGACCTGCGTGCTCACCTCCAACCTGGCCTGCGCCAGCCCGACCACCGGCACCAGCAACGCCATCACCATGAACGTGCTCGGCTTGCGCCTCTCGGCCAAAGTCTTCCTGGAAGGGCCCTTCGACGGCACCAGCTTGATGAACGACGGCCTACGCTCGGCCAGCCTGATACCGCTTACGGAGCCTTACACCGCGTTGGGCTACGTGCATGTGGGTGGCGGCGGCGAGAGCGTTGCACCCGCAGTGCTTGCAGTAACGGGCACCAACGCCATCGTGGATTGGGTGGTGGTGGAAGTGCGCGATGCGAACACCCCGGCCAATGTGCTCGCCACCAAGAGCGCACTGCTGCAACGTGACGGTGATGTGGTCGCCACCGACGGTACTTCACCGGTCTCGTTCACACTCGCAGCGGGCAGCTACCATGTGGCCCTGCGCCACCGCAACCACTTGGGAGTGATGACCGGTTCGCCGGCGATATTCACCGGAAGCCTGCTCACCCTGGACTTCACGCTGCCCAGTACCACCACCTACGGCATCAATGCCAGCAAACCCGTGAACGCGGCGATGGCCATGTGGGCTGGCAACGTGACCCTGGACGACATGCTGATCTACGTCGGGCAGGGCAATGACCGCGACCCCATCCTCGCGCGCATCGGTGGTTCGGTGCCCACCAACACGACCAGCGGCTACTACCCCGAGGATGTCAACCTCGATGGCGTCGTGAAGTATGTGGGTACGAACAACGACCGCGATCCCATCCTTTCGAACGTCGGTGGATCCGTGCCCACGAACATCCGCACGGAGCAATTGCCGTAAGCGACCGTCGAACTGAATGCGTCGGAACTCGGAACGAGAGGTGTAGTTCCGCTCCTCGATGCGGGCGCAAGACTCTGCGCCTTACTGCAACACGCTCAGGTGCTAGTAATGCGCGCTGAGAGTTCGAGCTTGCGGGCTTTGAGGTCCATGATCCAAAGGGTGGTTCTGTTCTGATCACATACGGCGCTCCTCCCACCCAAACTCCCTTCGCTTGCCATGATAAACGGCCGCAACAAAGATCACATCACCATCCACCTTGTAAATGACGCGGTAAGGGAGCTTCGCCACAAGACCATAGCGGAAATCGCCACGGCGTTTGGCATAGCCCTTCGGTCGCTGCTGGATGAACGCAAGGCAGGCATCCACTTGGTCGCGGAACTTCCGGCCGTAACCCGCTCGACGCGCTTCGATGAACCGCTCGTCCTCGTCCAAGTCCTGATAGGCGCCTTCGTGAACGACGAGCACAAGGCTCATTTCTCCTCCCGCTTGCGGTTCTCTTCGAGCATCTGCTTCACCTCCTCCCACGTGTAGGTCTTCGCTTCGCCACGTTTGTATTGCTCGAAACGTTCGCTCACCATGTTCAGTTGCTCATCGCTCAAGTCGAAGCCGTCGGTGCCATCGAGGATGTGCTTCACCTCTGCGAGCTTCTCATTGTCGTTCTCGGCGGCGAGCTTCTCGAAGAGTTCCAGCTTGAGGGCACGGGTGTCCATCCCCCAAAGCTAATCCGCAGAGAGGGGTAACGGAATGCGGGTTGTCCGCAGATGACGCAGATACTTCGCAGCCCCATGCCATCGGGGAATGCCACCCCACGCCCACGCCCACGGCCAATGGATAACCGGTTCGGGCAAGCGGCATGGACCGACCCACACCTCCCATACAATGTGATCGGACCGGACGTTCACTCCTTGGTGAAGCGCACCACGTGGGAGCCACGTTCATCCGTGACCCGCATTGTATAGGTGCCGGGTTCAAGTCCATCGATCGGAAGCTTCAGGTGGCTACCCGAAGCCGATGCTTGCTTGACTGTCCTGCCCATCGCGTCCGTAAGGATCCATTGGAACGGACCATCCGTGTTCCGTTGAATGGTGAGCAACTCGCTGGCCGGGTTCGGCCACGCGCTGAACGTGACCATGTGCGCGCTTGGAGCACTGGTGTTAATGTCCGGCATGATGCGCATGACCCCATTCTCCGTGATGCCGTCAAAGGTGATCCACTCCCCGACCAACATGATCTTCCCATCGGGCTGCCGCAGCATGTCCCTCACGCCGCTTATGGCGTAGGATGTGTCCAGCGTTCCATCGTTGTTGATACGCGCGAACGGGCCATTGAGCGCACTGCCGTTGTATGTGGTGAAGGTGCCGGCCACCAGCGCATCTCCATCGGGCAGCAGAAGAACGGCTGACGCTTCACCGTTGAGTCCGCTGCCCGGGTCGAAGGAGGTGTCAAGGCTGCCATTAGTGTTCAGCCGTGCGATGTTGGCGCGCGACTGGTGATCCACGCTGTCCAGCACGCCCGCGATCAATGCGCGTTCGTCGGGTAGAAGCGTAATATCCCACACACCGGGGCCGACCACCGGAACGGCGATGTTCGCGCTGAAGGTCAGATCCTGCCCTCCGTTCTGCAGGAGCCGCAGCGCATAGGGTTCATCCCGGCTGCCCATCATCACGTTGCCGTCCGACTGTACCTGCATGCAGTCCGCTGTCCTCGGCTCTTGTGCAATGGTGGTACCGCTCGCATCGTACACCACCGTGCCCTCCAGAGGGCTGAAGACCGTGCCACCTGCGAAGATGTTCCCGTTCGGCGTGATCGCGGTGGAGAAGAACCAGCCATCGGTGCTGTGTGCGAATGATGGGTCGTTGCTACCGTTGGCCAGTAGCCGGGTGATGCCGTGGATCAACTCCCCATTGCACGTCTGTGCCGAACCTGCAACGATCATGCGGCCATCAGGCAGCAGGGCCACGCTGGCGGTGCCCCCGTCCATTGCTGGCGCGAAGGTCAGGTCGCGCGTTCCGTCAGGGTTCAGCCGGGTGATCCCCTCGTACAACGAGCCGTTGAACCCGCCGGAATAGCCCACGACGAGGATCTTGCCATCGGGCTGCAACGCAACCTGCGTGTTGAAGGGCGCGATGAAGCCTGGACCGGGATCAAACGAAGGGTCGATGATGAAGGTCTGGGCAGCAGCTCTCGCTATGAAGAGCGCTGTGCTAGCGAGTACTACTGTCCGCATCTTGTTGATCATATTTGTAGCGTAGACGAACGAGCACCGGTGAAGTTGCGCATTCCGCGTGAGCGATCGCAGTGTAGAGCCTTGAAACCGGTGATCCGGCTGAGGACTTGCAACGGTAAGCGCGACGGTGTACATTCAACACCGGCACGCCCACACTTCGACGGGCTCAGTGTGACACGTGCCTGCATTCATCTGTGCCATCTGCGACATCTGCGGATAGCACTCCCGTGCCGATCTTCGCACCTATGCAGTTACAGAACTACGCACAAGGCGAATGGGTGAAGGGCTCCGGCAAACAGACTGAATTGGTGGACGCCTCCACCGGCGACCTCATCGCCACCACCAGCTCCGGCGGATCGGACTTCGGCGCAATGCTCACTTACGCCCGCGAGGTCGGCGGTCCGCCGCTGCGCAAAATGAGCTGACCGGAGAACCATCGTTCCTCGTCTATTCTTTGATGAACCGGACGGCCGCACCACCGCACTGAAGCAGATAGATGCCGCTGGACAAATCGTCCACCACCACGCCGGTGCACAGAAAGCGAGCAGGACCCTCACGCACCAAGTCACCGTCCGCTGCCCAGATGCGATAATTCCCGACATCAGAACGGACAGTTCCAGAGACCCGGAGCAGATCCTCAACCGGGTTCT
>JBDTNF010000197.1:0-4667 GCA_039933875.1 Flavobacteriales bacterium | reverse complement strand
ATCCGGAAACAGCCTCCGCTAGAATCGGTTTACTGTTCCAAGAATCGGTGATGAGCACGAAGGGACCTTTGTAGATAAGCGAGGAGACGAACGCCGCCGATGCCGAAGCGATCAATACCGGCACCGCAAGCGGAATGGCGATGTTCACCAGGATCGCCTCAAGCGCGAAGATGGCCCCTGCGATGGGCGCGTTGAAGATGGCCGAAATACCTGCGGCCACGCCACAGGCCAGCAGGATCTGGCGGGTGGGCTCATCGAATTTCAGCCAGCGTGCCACATTGCTTCCCCACGCCGCGCCAGTGGAAGCGATCGGCGCTTCAAGCCCGGCGGAACCGCCGGCACCCATGGTGAGGATGCTGGTGATCACCTGCGAGTACATCTTGTGTGCTTCGATCACCCCTTTTTTCTCACGGACCGCGTGAAGCACGGCCGGAAGGCCCCGGCCCAGATGGCCCTTGAGCCACCACTGCGTGAACAGCACCGCCAGCAGGATCCCCGCCGTGGGGATCACCAACACCAGCAGCGACCGACGCGAACCGAACAGCCAGTTGTGCAGCAGGCGCGTCAACTCATTCACGCCCATCTTCAGGGCCACAGCCCCCAGGGCGGCGCAAACACCGATCGCAATGCTTGCGATGATCAGGGAGGTGTTCTCCCCGAAATAGCGCCGGCGCCAGATGCGGATCCTCATATGGGCGCTAAGATCCGCATCCCTGTGCTTTCCACAACTTCATCGTGCATTGCCCGACCCTTGCGATATGCTCCATGCGTGTATCGTAGTGCAGGCCGGCGATCACCGTCTGGTTTTGGTGGCCGGTTGCAAAGGCGGGGGCATTGAGGCTCCTGCCTTTTGCTTTGCAGACCCGCATGCGGATCGAAAGGCGCTTTGGCTCGCCGGAGGATCGGTTCGCGCAATTCGTGCGAACAGTAGCGAGGACCCCCGGATCGGGATGGACCTTGATCCGAGCGATAGGGGCGGGGAGTACGATGGGGAGAACTTTCCCCGGTCTCCCCCGTACAGACGCCCCCAAATGCGCACAATCATGTCGGTCCGTTCCCTGGCCCTCCTCATGGGCTTTTTTCTTGCCTTCGTCGCTGCGGCGCAGTCGTCAGGCCCGCTCAGCCCAGGAGCAACGGGTAACAATTCCAGCGTAGGCACCACGAACTGGACAAGCCCGGGCAACGCCGTCTCCAACAACGGTTCGTACGCTTCGGTGAGTGCCAAGGGCATCACCCGATACCTCACAGCCAGCACTTTTGGGTTCAGCATAACGGGACCTGCGGGCATCGCCGGTATCCAGGTGGACGTGGATCGAAGCACCACCGCCAATAGTGTGGCCTTGCTCGATGCCTGGAGCACGGGCACGAGCAAGACGATCTCCGGCGGTACCAACCGCTGCCTTATCGTGGCCTATGCGCAGGAGAACGGTCTCGGCATCCGCGACGTAACGGCCATGTCGTACGGGGGGCGCGCAATGACCTTCGTGGGTCAGCAATCATGCGGTACCACCGGAAGCTTCATGGGTCGCATCGAAGTATGGATGCTCCTGGAATCGGATATCGCTGCTGCGGTGGGTAGCGCCATCGTGCCTACGTACGCGGGGTACACCGGTTTGGAATATTGCGAGTTGTTCAGCGCGGCCACCTTCCAGCATGTGGATCAGGGAACACCCATTACAAGCGTGCAGGGCACTGGCGCTGTGAGCCCGCCGAGCACAACCAACCCGCACCAGTTGGGTGCCGCCATCACCACATTGGCAGGCAGCATGGCGGTCAATGTGGTGACCGAGGGGAACAACACATCGCCCGCCGTTGCGAACGGGGCCTCAGGCACCTACACGATCAATAGCGGCTACACCGAGGGCACCGACGTGTACTTTGCCAATACCGGCGCTGCACCCACTTCGGGTGCCTGCTTCCAGACCGCGCACAAGGCCATTGCCACCAACGGCACTGAGCAGCCCAGTTGCACCTTCAATGGCACGCCGAACCGCTGGGCGATGATCGGTTTCACCTTGCAACGGGCACGCGAGCTGGACTATTCGGTACGGCTGATGAAGGGGGGCACCATCGGCGGCACCGACCTGGCCAACACCACCTCATGGCCCACCTCCGACGCCTACGTGAACTATGGCGGCGCAGGGAACCTCTGGGGCCAGAGTTGGACCATTGCGGACATCAATGCGACCGGCTTCGGTGTGGTGCTGGCCGCACGCGTGGCGAACGGGACCGCACGCGTGGACCATGTGCGGGTCACCGTGACCTATTACAGCACGCTACCGGTGGAGCTGGTGGGTTTCGATGCGAAACCCGAGGGCCGGACGGTCGAACTGCAATGGGCCACGGCATCGGAAAGCAACAACAACCACTTCACCGTGCAGCGCGGTCGCGATGCGTTGAACTTCGAGGACATCGGCGAACTGCCCGGCGCGGGCAATTCACAAACCATGCTGCTGTACAACATGGTGGATGAGCAGCCCTTGGGCGGTACGAGCTACTACCGCCTTGTGCAGGCGGACGATGATGGCACCACGACCACCTCGGAAGTGGTGGCCGTGAACTTTGAACAATGGGAAGCCACGGTATACCCGAACCCCACCGCCGATGGAGGGCTCACGTTCTTCGATGCCGAAGCCCAACGCCTGGCCGTGGCTGTGTATGATGATGCGATGCACTTGGTGCGCCAGGCGGCCGTGGTGATCGGCGAACCTGTGCAACTACTCAATGATCTGCCCGACGGCAGCTACACACTGCTTGTGCGCAACGGCACCGACGTACACGCCACACGCGTGATGCGACAGTCGCAGATGAGATAGTACTACGACCACCATTTTGGTTTTGGTGGTCAGCGAAAAGGCGGGGGCATTGAGGCTCCTGCCTTTTGCTTTGCCGACCGATCAGCATGGATCGGCAGATCCGCAATAAGGGAGCTGGTGGTAAACCTTTTGCGTTGCTTTATGCGACCCCCTGCACCATGCACCTCTCACCTTCCGCCAAATACGCAATCGCCATCGGTGGCACATTGCTCATCGGCTCTGGAAGTGCCCTTGCCATGGGCGATTCCCTGGAACAATGGTACTCGCAGCTCGCCAAGCCGTGGGGCCAACCGCCGCCGTGGGTCTTCGCGCCGGTGTGGACCGTTCTCTACATACTGATGGGCACAGCGGCCGGTCTGGTGTGGACGCACGACACCGCCCCGGGTGCCAGGCGCGCGCTGGCGCTCTATGTGATCCAACTCGGTTTGAACGCCGTGTGGTCGGTGATCTTCTTCGGTATGCGCTCCCCGCAATTGGCGTTGGGTGACATTTTCCTTCTGCTTGCCATGATCATCGCATTGATGCGGTTGTTCAGCAAGGTGCACCGCACCGCAGGCTGGCTGCTGTTGCCTTACCTGCTATGGGTCGCCTTCGCCACGTACCTGAACGCAGGTGTGGTGGTGCTGAATTGATCGCGTGGGTATTGTCTCAATGGAAAGGGTGGACCGCGCCGGGCGATTTTGCACCAAGGGTGTTCCGCCATAGTCCCTTTCAGGGGAAAGGTTAAGCCACCGTGGATCCGTGTTCCGCAATCCTTCACTCCACCTCCACTACATTATACAGCGGTCCGGCGCATCGTTGCCGCTCTTGAACGCAGCGATGGCCCGGCTGAAGTACGCGCTTGCCGTATCCAGCTGGCCTTCGTCCTTGTAGATGGTCCCGATGTTGTGCAGGATGGCCGCACCATCGGAGACCGCGTGCTTCTCTTCCGCGTAGCGCAGCGCCAGCTGCTGCTGGTCGATGGAACGTTCGAGATCGCCCAACGCATAGTAGGCGCGTGCAAGGTTGCCGTGGTCCTTTATCAGCATGGCCGCGTTGTGCCACTTTTCGTGCACGGGCAAAGCGGACCGAACAAGCCGCAGGGCTTCCCTGGCATCGCCGCGATCGATGTAGAAGCGCGCGATGTTGGAAGCGGCGAAGGCAATGCATCGTTCATCACCGCTGGCAGCATAGGCTTCCGAAGCCCGCTTGTAATAATGGAACGCACTGTCCTCGTTGCGATCCGGGCCGGGATCGAACCGGTAATATCCGAACTGCCAGAGCGCATCGCCTTTGCTCACGAGCACGGTGGTGTCATGCGCGTGACCGTGCATGATCAAACTATCCGCCAGATGTATCGTCGCCAGGGAATACCGCCCATCCGGATCGCTCAGTGAACAGATGCTGCTTAAGAGATGCAGTCGCTGCAGCGCATCCTTGGCATTCGGCAATTGCGCAATAAGCGAATCCCTGCGCGATTGGCCGCAGGCGGCATGGCCGAGAACGAGGACCAGCATCAACACAAGTAACGTCCTCATGCGTTGCGGGATCAAGAGGCAAGCCACCCTTGTTGTTTGAATGAACAAGGTAGGTGCTGGCCTTATGCCCTGCTCACGAAGTACATCTCCATCTCGCCCTTGCCCTTCGCCTGCACTTTTCCGCGTGGGGTGAAGGTGAAGGCGGGCCCAGTTAAGGGTTGACGGGTTGCGGGTTTCGGGTTGTGTCCGTTCACAACCTCCTGCGCGTCCTTCACCAACGCATACGTCGCCTCGCTGATGTTCACCTGGCCCACCTCGCCAGAGCTCTCCATCCGCGAAGCCGTATTCACCGTATCGCCCCAGATGTCGTACTGGAACTTCTTCACGCCCACGA
>JBDTNF010000196.1:0-3647 GCA_039933875.1 Flavobacteriales bacterium | reverse complement strand
CCGATGCCACGGGCACCTATCACTTCCCACTCCTCAAGGACACCGACTACCGCTTGAAGGTGGAGAAGGAGGGCTTCTTCAAACAAAGCGCACGCATCACCACCAAGGGCAAGCCGAGCGCGATCATCATCACGGACTTCCGCCTCTTCCCGCTCGTGGTGGATCAGGTGGTGCGCCTGGAGAACATCTTCTACGACTACAACAAGGCCGACATCCGCCCGGATGCTGCTGTGGAGCTGGACAAGCTTGTGCTCACGCTCCAGGACAACCCCACTGTGCGCATCGAGCTGAGCTCACACACCGACTGCCGCGGCAAGGACGCCTACAACATGAGCCTTTCGCAGAAACGTGCGAAGAGCGCCGTGGACTACCTCATCTCGAAAGGCATCGGGGCGGACCGCGTAACGAGCAAGGGCTATGGCGAAAGCAAGCCCAGCGAAGCATGCGCCTGCGAGAAGTGCAGCGAGGACGAGCATCAGCGTAACCGCCGCACCGAATTCAAGGTACTGTCGAAGTAGGTAGGTTGGGACCAGGGGGACGGACGGGCCACGGCGCAAGCTGGCGGCCCGTTCGTCGTTTGGGTGTGCTGCGATACACGGTTGCGATACAGACCCATCTGAGCGTAACCTGCGGCTACGCTCGACAAGACCTGGGTCCGGTAGCCTGTGGCTACCAAGTGCGTGCTTGCGAAGTGCCGAAGCACAACTTACCAAAGCCGCGTGATCTTCAACAAGCCCGGTTCATCCTGGTAGTAGCGGAAACCTTCCAGCACGATGTCGCGATAGGTTCGTTGCGTGAGGACATCCATCCATTCAACGATGGCGAACGTCAGGAATTGAAGGGCTTGCTGGTCGGCGATGCGATATCCGGATGGCATCACGGCAAGGCAGTCAAAGGCTACCGGCAGCCTACCTTGTAGAGCGTAGCCGCAGGCTACGCTCAGTGGGGGGGTCGACGAGCGTAACCACGTACACGCTAATCAAGCTACCATGAAAACACTCGCGCAGAGGACATATGTATCGGCTCTTCTGTTCCTCGCCACGTCAAGTACCTTTTCGCAACAACCGATCTGGCTCAAGACCTATGGAGAACCTGGTCAGTACAACAACAAGGGTTTCCGTTTATCTGAAGGCGATGTTGGTTTCTTGTACGGCGGTGGCGCGGTTGATGGTCCGAATGTGGACTTCGACGGTACAGAGGTTGAAGTTGTAGGCGATATAGGGACTGTCATTGTCAAATGGAACACGGACGGCAATGTGCAATGGGTCCGAACAGGCGGAGGGAACGCGACGGACTTTGAGACTGAAGGGATCAGCGAGTTGCACTATGACGTTGCCGAACAGCAACTGTTAGCGCTGGGGTACTTCACCGGTACGGTCGGAACCTTTGGAAGCCAATCTGTCGAAGGCCTTGGGGGCATGAATCATAGCGATGCCGTGGTGCTTTCTTATGATGAAGATGGTGCTTGTCTTTGGGCACGGAGTATTGTCGGTGCTTCTGTCGGGGCATCCACTCTGATAGTGGATCCGGCATCGCAGGTCTTTGTCTTTGGCAGCACCAGTTCCGGTTGGGCCACGTTCATGGCGCAGGTGAATATCGTTGTTGCTTCAGGGGGCTACATAGGTAAGTACGCTTCTGATGGCACGTTACTCAGCGCGGAAAGGATACTGGAGCATGGTGAGCTTTACAGTGCTTCTTTGGTTGGTACTTCCTGGGTTTTGGGAGGTTATCTGAACAACAATGCTGTACTCTATGGACAGCCCGTTCCGATTTCATCGAACATTCCGGAAGGTTACTTGGCAAAGGCTGACACTACCGGTGTGCTGGACTGGACCTTAGTCTTTCCTTCCCTTGGCGGATCGAGTGTATCTCAGTGCGTAACGAACGTACTGGGCCAGACGGTCGCAGCGGGATATTTCATCGGGGAACTTTATTTGCCCAACGACACGCTTTACGGGGAACCTGGACAATATTCCTGCTTCATAACATCCATTGACCCTGAGGGTGAAACGGACTGGACTTCGCAACTTGTTGGGTCCGGTCTCGTGGCACTGTCCGACGTGCGTTACGGTCCTGAAGGGGATGTTTATGTGTCCGGCGTCTTCAGGGGGAATCTCTCCTTGGATGATCATGTGCTCACCGCACTGAGCAGTGAGGATGGTTTCGTAGCGCGCTACTCGCCTAATGGTGCTTGTTTGGCCGCTTGGAACTTTGGAAAGGCGAGCATGATAGGCAGCGGTATGTTGCCTTCCCTCGGAGGGTTCTACTTATCGACGACATTCGATTCAACTCTGGTCATTGACGGCACGGTGGTCCCCTCCAATTATGCGAATCCGGATCCAGCCTCGGGCGGTGATCTCTTCCTGGCCAAGTTCAATTCGCTCAGCGGCTTTACAGTCATTCAACCCATGCCCCTTCAAGGTGGCGATGGGTTGTTGATCCATGCCAACCCCAACAATGGCCAGTGTTCCATTGACCTGCCAGCTTCCATAGTGCCCGGCAGCGACCTGGTGCTCACCATCTTCGATGCAGGCGGGCGTGTGGTACAGCAGGTTCCCTTGCTTATCAGCAACGGTACCGTTCAGTTGGACATACAGGCGCAGGCCAAGGGCCTCTATCATCTCGAGTTGCAGTCTGGCGAACGTCGGTACACGGGTACCATCGTTTTCGAGTAGTCGTTGTCCTAGCGGTTAAACCTCCGTAGCCTCTTGGCCTCGTCATTCGCACGCCGGCAGCTCACCGGGCCACCAGGCGGCCCACCGCAGCGTTGAACTCGGCGGTTTCGATGGGCTTGGCCATGAAGGCATCGGCACCGGCGGCCAGACATTCCTTCTGCGCGCCGGGATGCGCCGAGATCATCAGCACGGGGATGGCACGCAGATCCTCCTTGGCCTTGAGCACCCTGCAGACATCGCAACCGTTCACGCCGGAGAGCAGCATGTCCATCACATGCCGTATCCCTATGGATGAATTTCCCCACCAAATGTGTGGACCGTGTCGATCCGTTACGGGTCAGTTCATCTTCGGCATGAGTGAGATCAGGTGCAGCATCTGTCTGTAGCGGGGCCCACTATCGAACGGGGTGATGCTCAGCCCCACCGCTGCCTTTGGGTTCGATCTCACCTCCACGAAGAAGTCATCGATCGCGAAGAAGTTCGAACGCGTCACCAGATCACTGGTGATGTACGTGGCATGCTCGGACACATGCTTTGTGCGGTCATCTAGATCCAGCTGGTTGAATTGCGAGAGTAGCACGACGGGCAGGCCACCACAACCGCGCCATCCGTTTCTACGCTCGCGCCTGGCGTGGGTCGGTGCGCAGAGCACACATTCACCCTTCACGATCGTAGACGTTGTACCACACGCACGGATCGATCCCGATCGCCTGCGGAAGTTATCCCCGCCCCTCGCCACTGCCCACTCCCGGGGTGCGCAACCGGCGCAGCGAGATATCGCGGCCTTGCTGGATCACCAGCGGCACCTGTTCCACCACGGTCACGTTCGGGTCCAGGCCCAGGGCTTCGCGATCGCTCAGGCCCAGGCGTTTCAGGGCGAAGTAGGCGTCGAGGATCAGGTCCTTGCGCAGGCTGAACTCGTTCTCCACGCTGAGGATGATGTTCAGGCCGAGCTCTTCAAGCGACCCCGCG
>JBDTNF010000195.1:0-16996 GCA_039933875.1 Flavobacteriales bacterium | reverse complement strand
GCCTTATCGCTATGTTGTAGTATTGATAGGCGGCAGGGCACCAACGCACCCGGTGACCGCCCCTTGCCGTCCATCGCCATGCGAACGCTCCTGCTTCCCTGGTTGGCCATGTTGATCAACACGGCCACCGCACAATCGCCGTATTGGTTGCCGGTGGGTGAGATGCCGGGCGGCGTCTTCACGCATCTATGGACGAACCCCGCTGGCGATCTCTTCCTCACGAGCAACTACCCGGTGCACAAGTCCGATGGCAACGGTGGCGATCTGTTCCGCAGCACCGATGGAGGGCACAGTTGGAGTAGCATCAGTGTGCCGCTGGGCAACGAGGCGGTATGGGCTTTCGCGCAGCATCCCACCACCGGCGCATTGGTGATCGCCTCGCAATCGCCGCGCGATCCATTGAACGCGCTCGTCGCCACACGCATCCGCACCAGCAGCGACATGGGCCAGAGCTGGGGCCTGGACAACAGCACCACCTTCACCGGCGACAAGCCGCCCTTCGCACTGAGCTACGATGCCACCGGTACCTGGCTCTACGCGGCACAGCGGCAGACCGGCATGAAACGCAGCAATACGAACGGCACCACGTGGAGCGCGATCAACACCGGGTTGAGCAACGTGAACGTGAAGGACCTGGAGTGGGGCGCGGGCGGGCTCTTGTACACCTGCACCGATAGCGTGACGGGCAACGGCGGCAAGGTCTTCAGTTGGAACGGCACCACATGGACGGACGTGAGCACAGGCCTGCCGGGCGGCGGCATCCAGGACATCGTGTACGACCCGGCCAGCCTCACGCTGTACGCCGCAGTGAACAGCACGGGCACCCTTGCCTGCAAGGTGTACAAGCGTGTGAACACCGGCAGTTGGACATTGGTGAGCGGCTATGCGGGCTACACCATCGACCGCATGATGCTGGACGCGGCCGGTGTGCTCTACCTGCACGCGAACCACCAGGGCGTGTACCGCTACAACGGCGCGTGGAGCACGATGAACAATGGGCTTGTCCCGCTGTGGGGAACGGCATGCGCGGCCACAGCGGGCGGGCTCTTCACCGCCACTCGCGCAGGCATGTACAAGTGGAACAGTGGAACGAACGCGTGGGATCTGCTGCCCGCGCTGCGCTCGATGGCCACGCCGCTCGCCATCACCTTCGGCCCGAACGGCGAGATCCTCGCAGGCACCTTGCACGGTGTGTACCGCACGGCGGATGCAGGCGCGACGTGGAGCCAGGTGGCGCTTTCGGAACAGACCATCATGGCGGTGAGCTACGACGCCTTGCACAACCAGTACCTGAGTGGAACGAACAACGCCACAGCGAGCGAATCGTGGCGCAGCACCGATGGCGTCAACTGGTCCTTGGGCAATACGGGTTTCACCAGTTTGCGCGTGCTGGATTACGCCTACACACCCGACGGCCGCATTCTCTGCGGCACGGGTTGGCAGCGGCCGGTGAGCTACAGCACCAACGGCATCAGTTGGAGCGGCAGCAATGCGACGGCGATCGGTTTCAGCGCGGGCACCATTTCGTTGGGCCTTGCGGTGGACAACGCGGGACGCATCTGGAGCACCACGGAGGCGCAGGGCGTGTATCGGAGCGATGATGCCGTGCCCACGCACTTCACGCACATGGGCTTCACCGGTGGCAATGCGGTGGATGTGCGCATCAGTCCGCAGCAGGATGCCTTCGTCGCGCATCAATTGTTCGGCGGCGGCGCCGATGGCAACCTCTATCGCTGGCGCAACAGCAGCAACAGCTGGGTGGTGCCGAACAACCTGTTGCCCGCAGGCACGGGCCTCATCAACAGCACGCTCGTGCTCGGCAACAAGGACGTGTACGCCGGTGTGCAGAACGGCTGCTATGCCAGCGCTGATACAGGTGCGACGTGGACGGTATTGACGGCGGGCCTTCCGCCAGGCAACCACATCGTGCAATCACTGGAGCTTGGTCCCGATGGGCATCTGTATGCGGGCATCGCAGGTGCGGGCATCTACCGCAACGTGGTCCCCGCCGGATCGAGCTACGTTACGCTCAACGCGAAGGTGTTTCTGGAAGGTCCCTTCGATGGTGTTTCGCTCATGTACGATAGCCTCCGTGCGCAGGACCTCATTCCCAATGCGGAGCCTTTCACCGCTGCGGGCTTCACGCATGCAGGCGATGGTGGCGGCGAAGTGCTTTCGCGCGCGTTACTCGACGTCACCGGCACCAACGCGATCGTGGATTGGGTACTCGTCGAGTTACGCAACAACGCCACACCCACTACGATCTTGGCCACACGTAGTGCGCTGCTGCAACGCGATGGCGATGTGGTGGAACTGGATGGCATCTCGCCGGTGATCATCGCTGCGGCACCGGGCAGCTACTACGTGGCCGTGCGCCATCGCAATCACCTGGGTGTGATGACCGCCAGCGCGACCGCGCTTGGCACAACGCCCATCACGATCGACTTCCGCAGCCCGGCGACGAGCACCTTCGGTGTACAAGCGCAGAAGCAGATCGGCAGCAACATGATGCTGTGGGCCGGCAATGCGTTCAGGGATGGCGAGCCGAGCTACTTGAAATACGTAGGCATCAACAACGACCGCGATCCGATCCTCGTCCTTATCGGTGGGTCGACACCGACCAATACCGCGACCGGCTACTACACCGAGGACGTGAACATGGATGGTATGGTGAAGTACGTCGGCGGTCTTAACGATCGCGATCCCATCCTGGTGAACATCGGCGGCTCGGTACCGACGAGCACGCGGGCGGAGCAACTGCCGTGAGGGCGTTTGCCCGCCAACTTCGAAGCGGTCATCGCCAGATCGCACGACTTGCGCGCGGGCTCCAGCGGTCAGATCAGAGGCAGGCGTTTTTTGACCGCTGACCTGCTGATCCGCTGACGGCCTTAGGTTCCCTCACATGTATGGAGCGTTCAGAACTGCATGCACGCGACTGCCGTCAACCCGGTATCCGGAGCTGAACGAAGTACATCTCCATATCACCCTTGCCCTTGGCCTGCACCTTGCCGCGCGGGGTGAAGGTGAACGTGTCGGTCACCGCGAGGCTTTGCGAAGCGGTCACCAGCGCATACGTTGCCTCACTGATGTTCACCTGGCCCACTTCGCCACTGCTCTCCATGCGGCTGGCGGTGTTCACGGTATCGCCCCAGATGTCGTACTGGAACTTGTTCACGCCGACGATACCGGCCACCACCGGTCCGGTGTGGATGCCTGCGCGCATCTGAAAGGCTGGCCGGCCCTCAGCATCGCGTTCGGCCTTGTACTGCTGCATGAAGGCCTGCATCTCCAACGCGGCCAGCACGGTGTTGCGCGCACTGTGCGGCGTGGGTGCGGCCAGGCCACCGGCGGCCATGTACGCATCGCCGATGGTCTTGATCTTCTCGATGCCGTGCCGGGCGATGATCCGGTCGAAGGCCTTGAAACAGGTGTTGATCTCGGCCACCAGCTGCTGCGCGCTGATCTGTTCGCTCACCGACGTGAAGCCCTTGAAGTCCGTGAACAGGATCGATACGTTGTCGATGTCGCGGGCCTGGGCTTCGCCCTTGTCCTTCAGTTCCTGCGCGATCTCCGCGGGCAGGATGTTGTGCAACAGGCTCTCGCTGCGGTCCTTCTCTTTTTCGATGGTGCGCTTGGCGCGGCGGGTATGGCGCAGGCGTGCCCACAGGCCGCCCGCCACCACCAGCACACCAAGGCCGGCGAACATGAACAGGCGCTTGCGGCCCTGCTCCGCCGTCATCGCACGCTCGTGCTGCACTTGCAGTTCCCCGCGTTGTTCCCGCGCCTTCAAACTATCGGCGATCTGCTGCGCCTTCAAGTCCAGATAGATGAGTTTGCGTCGGCCGGATTCGCTGGTCAGGCTGTCGTGCAGGGTCTGGTATTCGAGATGCGCGGCCAGCGCCTCGGGCGCCCGGCCCGCGCGCTGATGGATCTCATAGCGCAACCCGGCCATGTCCATCCGCGAGCGCAGGCTCAAGCTTGCGCCATCGGGCCCTTCCTGTAGCCGGGTGATGGTCCTCAGCGCTTCAGGGAGCCGTCCGAGTTGCATCAGGCTGCGCGCCATGGAACACGCCGCGAACGCTTCGCGGTCCAGGAACTGGCTCTGCTTCGCGAGTTCCATGGCCAGCTTGTCGTAGTACAGCGCGCTGTCAAGGCGGTGCACGGCCCTGAAGTCCTCGGCCAGTGTCGCATAGAGCATGCTCAGATCGCCGGGCACCGCATCGTCCCCCGCGAGCCCGCGCACTTCCGCCAGCACCGCACGCCAGCCGACGGTATCGCCTTGCTGGCGCATGAGGCCGCCCAGTTCGAGCAGCGGAATGATCGCCCTTCCGGGTGCGTTGCCGCTCGTGTAGGCGGCAGCGGCTCCGCGGTAGTACCGGATCGCACTGTCGCCCTGCTGCAGGTCGGCATGGATCAGCCCCATGTCCGAGAGCGCATCGCCGAGGTAGCGATAGGCCATTTCGTCATCGCCCCGTGTGCTGAACAGCGCGATGCTTTGGGTGTAATGATCGATGGCGCTGGCATAATCGCCCTGGCCCAGATAGGCGGAACCCAGGCCGTTGTGGTTGGTGCCCATGAAGAAGGTGTCGCGCGCCGCTTCGCTCGCCTTCAAGCCGTTCTCGAGCAACGCCATGCCTTCGGCGATGCGGCCCTGGTCCATGAGTTTGGGGGCCATCTGCGAATTGGCGAAGACGATGCGTTCCTGGTTGCCGATCTCGGTCCAGAGGGCCAGCGCCTTTCGGAACCAGGCCATGGTGCTGTCCACGTTCGTTGCACCCCAGTGCGCTCTTCCCCAGTTCCACAGGCCGCTGCCCTTCTTGGTCTGGATGTCGAAGTCGCCAGCATGCCCATGCTCGAGCAGGCTGTCGGCGAGGCTTATGGTGATCGGCGCGTAGTGCTCCGCCATCTCGAGGTCCGGCGAACGGCTCAGCCACCAGACCGTCTCCAGGCGCTTCAGCGCGTCGCGTTCGTGCGGCAGCGCTTGTTCCAGCGAATCATAGTCAACAGCGTATTGCGGCCATGCGCTCAGCGCCGCGAGTACGGTCGCCGCCAGCAGGAGCGCACGCGGCATGCGGAGAAGACGCTTCGCCATCGGGTGGGATACAGCAGGCACGGGCATCGGCGAAAAATACATCGCCATCGCTTCCCGCAAGCGGTCCACCCCAGGCCAACATCTTCATTCGCAAGCGCTCCTCCTCCATGTCGATCAAGTACAGTTCCTGACGGATGATCGGGCCGCTTTGGCTCAATGCTCCACCACCAGCTGTAGGCGGAAGAGCAGCGTGCCCTGCGCATCGCGGAACTCCACAACGTAAAGGCCGTTGTTCAGCGCGCTCACATCCATGGTGCGCTGGCCGTTCAACGCCACGTTCAGGCAGAGGCGCCCGGTGGCATCGGTGAAGTGCACGTTCAGCGCGTTCGCTGTGCAGGTCCATCGGTGCTTCCAGCGGTCCATCCTCGATCCCTTCACCAGCCTGATCACCGGACAGGTAGGTGCCCAACGCACCGAGCACCAACAAGTAGAGCGCGAGCTATCGATAGAAAGTGTTCGCACTGAAAAGACCGACCGGTTGAAAGAGGAACCCGACGATCAGCAGGGCGATCGGGAGTGGACGAGCATGGCGTGGAGGTGCGTGGCGGAGATGATGGCGCTGGATCTTCTGGGGCGCAGGTTCGCCCGCCCGTCTTCGGGACTTCCACCGGTTGCCTTAAGAACAGCTTGGGCTCACCAGCGTGCTTCGCGCCCGCGCGGCGATCACCTCCGCATCCGTGCGACCTGCGGCGGGGAACGGGTTGGATGGCATGGTTGCCAAGGCGGTCCCGTTCAGGGTACGATGCATCGCACGTGAGCGGTCGCACGTGGCGTTCCTCGGGGCCGGCTCAATCCTCGTCCTCCTCTTCTCCCTTACCACCGCCACCTTCGCCACCTGGCACGTTCGCAGCGAACCAGGCAACAAGGCGCTGCTTCTCCGTAGCGCTGAGATCGCCGTGTTGGTGCATGAACGCATAGTAGCCGGGTGCCATCTCACCCTCTCGAATGGTCTCCCCGCATTCTCCTGCGGCTTTGGTGCTGGCATAGGCGTTCCACACGGAGAAGTTGAGCACTTCACGCCCTTCAGCGATGTGGCTTTGCATGATGAAGTTGACGGGGGTGACGTTGACATACCACGGATACTGGGTCTTGTAACTGTGGCAATCGTAACACGCACCGATCACCAGCTGCTGGATGTCCGTTGGCGCGTTGGTCACGACCAGCATGTCGTTGGCTGGGTCGGGTACCGGTGTGGCGCGATCGGGCCGAAAGAACTGGGCGACCACGAACACGCCTAGAAGTATGAGAAGAATGCGTTTGATCATGGTTCAAGAGTTAGCGTTCATGGTGAGTTCACGTCGGACATCGTACCAATGAAGCGCCGCGTGATAGCGGTGATCCCGTTCATGGTGCGGTAGTGGTGGTGGTCGCTGAAGTTGGAACGACGCCTGTCAACGCCTCCAGGAAGGCCATCAGATCGGTCACTTCCTGATCGGTGAGTTCCTTGCCCAGTTGCGTGGTGCCCATCACGCGAATGGCCTTTTCCAATTCGGTCACGCGACCATCGTGGAAGTAGGGCGCGGTCTTGGTGATGTTGCGCAACGAGGGCACCTTGAACACGTCCTTGTCCGCCTCTGCGCCCGTGACCTGCTTGCGGCCTTCATCCGCAGTGGAACTGCCCGTGAGCGGACGGAAGTCAGCGTGCACACCGAACTTCTGGAGCATCGTTCCACCCACGGCGGCTCCTGTATGGCAATTGGTGCATCCCACCGCAAGGAACGTTCGCAAGCCCGCCATCTCGCTCGTTGTGAGCGCCGTGGGTTCGTCCTTCAAAAAGGCATCGAAACGCGACGGGGTCATCAGCGTGCGTTCAAAGGCGCCGATGGATTCGCGGATGTTGGCGAATTGGAGCGGATCGCTATCAGCCGGATAGGCGACCTTGAACATCCGCACGTATTCCGCCACACCCTTGAGCCGTTCCACCAAGGAGACCTCGGAGGGAATGGCCATCTCCACCGGGTTCATCATGGGCATACCGGCTTGTTGTTCCACATCGGTGGCGCGCCCATCCCAGAACTGCATGTTGTGCAGCGCGGCGTTGTACACCGTCGGTGAGTTGCGTCCACCCTTCTGCCCTCGCACACCGGTGGATGTCACTTCATTGTCTACACCGAAGTGGTCCAACCGATGGCAGGAGTTGCAACTGATGGTGCCGTCCGAGGACAGTTGCGGATCGAGGAACAGCTTCTTGCCCAATGCCACTTTCTCCGGTGTGTCCGGACCGGCTGGATGCTCCACTTTGTCGGGAAGCGGCTGGAAGAAGGTCAACGCGTCTTCCCGCAATTGCCGGTGGCTATCCAATTCGGCGGCACTGTGATCAGTGCCAGGAGGCAGCTTGGGCGCGGCCTCGTTGCATGCAGCCCAGATCGGGATCAAGAACACAAGTGCGTACTTCATGGTTGGAAAGGGATCTCTCTCAATGTTAGGCTGGGCGCGAAGGACATGGGCTGACGTTCGTCAGCACGTGGTACTCATACACATTCGGGAGCTGCGCCCATTTCCCCGATGCGTGAACGGCATGCGCCAAGGCCGTTGTACAGCTGTATTGTGATAGCGGGCTTACGCATGCTGATGAGATGGGTTTGGAAGAGGTGCTCGCACGCGTGGAACGCGCGACAGGTCCTTCGGCTTGAAGATGAACACCACGGCGATCCCCCAAATGGTGATCAGCGCACCGACGACCCCCACCACCGCTGGCGTAGCGGCCTCGCAGGTGAAGGCGATATCCACCGTGGCGTGGAAGATGGCCACCACCAGCAACGATCCGCGCGAGCTGTTGAACAACCACGTCAACAGAACACTTCCTGTGAGCAAGCTGAAGAACCAACCTGCCCTGCCCGCCACATCCATGCTGGTATAGCCCGGTCGATAGAGGAACAACGGCCAGTGCCACAGCGCCCAGAACGCTGTGAGCAGCACCGCAGCCCATAGTGCGTTCATGCGCTGCTGCATGCGCGGCAACGCGAACCCACGCCAACCCACTTCTTCACCGAAGCCGAAGAAGAAGAGGTTGTAGAGCAGGAAGCTGATGAAACCCATCGCCGGGAATTCCTTGTTGCGCAGGATCCCCGTCGCATCGAACGGTCCTTCAACGAAGAGCATACCCACGGCCAGCAGCACGAACGGAGCCAACAAGGCCACCGCCATCAATGTCGGAACGCGCACATCGACCATGGATCGCAGCGATCGACCCATACCGGCCTTGCCATCCTCCCGCGCCATGCAAATGAACGCCGCCAGCATCGGTCCAAGTCCACCAAGCGCATGGTTCAGAGGAAGAACCGGAAGGCCCGTGATGCCCAGCGCTGGTAGCCACAGCGGCGACCAGATCAGCCAGGAAAGTCCGTACGCGAGCAGGAAGAACCGGGTGAGTTGTGCTATACCGATGCTTCTCGCAGGATCAACTTGTGTGAAGGGGTTTGCCCTTTGCGGATGTTGGATCATGATCACTGATGCGCTGCCGCTGCTTCGGGCACATGCAACGCAGCGCTCGGCACGGGTGTGAGGGTGATCCCCGCTGCGCGGAAATGTTCCAGAATGGCAAAGCGTATTTCGCTCTTGGTCTGCTCGATGTAGAACACGTTGCGGCTCCAGAACTGGAGATCGAAGTCGAGCGTGCTCGCACCGAAGTTCACCAGCCGCACAGAAGCGGGATGTTCCTTGTCCTGCGTGATCACTTGCTGATGTCCGTTGGCACAGTCCAGAAGGATGGTCCGCACACGGCGTTCGTCGGAGCCGTATGCCACGCTGAGACTGAGGCTGAACCTCGTTTGCGTGGCGCTGTGCGACCAGTTCACCACGTTCTCGTTGATGAAACGGCGGTTGGGAACGACCACGTTCATGCCATCGCGCGAATGGATGGTGGAAGTGCGCAAGCGGATGTCCTTCACCCGGCCTACCAGCGTACCCAATTCCAGCACGTCGCCCACGCGGATCGTTCCCTCGATCAACAGGATCACCCCCGCGAACACATCGGTGAAGGTCTGCTGCACACCGAGGCCCACCACCACGAGCAGCGCTGCGGAGCCCGCGAGCAATACGGTCACGTCGATCCTCAGCAGGGCCAGGCAGCCCACCGCCACCACCACCCATAGACCATAGTTCACCAAAAGGCGCGCGGAGTACAAGCGCGACCGCTGCTCGGGGTTCTTGGTGGCACGCCGTTCCAAGCCGGTCTTCAGCAACCGCATGAGTGCAAGGCCCAACCCCACGAGCACCACCGCACTGAGCGCTCGACCCAGGCCCACCGCATAGGGACCGATATGGAAGAGCACGTCCTTCATGCCGAATGCCGAATGGGAAGAAGAATGGGGACGTTGGTGCAGCGCATCGCGTAGTTGGCAACAAGACCGTTCCTACGGGGCTTATTGCTAATGCGCCAGGTAACCGCCATCCACATTGTAGTACGCACCGGTCACGAACGAAGCTTTATCTGACACGAGCCACAGCACCAGTTCAGCGACTTCCTGAGCGGTGCCCAAGCGTTGCATCGGGTGCATGGCGGCAATGCCAGTGAGCTGTTCCGGTGTGAGGTTCTTGTCCAACAAAGGGGTCTTGATGAAGCCCGGTCCCACCGCGTTCACCCGGATGCCTTGCGTGGCGTACTCGCACGCGGCGGTTTCGGTAAGGCCGATCACGCCATGCTTCGCGGAAGCGTACGCGCTGCTCATAGGGAAGCCGACCTTGCCGAGGATGGAAGCCATGTTCACGATGGAACCACCACCGTTCCTCAGCATCGCAGGTATCTGATAGCGCATGCCGTAGAACACACCGTTCAGGTTGATGGCGATCACCTTGTCCCAGCCCTCGACGGGATAGTCGCCGACCAATGCGGCCGGTCCTGCGATGCCTGCATTGTTCACGGCGATGTCCAGGCGACCGAAGGTGCTGAAGGTCGCTGCCATGAGGTGCTCCACTTGGTCGGGGTTCGAAACATCGGTCTTCACCACCAACCCTTGGCCACCGTCCCCTTCGATCAGCGCCAGCACGCGTTCCGCGCCTTCGGTATCCACATCGGCCAGCACCACCTTGGCGCCGTTCCTGGCAAGCAGCAGGGCCGTGGCTTCGCCGATACCTGAGCCAGCGCCGGTGATGATCGCGATCTTGTTCGTGAGCATGTTGTTGTGATGTGTTGCTTGAAATGTGAAGGTCCCGACGGAACGCTCCGCGTGAGTTGATGATGATCAGTTGTTTGCGATACCCTCCGCGAGCAACACGTTGTGATCCTCATCCATGGATGCAACGCGCAGCGGTTTCAGCGCGGTGCCCCAGGCGATCACCTGATCGAGCATGGCATGCACTTCGTTCTTATGCAGCGATGCGGGAGTGAACAGATCGAAGTCCTTGAAGTCAGTGTATAGGGAAAGCCCTACTTGTGCACGCACAGTGGCCACCTGCAGCTCTGCCATGATCTGGCGCAAGTGCTCCACGGCGCGCACGCCACCCACGGCACCATAGCCAACAAAGCCGGCCACCTTGTTCGCCCACTCCTTGTTCAGGTAGTCGATGGCGTTCTTCAGTGCTGCGCAAGTGCTGTGGTTGTACTCCGGCGTAACGAAGACGAACGCATCGAAGGCCGCCACACGAGCGGACCACGCTTTCGTATGCTCCTTTGTGTACAGCCCTTGCGAAGGGGAGCCGGGTTCGTCCAACATCGGCAGGTCCTGATCCTTCACGTCCACCAACTCGAACAGCGCATCGGTGCGCCTCTTCGCCAGTTCCAGTACCCAATGGGCCACGGCTTCTCCCTTGCGACCGGGGCGTGTGCTTCCGAGAACGATGGCGATCTTGAGCTGGCTCATGGGATGTTGGATGTGTTCGCGGCCAACGCAACAGATCAGGGTCCGTGTGCAGCATCCGCGATCACAAACACGCCATTGCTCCGGATAGGCTTGCCAGTGCACCAATGTCCTGATGACCTTCCCGTTCGTTGCCTTGGAGACATATTGGGAACATGAGCGTTACTTCCCCCCTCCCGGTCAACTAGTGCCCGATCCTCGCCGCCCACCAACAGCGGTGGCATCGGCATAGCTGTTGGCACCAATACTCCGGTGCGTTCGGCTCAACGAGGCACGGTAATGCCTGTGACGAATGCGTCCCTGGAATTCTCTTGGGATGTAAAGGACTGTCAGATGAAAAGCAATGCAGAACTACAGCAGGATGTGCAGAACGCGATCAAGTGGGAACCTCTCTTGCACGCGGCCGAGATCGGCGTTACTGTGAAGGACGGTGTGGTAACGCTCACCGGAACAGTGGACAGCTACGCGAAGAAGCTGGAAGCGGAGAATGCGACCAAGAACGTTGCGGGAGTCACGGCCATTGCCGAAGAGATCACCGTGAAGTTCGGTAGCGAGAGCAAGAAGGACGATACCGAGATCGCTACAGCCGCAGTGAATGCGCTGAAGTGGAACTGGTCGGTACCGAAGGACAAGGTGAAAGTGAAGGTGCAGAACGGCTGGATCAGCTTGGACGGTGAACTGGGCTGGAACTACCAGCGCGAGGCCGCACACGATGCGGTTCGTTGGCTTACCGGCGTGATGGGTGTGTCGAACAACCTCACCATCAAGGCCGACACCCACGATGCCATCGAGAAGAAAGCGGTGGAGGATGCCCTCGCGCGCAACTGGTCCATCAACAACCTGGACATCAACGTGAGCGTTTCGGGCACCAAGGTCACCTTGTCCGGCACCGTTCCTTCCTTGTACCAGAAGGACGAAGTGAGCCGCATCGTTTGGAGCACGCCGGGTATCTGGAATGTGCAGAACGACCTGATCGTGGACTACAGCTACGCCATGATCGACTGAACAGGAACATGCCGGGAGGAATGTCCTCCCGGCATTTCTGTCCGTGCATAGGGCCATGCACCATGAGAACGTCATTCCTCCCATTTCTCCTTTTCAGCATCATGCCCTACACCGCTAGCACGCAACCCTTGGCCACCGTTCCCATCGTTCACCTGGACCGATATGCGGGCACGTGGTACGAGATCGCTTCCTACCCGCAGCGCTTCCAAAAAGGATGTCACTGCACCACCGCCACCTATACACCGAACGACAAGGGCTACATGATCGTGGAGAACCGTTGCAACCGCGACAGTGTGAATGGGCCGTTGTCCTCGATCAAAGGCAAGGTGTTCGCAGTGGAAGGGTCCGGCAACGCCAAGTTGAAGGTCCAGTTCTTCTGGCCATTCAAAGGCAAGTACTGGATCATCGACCTGGCCAATGACTACAGCTACGCCGTGGTGGGCCATCCGAACAGGAAGTACCTCTGGATCCTTTCGCGCAGTCCACGAATACCGAGGGAAGTATATGTCGACATCCTATCACGGATCGAAGCCAACGGATACGACACGGAAAAGCTCCAGCTGACGGACCAACGATGGCTGCCAACGATCAACAATTGAACGAACCAATACTCCACACATGAAAAAGTCGAAGAAGAAAGCGGTCAAGGCCGCCGCAGCCAAGAAGACCGCGAATGCGAAGAGAGCCACAGCCCGGAAGGCTACCACGATGGCCAGCAGAACGGCGCGCGTCTCCGTCGAAGAACCGAAACTCTACAAGACCGGGAACGACCTGCCGCAGAAGTCACGCGTGCAGGTGATCGAACTGTTGAATGCGCGCCTGGCCGATGCGGTGGACCTGCACATGCAGATGAAGCAGGCGCATTGGAACGTGAAAGGTCCCAACTTCATCGGCCTACACGAATTGTTCGACAAGATCCACGAAGCCACAGGCGACTATGTGGACACGATCGCGGAACGCGCCGTGCAACTCGGCGGGGTCGCGGAAGGCACGGTGCGCATCGCAACCCAACGCACGCAGCTGGCAGAATACCCGCAGGACATTGCGGATGGTCCTTCACATGTGAACGCGGTCTCTATGGCACTATCAGCGTTCGGACATGAAGTGCGCGCCAGCATCAATGAGGCGGAAGAACAGGACGACGCCGATACGGCGGACATCTTCACCGAGGTCTCGCGCGGCATCGACAAGTGGCTCTGGTTCGTGGAGGCGCACGCACAGGCGGCGAAGTGAGGAGGAGCCTGGTTACGCATTGGTTTCCACGGCAAAGCCCGGACGATCTGTCCGGGCTTTCTCGTTGGATAGCAAGTTCAGCGGAAGAAGTGGCTATCAATAAGGCGGCCGCTCAATAGCCTTTGTCGAGCGCATCCGGTTCGCGGCCTTCATCGTTGCCCGGTTGCGCCACTTCATCGGTGCCGAACTGCTCCGCGCGATGATCGCGATAACCACCTGCGCCAGTGCTCTGGTCGGTGGAATACGCTCCGCGCGCGGTCTGACCGGTCTGGATGCCGACGGGCAATACGTCCTCATCAGCCAGCGCTTCCAAGTCGGTGATTTCCGGAACCTCCGGCTTGCCCAACGTCAACGCTTCCTCCGTTCCGGCATGCTCCTCACCATCCTCCAATACCTTCCGTTCACTTGCGCTCGCGTGGTTCGGCACATAAGCGCCATCTACTTCGATACCTGCTTCATCGGGCATTGTCGGGTTCTTGCTTGGTGGGAGGTTGTTGTTCTTCTTCATCGGTCAGGGGGTGTTTCGTTGGGGGCTGGAATGGGGATCGGATCCAACCTATCGGGTACCGTATCCTGCGGCTCAGCCAAGGCGAACGACTGCTTGTTCAGGTTCCTGTCGTTGTTCCAGAACGAGGAGTGCAGATCAGGGTCCATTCGCCTGACTTGTGGAAGCAGGAACCGTGATCGCTCCGGATAGCCTTGCTAGCGCGCCGATGTCCGGTGGGGCTTCACTCCCGCTGCCGAGAGCGCACGTTGGGAACATGAGCGTTAACACCCCGATACCAGTCAAGTACTGCCCACTCCCGTTGCGGACCGGGACGAAGCAGGCATTTTGCCGCTGACGGCTGGCTACTGGCCGCTCACGCCGCAGGCGCATCCGCCCGCGCCTCCAACTCCTCGACGGTCTTCTTCGCCTTGGCCAGCCGTATGTCCGTGTTCTTCTCCACAAGCAGCTTCTTGGCCCACTTCTCCAGCCGGTGGTGCAGCGGTATCAGGAGCGCCGCGATGCACACCAAGGCCAGCAGCGTGAAGATCGGGGAGTGATGCGTGATGCTCCCGATGATCGGGTGCAACAGGAGGTTGAGGAATTCAAAGACGATGAGCAGCGCCACTACGCACAGGAAGGAGATCGCCTTCGCGCTGGCCACGTAGCTGCGGCTGAAGATGAGGAAGGCCAGGATGAACACGACGATGCCCAGGGCGATGAGCGCCATTTGGATGTTGTTCGAGCGCGCCTCCTCTTCTTCCGCGTGTATCACGGTCAGCTGTTGTTGCCGGGCCTCCTCCTCGAAGGTCATGAGCTGCGTTTGTTGGATCGCTTTGATGTTGTAGAGGCTGTCGTCCGCTGCCTTGTACATCTCTGAATACTTGAAGGCGCTGTCCACACGGCTGGTGCGATAAAGCTCGGTGAGCAGTTGCGCGGGCTTCATCACCATGGTGGCGAAGGGTGTGCCTTGCACGGCGGCGATCGCCTGCCTGGCGTACACGATCGCGGAGTCGGGCTGTCCGGCGTCGGCATGCAGTTCCGCCAACGCGGCGTAGGCGATGTTGATGAACTTCGGTGAATCGATCTTGCGCCCTGTCTCCAACGCCATGTCGAAATAAGAACGCGCGAGCGCTGGGTTCTTCAGCCGGGCCTGGATATGGCCCAACTGCACATAGATCTCCCCGAGGGAATACGGGATCCCGCTGCTCATGGAGAGTTCGTACGACTTCTGGGTATACATCAACGCGGAGTCCAGTTTTCCGTCGGCCAGGTAGATCTCTCCCAGGAGAAGGTTGCCGACGATGGAGAACAAGTTCACCTCATGCTTGGCTGCGTTCTCCAAAGCTTTACGACCGTATTCGATGGCTGTGGGGTATTCGTGCAGGTCCAGGTAATTCGCGGACAGAACGGTGTACGCACATGAGAGCAAGCGCGGATCCCCGCTCTCTTCGGCGACAGCCTTGGCCTTCAGGTCATACTCCAGGCTCTTCGTCGTATTTCCAAAGGCACGGTAGTCATAGCCCAGGCAGGCCAGCCCTTGCACCTGGCTCAACTTGTCACCGGTCAGCTGCCCGTGCACGAGCAGTACGTCGGCGTTGTGCATGTCATCCACCGGATTCGTTTCGGAGGTGGTGAGCCCGCTGAAGGCGAGGTAGAAGCGCGCGCTGTCGTTCTTCTCTGCCGCGATCTTGGGCAGCAGGGCTTCCATGGTTTGGGCATGCGCAGGTGCAGCTTGCAGCAGTGCGAGGCCGAGGGTCAATAGGGCGATGCTCTTCATTGTGGGTGGTAAGGTCATGAGCTATCGGACGGGACAACTCGTGCTCGTAACACCTACAAGGAACGAAATTCATTCCAGCCAGTGCCTTGTGGAACACCTGTTCGGGGTTGTGCTGCACGATGGAACAGCCGGAACGAACAGGGTGGGCCTTCTTGCGAAGACCCACCCTCAAGTACAGTGCTTGGAAGATCAGCGCTGCACCATGATCTTGATAACCTGCTGCTCACCGTTGCGCGTGGCGAGCAGGTAGTATGCGCCGGGAGCCACAGCGCTTAGGTCCATGTCGATGGAGTGTTGACCGGCCACACTGAACGGAGCAAGTACATCCTGACCCAAGCCGTTATGCACGCTGATGCTGATCGTTGTGGCGTCTGTGGTGGAAGGGCGCAGTTGGAACAAGCCGTTCGAAGGGTTCGGCTGCACGGTGAGCCATTCGTTGTCGTTCACCTCCGTGGTCATGCCCGTGTTGAAGTCCACGGTGATCGTGATGCAGCTGGTGAGCTCGCACGCACCGACGGTGGCTGTGACGCAGAGTTCGACATCACCTGCAACGTTGTTCGCATCGGCCACAAGCACGAAGGCGGAGTTGTCGCTCGTGGTCCAACCGTTGGGCAGGGCCCACGTGTAGCTGGTGGCGTTGGGTACGGGTGTCACCACGTAGGCGTTGGTGGTGTTGCCGAGAACGATGGCGGCACCGGAAACGGCACCCATGCTGATCGCGGTGCCGCTGCATGTGCAGCTGGCATCGCGTAGGTCGTTCACCGTGCACGCGTCGCCATCATCGCAAGTGGTGCCAGGCAATACGGAGCCACCGATCGTGCCTTCGCAGTCGATCAGTTGTCCGGCGCATGTGCAGTTGGCGGTGTACACATCGTTGCCCGTATCCGCATTGCCATCATCGCAAGCTGTTCCCGGCTGGGCAGGACCACCCAGCGTGCCTTCACAATCGCTTACGAGTGTTCCCGCGCAGATGCAGTTGGCGTTATACATGTCGTTGCCGGTATCAGCGTCGCCATCGTCACATGCGGTGCCGACCGTCGCTGTTCCACCGGGCTGGCCCGCGCAATCGATCAACAGGCCCGCGCACTGGCAGTTGTTGTCCCACGCATCGCCACCCGTGCTAGCATTGGCATCATCGCAGGGGAAGCCTGGCAACGCGAAGCCACCGGTCACGCCATCACAATCGATCAGCTGGCCTGCGCAGGTGCAGAATGCATTGTACACGTCATTGCCTGTTGCCGCATCGTTGTCATCGCAAGCCGTGCCGGGTTGCGCGGTGCCACCGGGCACACCAGCGCAGTCGTTCGGCAGCACGCCGGTGCACCCGCAGTTGGCGGTGAAGGTGTCATTGCTGCTGTCGGGGTTGCCATCATCGCAAGGCGTGCCGGGTGTTTGAGTCCCACCCGGGGTTCCGGCACAATCGAAGGGCAGACCGGCGCAGGCGCAGTTCAAGCCATAGACATCGTTGCCCGTGGCGGAGTTGCCATCGTTGCATGGCGTGCCGGGTTGTGCGGGGCCACCGGGAACACCGGCGCAGTCCGTGGTGAAGGCACCCACGCACTGGCAATTGATGTTGTACCCATCGCCGCCGCTAAGTGGGTTGC